>JAJYMS010000246.1 GCA_021786825.1 Bacillota bacterium | reverse complement strand
CGGTCCAGAGCTTCATCTTGGCCAACACGTACGAGTTGAGGAACTCGCCGGCGAAGAAGGCGACCAGGCTGCCGGCGACGATGCGCGGGGTGATCCCCAGGATCAGGTTCCAGGCGGCCTGCCCGCCTCGCTGGGCCCAGAAGGGGTCGGGCGGCAGGAGGCCGACGATCCAGAAGGTGAGGCTCATCAGGGCCGCGGCGGCGAAGCCCGTCCAGATGACGACCCGCGAGCGGCGGTAGCCGTAGACCTCGGTCAGGATGTCGCCGAAGATGTAGCTGATGGGGAAGATGATGGTTCCGCCGGTGACGGACAGCCCCCCCAGGCGGACGATCTTGGCCGCGGCCACCTCGCTGATCAGCAGGACGGCGACGAACAGGGCCATGATCAGGTGAAAGAAGCGGTATGATCGCAAGGCCGGTTCTCCTTCGGCACAACTGCCATGATTTGATTGGCCACCGTTGAATTCTCCTTCCGTCCCGCGGCTACCTGCTCGCTCTTATCCGTGAAAGGGATGAGAGCATGCGGCACGGCGGTGAAAGGATTGAGGAAATCGACGCCCTGCGCGCCATGGCGGCGTTGTGTGTAGTGATGTTGCACGTACTGGGTTACTTTCTGGCACAAGACTCCTCGGTCGTCAGCCATCGACTTGAGCAGGCCGGAGTAGAGGTTTTGCGGTTCTCCAGGCAGATATTCATGTTTGTCACCGGTCTGCTCCTGGCCCGCGTTTACCGGGACCGCCGACCAGCCTGGGCCGGGCGGCCCTGGGGCTGCTGTTGCTCGACCGGCGCGCCGGCGGCATCCCCGGGGTGGGCCTGGCGGCCATCACCTTCGTCCTTGGGGCCGGGATGGGCTTTGCCACCCTCGCCTTCATCCTGGGCGTCCAGGCCTCGGTGGGATGGCAACAGCGGGGGGTGGCGACGGCCTTGCTGCAATTCACCCGGACCTCGGGCGGCCTGGTCTGGGTCTCGGTCATGGGCGCGGTGATGAACCTGACCCTGGCGGCCGCTCGCGCGGCTCTGGCGGACGCCCTGCGGGGGGTCCATCTGGTCGCTTTCTTCGCCGGCGCCACGGCCCTGATTGTCGTGCTGTTCCTGCCCGACCTGCACTTCGCTCCGCAGCCAGGCCCCAGGCCTGCAAAGCTGGGTTGAGGGGGTATCCCGAAGGGAAAGACCCGAACGCCTGTGTGCACCGGGGCCAGGGCTCGGGCGGGCCCAAGGAACCTGGGTGCAGGATTTTTTGAGTATTTGCCGAACTTTTCATAAGCTTACCAGGCTCGGTACGCTGCAAAGCGCCCGCGAGAGGCAAGACTCCTTCGGACTGGTCGTCATAGTAATGTACGGAGCACGACGGCCAGCCAGTCCCAACGGCCTGAAGCGAAGGACTCCTCATTTTTGGGAATGCTTGTGGCGAAAGGAGAGTTAAGGTGAGTAGATACGAGCAGTTGGTTCAAGAGCTGAGACAGACCATAACTCCAGACGACGTCGTGGGCGCGATGCTTTCCCAGGTCACCCTCCCGGAGTTACCCACCGATTCGCTCAAAATTCACGGTGCAATTCAAAGGTTGCGGAATGAGTTTCCGGACCTGCTTTCGGATTTTGTGTTTTTTCAGGGGAACCTGTACCCCTTTTCCGATTTGCTGGAGAGGGTCTTGTTCCGGCTAGAGTCCAGTTCGATCCTGGGCACCGTAAACCCGGCCTACGAAATCTATAACCTAACGAAGGAAACCAAAGAGGAACTCGCACGAAGGGTATTTTCACGGTTTTCGGCTGACCAGCAGGCGCGTTTGAAGGAACTGGCTGGACGATTCGAGGCCGAGGTCGGCGGCGGCCTTCTCTGAACGGTGGAGGAGCCAATGGACCGACTCAAAAAGGCGGTTTCGGACTACGTGGAGTGGTCTCTGTCGCGTGTCCCCAAGAGCAGAATTCGGGGTCGGAAGTTGATTCATGATGCGATTCACGGGTCGAATCTGTTCGAACCTCACGAGGTTGCGGTCCTAGACTTGCCGCTCTTGCAGCGGCTGCGAAGAGTAAACCAGGTGGACGTCGTCCCCCTGGTTTTCCCTTCTGGAAACCACAATCGATTTGAGCACACTCTAGGTGTCACGGTTATTGCCGACCGCTTGGCGAGGGCCTTGCAGAAGACTGATAGTAACCTGGTTAGAGAGGAAGACATCCTGCACCTTCGGATGGCGGCAATCTTGCATCTGTAAGATGATGCTCTATTCTACTGTTTACCACCATCATAAGGTCAGGGCGGCGGAGTGCCTTTTTCGAAGCGTATTCGATATTGTGAGGAGGCAGGGAATAAGGTTAAAGCAGATGCTGACATCCACAGTCTTGACGTTGAATACGAACCACTGCGGACGAGAATTGAACAGCTCAACAACCGGTGGCTTTTCAAGCGGGCTCCCTCACCAAGTTGTACGAAAAACCGGAAAAGCTGGAGATATTGAAGGAAGCCATTCGTGAAGAATGTCTGTCCAAGTGTGACATAAAGCCAGGGGAGTTGTGGATCGACCTTCCGAAGACTCCAACGTTCAAAGAGGGCAGCCAGTGCCCGGTAAGGGTACCTGGAGCCCCAGATACGGTCAGACTTAGAGACGTGTTCCCGGTGGAGGAGTGGACGACGGCCTTCGCCCAGAACAAATGGCAGGGTTTTGTTTTTTGCCCCCCTGAGCACAGAAAGGTTGTGCATCAGGCCGCCAAGGGTTTAACGACTATGCCAGGCGGCTTTGCAAAATGGATGAGGTGTGACAGATTGAACCGCGGGTCGGCGGTCTCCGGCCGGAGTCGCCCCGGCCGGGCGCGTCTCAGCCGCCGGCACCCGAGGGAAGGAAAACGATGAAGGTGCTGCCTGCTCCCGGCTTGCTCCGCAGGGCCAGGGAGCCTTCTTGTTGCTCCAGCAGTTGCTTGCAGATGCTGAGACCCAGGCCCGTGCCGGAGGGCTTGGTGCTGAAGAAGGGTTCGAACACCCGGTCCTGGTCTTCCGGCGCAATGCCGGGACCGTTGTCGGATACCTCCAGAGCCACAGAGTGCCCTTCCGGCCGGGCTTTGACGGAGATAACCCCGTTCTTGCCTCCTTCCATGGCCTGCAGGGCGTTCTGAACCAGGTTCAGCAAGACCTGCTTTATCTGGTTTGGATCGCACAGGCACTTCAGGTCCGGATCACTCACCGTGGTACTGAACTGAACGCCGCACTGGAGACAACGGCCGCCCACCAGGGTCTCCAGGTCGGCCAGCAGTTCCCCCACCGGGATGGCCTGCAGCACTGGCGGCGCGGGCTTGGCGAAGCGCAGGAATTCGGTGATCAGGTTGGTCACCCGGTCGACCTCCCGGATGATGGTCTCCAGATGAACCCTTTTCTGCGGATCGTTTTCCCGCGAGAGGAGGAGTTGGCTGAAGCCGCGAATGCTGGCAAAGGGGTTCCGGATCTCGTGCACCACACTGGCTGCCAGCCGGCCCGCAGTCACCATCCGCCACTCCTGCTCGCGCTGCTGGAGGACTTCCAGCAGGGGTTTCAACTCGGGCAGTTGGCCGCCAAGGGTGCTCGGGCGCCCCTGGACGGCGGCGTTGGCGAAACGCTCCAACTCCTTCCGCAAATGGGTCAGGACCAGCCAGGCGAGGCAGACGCCCAGCGCGGCCAGGGCGATGCCCAGCAGCAGCAGCGAGCCGAACTGGACGAAGGGGTGTTCGTAAATCTCCTGCATTCTGACCGAAGCCCAGGCATGGCCGCTGATCCTGGAGCCCTCGAAAATAGGGTAGGTCAGGTTGAAGACGGGCTTCCCCCGCCAGCCGATGGAATCGGAGGTCAATTCCGCGCGTCCCGTTTCGTACGACTTGAAATAGGGGTAGGTATGCGGAACCTGGATCAGCAGGGACGGGGAGAAATCGGGAGCCACGGCCAGGACGCGGTCGAGGTCGATGGAGTAGTATCCGAGGCCGACTCCCGGGTGGGAGAGGGATGTGTCTTCCACGATCGGCTGCAGCACCGCGTTCAGCGCCCGGACCTGGTCTTCCACGGGCCGGTCTGCCATGCCGCGCCGCGTCAGGATTTCTCCGAAAGAGGCGGGCAGCCGCCGGGCCAGGGCGGCTGCAACCATGTAAATCTCTTTTTCCCGGTCAGCCCGTTCCTCCCTCAAGATCGCCACTGGCATGATGATGGCCATGATCAACATGGGCCCCAGGGTCAAGAGGGTAATCCAGAGGTAAACGCGTTTGGTGGTCTGCCACGGGTGGCACTGTTGCGGTGGCCTGGTCCGGAACAACCGTTTGTACCGCTGTAACCGCTGGAGCGGCGGGATCATGCGCCCTGTTTACCCCCCCGGTATGACGCCCTGCAACAAAGTGGCAAATTCTGCCCTCTTTCATTCTAACGGCCCCGCCTTGCCGGAACAACCGAAAAAATGTGACAAAGTTCGAGCGTCGTTGAGGTCGCTGAGGGACATCAGGCCGACGACCGGACACAGGCAGAACGGCAGAAGGCCACCCCGTGGGCAGAATAGGCATCAGTACTCCACCGACCCGGTGGGTGGAGTCGGAAGGTGGGGAAGTTCGGGGGTGAAAGCCCGGGGCTGGCTGATTGTAGCCGAGCTGAGCGCCGTGCTGGCCCTGGTGCTGCTGCCGGGCTCCAGCTTTTTGGCGGTGGTGCCGATGGTGGAACGGGACTGGGGAATCAGCCACTCCCAGTCGGGGTTGATCATGGCCGCCTACCAGGCGGGGTACATCCTGTCCGTGCTGGTGCTCCTGCCCCTGACTGACCGGGTGGACGCCAGATACGTGGTGACGGCATCGGCGGGTGTCTCGGCGGGGGCTAGCCTGCTGTTTGCCCTGTCGGCCCGGGGCCTTTTCTCCGCCATGGTACTGCGGGCGGTCGCCGGCGCCGGCCTGGGTGGGGTCTACATGCCCGGCCTGCGGCTGGTGTCCGAGCAGTATCGCAGCTCCGGCCGCGGACGCGCCGTGGGGGTCTACGTGGCGGCCTTTGTCCTGGGCAACGGGCTTTCCTTCGGCGCCACCGGTTCCCTGGCGGCCGTCACGACCTGGCGCGCCGCCTGCCTGGTGGTTGCGGCGGTCAGCGCGCTGGCGGTCGGACTGGCCACCCTGGTGCCGCGCGGGCGCCGGCCGGAAGGCGCGACCGGCGCTTTGGGCCGAAGGACGGCGTCCGGCTGGCTCGGGCTGGGCGTGGATTGGCCGACCATGCTGGTGATCATCGCCTACTCGGCCCACATGTGGGAGATGTACGGCCTCCGATCCTGGATGGCCCCTTACGTCAACTCGGTCCTGGCCGCCCAAGGACAGAGCGGCCCGACGGCCGCTTCCCGGGCCGCGCTGCTGACTTCCGCCTCGGTCTTGCTAGGCGCCGCGGCCACCGGCGCGGCGGGCTGGTTCTCCGACCGTTGGGGGCGAACGGCGACGGCGTCGGTGATCATGGTCGCCAGCGCCGCGGCGACCCTCGCCTTTGGGTGGCTGGCGGCCGCCCCGGCGGGGGCGCTGCTGGGTGTCGGCCTGCTCTCCAGCCTCACCGTCAACGCGGACTCCCCCATTTTCTCCACCGGGGTCACCGAGATGGTGGACTCGTCCACCCTCGGCCGGGCGATGGCCGTGCAGACCTTCCTGGGGTACGCCGCGGCCACGGCCTCTCCGGCGCTCTTCGGCTGGATCCTGGACGCGGTCGGCGGGCGGGTTGGGTGGGGGGTGGCCTTCAGTTCCATGGGGGTGGTTGCCCTGGCGGGTCCGTTAGCCCTCTGGCAGCTGCGCCGGATGGCGGCCAGCCGCCGGATGTGTCAAGGCAGGCGGTAGGGTTTTAGCGTCGGCGTAACCGGTGGGCCGCGGCGGCGTAAGATGAAAAAAACCGGTGACCGCCGCAGGAGGGTGATTCCCTTGGCCGCCGACCAGGCACCTCGAACATACGACCGCACTTCCGCCCTCCGGTCTGCCGATTACTACTGGAATACCTACAATCCAGACTTCCTGCGCTTTGAGGACGACTGCACCAACTACGTCTCCCAGGTGATGCTGGCGGCCGGCTTCCCGATGGACGTAAGGCCCTCCAAGCTGGAGGGCTGGTGGTACATCGGAAAGGGCCTGTCCACCGATACCTGGAGCCTGAGCTGGGCCGTGGCTCATAGCTACCGCTGGTTCATGGGGGGCAGCCCTCGCGTGGAGGAGGTCGCCGCGGCGCGGGACCTGAAGATCGGCGACACCATCAACTACGACTTTGAAGGCGATGGCGTGTGGGACCACACTACCGTGGTGACCGGGTACGACGCCGATGGGGAGCCGCTGGTCAACGCTCACACCTTCAATTCCTACCGGCGCCCGTGGCGCTATTCCGACTCGCCCATGTATACTCCGAAAATCCAGTACAAGTTCTGGCATATCAAGGACGATCTGGGCGGGACCGCGCCGGCGTGAGCCCCGTGAGGGCCTAAGCCCGCAGCGTGATGACCAACAGGATCACCGCCGCAAAAGCCAGCCGGTACCAGGCGAAGATCCGGAAACTGTGCCGTTGCAAGTAACCCAGCAGGAACTTGATGGAGAGCGCCCCCACTACGGCGCTGGTCACCGTGCCCACGATGAACGGCGCGTTCAGGTCGGCGCCGGTGAGGTGCCGCAACTTCAGGAGCGCCGCGCCCGCGGTGATCGGGGCGATCATCAGGAAGGAGAAGCGCGCGGCGGCTTCGCGGGTCAAGCCTTGCACCAGGCCCATGGTCATGGTGGCGCCGGAGCGGGACACGCCCGGGATGATGGCAAAAGCCTGCGAAATTCCGATCCAGATGGCGTCCAGCAGCCGGATCTGGTCCACCTCGCGGTGCTTTTGCCCCCGCCGGTCCGCGGCGTAGAGGATCGCGCCCAGCAGGGCGAGCATCAGCGCCACCAGGGCGGGGGCGCGGAAAGCGGACTCGGCATACTTCTCCAGGGTGTAACCGGCCGCGGCGCCGGGGATGGTGGCGATCACCAGCAGCCAGAAGAGCCCCCCCTCCCTGGTTCCGTCGAAGCGCAGGCCGTGGCTGATCAGGCTTACCCAGTCGCGCCAGAAGAAGCCCACCACGGCCAGCAGGGTGCCCACGTGCAGGGCCACGTCGAAAGTGAGCCCCGGGTCGTGCCAGCCGAAAAGCCAGGGCGTGACCACCAGGTGGGCGGAACTGGAGATGGGAAGGAATTCGCCGAGGCCCTGCACCAGCCCCAGCACAAAGGCTTGCGTCAAAGTCATCCGGCGGGTCGCCCCTCTTTCAGTTTTCTTGGGTGCGTCGGTTACCAAGCGAGTTCGACGTCAACCATCTTAACTCTTTTGCCTCCCAAAACCAAGCCGGAAGGAACTGGCCGACCAGAGGTGGAACTACACCCCGGGCGGGAGGCGAGAGGGAGGCTGGGGAATGAGGCTGAACTACGGTCGGACTTTTGCGCTGGGGCTGGGTTTCTTTACCGTCAGCATTATATGGTCGATTTACAACTCCTTCATGCCGGTCTTCTACAGCCGCTATGTCACCAGCACGGCCTTGATCGGCTGGATCATGACCATCGACAACTTCTCCGCCCTGACCCTGCAGCCTTATTTCGGTGGGCTCTCCGACCGCACCCGGACCCGGGTCGGGCGGCGAATGCCCTTCCTGTTGGTGGGGGTACCGGCCGCCGCTCTCTTTTTCGCGGTCATTCCCTTCGTTTCGCGCTCCGGGCTGGCTTCATTGCTGGCCATCACCCTGCTCATGAACCTGGCGATGAGCCTTTACCGGACTCCGGTCGTCGCCCTGATGCCTGACATCACGCCTCCGCCGCTGCGCAGCAAGGCCAACGGCATCATCAACTTCATGGGCGGCCTGGGGGCGTTGCTGGCCTTTTTCGTCGGGTCGATGCTGTACAAGACGGACTTTCGCCTGCCCTTCTTCATGGCGGCGGTCGTGTCCCTGGCGGCCCTGGCCGTTCTGTACGCCACCATCCGGGAGCGGAAACTGGCGCTTGCGCCCACCCGCGCGCCGGATCCAGGGGGTGCCGCGCAGCCGAGCATCACCGCGGCCCTCCGGGAGGTGCTGCGCGCTTCCGACAAGAGCGCCCTCCTGATGCTGCTGGCGATTCTCTTCTGGTTCATCGGCTACGCCGGCATCGAAGCCCTCTTCACCCTTTACGGCCGCAACTACCTCGGCATCGGCGAGGCCGCGGCGTCCTTCTCCCTGGGGTTCCTTTCCCTGGCCTTCCTCGTCTTCGCCATTCCCAGCGGCTTGATCGCCACTCGCGCCGGCCGGCGCCGGACCATCCTGGCCGGGATCGCCCTGATGGTCGCGGTCTTCATTCTGCTTGTGTTCGTGAGGCAGTTGCTTTTCATCCGGGCCGTCCTGGTGCTGGGGGGAGTGGCCTGGGCCCTGATCAACATCAACTCCTACCCGATGGTGGTGGAGATGACCACCCCGGACAGGATCGGCACCTACACCGGCCTTTACTACCTCTTCTCGTCCCTGGCCGCCATCGGGGGGCCGCCGGTCTTCGGGTACCTGGTGGACGTCTTTGGCTGGGGCACCCTCTTCATCTGGTCCGCCCTGACCTTCGTGGTCGCCTTCGGCTGCATGGCCGCGGTGCGGGGCGGTGAGGCCCGGATGGATGAGCGGACCAGTGGATAGCCGGCCGGAGCCGCCCGGCTGGGCGGGCTGCAGGGTGGTCGCCCACCGCGGGGCGTGCCGGCGGGCGCCGGAGAACACCCTGGCGGCCTTTAGCGCGGCCCTGGAGCTGGGCGCCCAGGCGATCGAGCTGGACGTGCAGCGCACCCGCGACGGGGAGTTGGTGGTCATCCACGACGAGACCGTCGATCGCACCACCGACGGCTCGGGACCGGTGCGGGAGCTGAGCCTGGCGGAGATTCGCAGCCTGGACGCAGGTTCCTGGTTCCGCCCGGCCTTTGCGGGCGAGCGGGTGCCGACCCTGAGCGAAGTCATCCGGACCGTGCGGGGCAAGGCGTGCCTGAACGTGGAGATCAAGGGCGGCCCGAACCCGGGCGTCGCTCCGGATGACGACATCGCCGGCCAGGTGCTGGAGCTTTTGCGAGCCGAGGACTTTCTCGGGCAGGTACTCATCTCTTCCTTCAACCACGAGATCCTGGCGCGCGTCCGGGCCCTGGATGCGGCCGTTCCTATCGCGGTGCTCTACCTCCGGCACCACAGCCACGCCCTGGAGGTGGCCGCCAGGGTCGGCGCTCAGGCCCTACACCCCTTCTTCGCCTCCGTCACCCCCGGCATGGTCCGCGCCGCGCACCGGCGGGGTCTGCGGGTCAACCCCTGGACGGTGGATTCCCCCTGGGTGGGGCGGCTGCTCTTCAGCTTCGGTGCGGATGCCATCATCACCAACCAACCTTCCGTGTTTGCCCTGGCGGGCAGGAGGACGTAAACTTGATGGAAGTGGGAAACGCGGATCACGGCCCACGCGAGGTCGAAGTGAAGTTCCGGCTGCCGGACCAGGTGAAGGAATTGAGGGAGCGGCTGATCCGCCTGGGAGCGCGGTCGTTGGGCGAAGCGCACGAACTTGACGTCTACCTGGACCTGCCGGCGGGCGAATTGACGGCGACTGACCGGGTCCTCCGACTGCGGCGGGATACCCGCGGCGGCAAACTCACCTACAAGGGTCCTTCCCAGGGCGACGCCGTCTTCTCCGACCGCGAGGAGATCGAGGTCAAGGTGGCGGACGTGGAGGCCCTGGAGACCCTCCTGGGGCGCCTTGGGTACCGCCCGGGCCGGCGGAAGGAGAAGTACCGGGAGCCCTTTGTCCTGGGCGAAGGCGGGGCTCCGAACGGCGCCCCCCGGGGGGTGATGGCCTTCCTGGACCGCCTGCCTTTTTTGGGTTGGTACATGGAATTGGAGGGATCGAGGGAAGCGATCGCCCAGATTGCCGCCCG
>JAJYMS010000032.1 GCA_021786825.1 Bacillota bacterium | reverse complement strand
GGTGGAGATCCGCGCGAACACCTACCTGTGGGGCATGAACGCCGACGACGCGCAGCGCTTGCTGACCCAGGACCTGGGCGGGGGGAACGTGCAGACCGCCTGCATCGGGCCGGCGGGGGAGCGCCTGGTGCGGTACGCCGCCATCATGATGGGCCACCGGGCGGCCGGCCGCGGGGGCGGGGGGGCGGTCATGGGGGGCAAGAAGCTGAAGGCCATCGCCGTCGTGGGCGGTGACCGGCACATCCCCCTCCACGACGAGAAGGGCACCAAGGCGATGATCGCCGCCATCCTCCGGGAGACCGCCCAGGCGCCCTTCTCCAAGCTCTACGCGGAGTTGGGCAGTTCCTCGACCATCGAGAGCACCAACCCCGCCGGAATGCTGCCAAGTTACAACTACCGCTACGGCACCTTTGAGCATACGGACCGGATTGACGCCCATGCGCTGCGGGACAACCACGTGATCAGGAAAAGGTACCACTCCTGCCCGGTGTGCTCGGTTGGCTGCAGTCGTCTCAGTCTGGTCAAGGAGGGGCCTTACGCCGGAACCCTCGCCAACGGGCCGGAGTACGAGACGGTCTGGGCGTTTGGCCCCCAGGTGGGCAACGACAACCTGGCCATGATCCTGGCCGCCGACGCCCTCTGCGACCGCCTGGGGCTGGACACCATCTCCGCCGGGAACACCATCGGGTTCGCCATGGAGTGTTACGAAAAAGGGGTCCTGAGCCCCGCGGCGACGGACGGCCTGGACCTGAGCTTCGGCAACGAGCACGCCATCATGGAGTTGGTGCGCAAGATTGCCTACCGGGAGGGCGTCGGGGATCTGCTGGCCGAGGGGTCCCGCCGGATGGCCGAGGAGTTGGGACAGGGGTCCATCCACTACGCCATCCAGGTGAAGGGAATGGAATTGGCGGGTTACGACCCGCGCGGCAGCAAGGCCATGGGCCTGGTCTACGCCGCCGGCAGCCGGGGTGGCTGCCACCACAACCTCGGCTACCCGGTCGCCAGTGAGTTGTCGTCCCCGGGGAGAGGCCGCTTCGGGTACGAGGGGAAGGCGGCCCTGGTCAAGCAACTTTCCCAGACCCAGGCCCTTTTCGACTCCCTGCCCTACTGCATGTTTGCCCGGGGCGGGGGTTCCACCCAGAACCTGTTGCCGCTGTGGGAGGCGGCGACCGGTCTCCACCTTAGTCCCGGGGGCCTGGCCGCTTTTGCCGAACGGGTAATGACCGCGGAACGCGTTTTTAACGTCGGGGCGGGTGTGACCCGGAAGGACGATGTCCTACCCGGACGCTTTTCGGAGCCGATGCCAGCGGGTCCGGTCGAGGGAGAAGTGGTGGACCTGACGCCGATGCTGGATGACTACTATACCCTGATGGGATGGGATTCCCAGGGGACTCCGCGGCCGGAGACCCTGGAGCGGTTGGGCTTTAACCGTTGGCTCGGCCGGCGCTAGGCGTCCCGTAGGCAGGTTGCACGAAGGTAGTTCCCGGCGGGGGCCACCGATTCGGTCACCGTAAACAATTCGGCCCTGACCGACTTGCCCTATAATTCGATTGTGCCGGATTTCGCCGGAGCGGAGGGGTAAAGGCTTGGAACAGCAGTACGATGTGATCATCATTGGCGCGGGCCACAACGGCCTCATCCTGGGCAATTACCTGGCCAAGGGCGGGCGCCGGGTGCTCATCCTGGAAAGCCGGCTGGAGGCCGGAGGGGGCCTTTCGACCGAGGAGGTCACGGTGCCGGGTTTCTGGCACAACCTGCACTCGTACTTCCACGACACCATCAACATCATGCCGGCGTATACGGAAATCGGCCTGGAGAACTTTGACGCCAAGTACTACCGGCCGCCGGTGCAGGCGGGGGTGCCCCTAAAGGACGGGCGGGCCTTGTTGATGTACGACGACATCGAGCGGACCACCCGCTCCATCGCCCGGTTCAGCGAGCGGGACGCCAGGACCTGGCGACAGATTCAGGATGAGTACGCCGACTTCATGCAGTCGGTGGTGGTGCCCGCTTTCTACAGCCCCCCGCCCCCGCCGTCCCAGCAGGTGGCGGTGCTGGAGGGCTCCCCGGAGGGCCTGGATTACCTGCGCCTGTCCCGGATGAGCCCTCGCGACGTGGTGGACGAGTTCTTCGAGTCCGACGTGGTCAAGGCCCTGGTACTGCACCAGCTTCCCATCCCCCGGGGGATGATCGACGACTATAACGGGATCGGCTTCGTGGTTCCCCTGATCGTCAGCCAGATCGAGCACTCACAGCTGTGCATCGGTGGCTCCCACGCCTTGGCCCACGCCCTCTGGCGGGCTTACGTCCGCAACGGCGGCGAAATCCAGGCCTTCTCCCACGTGACCAAGATCCTACTGGACGGAGGGGCGGCCGTGGGAGTCGAAACCCGGGCCGGCGACCGTTACTACGCGCCCGTGATTGCCAGCAGCATCGACCTGAAGACCACCTTCCTCGCCCTCGTGGGCGAGGAGGACATCGACGCCGAGTTGGCGCGCAAGGTGCGGAGCTTCAGGCTGGATGAGTTCTCCATCTTCTCGGTGCACATGGCCCTCAACGAGGCGCCCCGCTTCAAGGCCGCCAAGTTTGACCCCGACGTCGACCGGGCTTTCCGGCTCGACATCGGCTTCGAGAGCCCCGACGATTTCAGCGAGCTGTGGGCCGACATCCGGGCCGGCCGGTTGCCGCGGAAACCCCGCCTGTTTGCCAGCGTGCCCACGGTCCACGACCCCTCCCAGGCGCCCCCCGGTAAGCACACCGCCTTCCTGTGGCAGCTCGTTCCCTATGACCTCAAGGGCATGGAGTGGGCGGACGTCAAGCGGGAGTTCATGGACAGGTGCGTCGAGGCCTGGCGGGAGTACGCTCCCAACCTGAACGACCGGAACATCATCATGAAGGTGGCCATGACGCCGCGGGAAATCCCGGCCAAGATCCCCAACATGGTGCGCGGGGGAGTCTTCATGGGCCGCACCTTGATGGACCAGATCGAGTACTTCCGCCCGCTGCCCGAACTGTCCCAGTACCGGACGCCTGTTCCTGGACTGTACCTGTGCGGCGCCAGCAGCCATCCGGGCGGGGGAATCATCGGGGCGGCCGGGTTCGTCGCTGCCAACGTGATCGCCGACGACACGGGCATGCACAAGTGGTGGGAGGCCTAAAGCATAAAGGGGGCTACCTGAAGATGATCCGGATCGAGAATACCCTGCGCGTGCGACGGGAACGGCAAGAGGTCTGGGGCTTCCTGAACGACATCTCCGCCCTGGCCAAGTGCGTGCCGCAGTGCAAGAAGTTCAACATCGCCGACAACGACCGCTTCGACGTGGACCTGGTCCTGAGGCTTGGCCGGATTCCCCTGGAAAACGTCGCCCACATGGAGGTGCGGGAGCGCCAGGAACCTCACCGGCTGGTGATGTCCGGCACGACCACCCCGGGGAGGGGACTGGCGTCGGTGGCCAGGCTGGCTGACGGCGACAGCGGGGACACCCGCCTCACCATCGCCTTCGGGCTGGAGGAGGATGGCGGCAGCACCCTGATCCACTACGTCATCGAGGCGGACGCCTCCGGCAACCTGAAGCGGGTGTACGAGGGCATCATCCGTGGCCAGCGGGCCACGCTGGAGACCAGCTTCGTAAAGAACGTGGGCAACGTGCTGGGGGCCGAGATCGAGATCCTGGAGCCCCTGGTGGCGGAAGCATGACTGGAGGCTGATCGGATGCGGACGCTGGAGTACGACGGCATCGTCATTGGCGCTGGCCACAACGGGATGATCCTGGAGGGGTACCTGGCCAAGGCGGGGCTCAAGGTGCTGGCCATCGAGGCGCAACTGGAGATCGGCGGCGGGCTGGACTCCCACGAGGATCTGGCCGCCCCCGGCCACTGGCACAACGTTCACTCGGTTTTCCATCGTAACGTCACCGAACTGGCCTGGTACAGGGATCTGGAGGTCGCGCGGTTCGGGGGCAGGTACCTGGCTCCGGAGCCGGGGGTGGCAGCCATCCTGGAAGACCACCGGGCGGTCCTGTGGTACTCGGACCTGGAGCGAACCTACCAGTCCTTCGCCAAGATCAGCCAGCGGGACGCCGAGACCTACCGGGAGGTGCGCCTGCGCTACGGGCCGGTGGTGGAGCAGATCATCTTGCCGGAGACCTACGACGCTCCGGTGCCCACTAACGAGAAGCGGGAACTGCTTTCGCGCAGCGCGGTGGGCCGGGAGTACCTGAAGTACTGCGACCGCACCCCGCGCGACGTCATCGTCGACCTGTTCGAGGACGAAGTGATCCGCGGGGTGGTGGCCTTCCTGGTGGTGATGCGCGGGTTCGCCATCGACGGCGAAGGCCTGGGCTGGTTCGTCCCCGGGATGGTAGCCGGCGGCGTGAATCCCCGCCTGGCGCGGGGGTCGTCCCACCGGCTGGCCCACGCCCTGCACAAGATGGTGGTGACCAATGGCGGCGACCTGGTGGAGAGCAAGGAGGTCCGCCGCATTCTGGTCGAGGACGGCGCGGCGGTGGGTGTGGAACTGGTGGACGGCACCCGGATCATGGCGCGCAAGTTCGTGGCCAGTTCCCTGAATCCCCACGACACCTTCCTGCGCCTGATCGGGCGGGAGAACCTGGACGCCGCCTTCGCCGACCGGGTGGCCGGCTTCAAGTTCTCGGCCATCAACCCGATCTTTTCCATCAACTTGGCCCTGAATGACCGGCCCCGCTACATCGCCGAGGAGAAGGAGCCCGAGGTGGCCAAGAGCCTGATGCAGTGCGTCGGGATCGACTGCCTGCGGGACATCATCGACCTCCACACCGACTGCCGGGCCGGCCGCGTGCCGCGCAAGACCTTTATGAACGGCACCTGCGCCAGTGTCCACGATCCCAACCAGGCCCCTGCCGGCAAGCACACGGCCTTTATGTGGGAGTTGGCGCCGCAGGAACTGGCCGACGGCGGGCCTCAGCGCTGGGATGAGATCAAGGCGCAGCACCTGGAGGAGTGCCTGGTTCGCTGGCGCTACTACGCCCCCAACCTGGACGAGAAGAACATCATCACCAAGTCCTCCTATACGCCTCTGGACATCGAGCGGCACAACCACAACATGCGGGGCGGCGACTGGATGGTGGGCGAGATGAACGGGACCCAGACCCTGGACAAGCGGCCGCTGCCGGAGCTCTCCCAGTACCGTACGCCCTTCAAAAACCTCTACCTCTGCGGTTCTTCGAGCCACCCGGGGGGTAACATCACCGGCGGGCCCGGCTACAACGCGGCCAAGGTGGTGGCGCAGGACCTCGGAATCGACCTCTGGTGGAAGCCCCACGATGTTCGAAAGTTGTGGGCCAAGTTGGGTTGAGAGCCCTGGCATCGGGCTGAGGCGATCAAAAAAGGAGGACTGCAGCTTGCAGATCAAGCGGTGGGAAGAGGGGCAACCGGCCCCGCAGATCGGGGGCGTGATGCACTGGGTCTTCTGGCCCGGTTCGGGCAGCCGGCGGCTCAGCCTGCACCACGGCGTCAAGTTGCCCGGGGAAGCGATCGCGGTTCACGTGCACGAGGATGCTGACGACATTGTTTCGGTGATTCAGGGAAGGGGCGTGGTGGTAACCCCCCAGGGCGAGTTTCCGATCGAGGCCGGACAGTCGGTGTGGATTCCGGCCGGGGAGCCGCACGGGTTCCGCAATACCGGGGACGGGCCCTTCGTCACCCTGGGGTGCCAGTCGCCACCCGACTTCGAGATGTACCGGAAGCGAGGCTTCAAGTTTCCCGGGGACCCGGACGCAGGGGGAAAGTAGCGGGGCCCAAGGAGCCTAGTTCGGAGGGAAGAGCATGAGCAAGTTCAGCTTGTTGCGGGCGCGCGGGATCGAGGAAGCCATCGCCCTCTCCCGTCAGCACGGGGAGGAGTCCCGCTACGTGGCAGGGGGAGTGGCCCTGATGCAATTCCTGCGCCTGGGGTTGCTACAGTTTAAGTACCTGATCAGCCTGAACGAAATTCCGGACCTCCGCGGAATCAAGGAGGAGGACGGGTGGTTGCGCATCGGGGCTCTGACCACCCACCGGGAGGTTGAGCAGTCGGGCCTGGTGGCGGCCCGGAATCCGCTGCTGCACCAAGTCTTCCACAGCGTCGCGTTCCCGCGGGTGCGGGAGATGGGGACGGTGGGGGGCAACCTCTGCCACGCCGACCCCGCCCAGGACCCGCCCGTCGGGCTGATCGCGGCCAAGGCCGAGGCCGTCGTCCAAGGTCCGCCCGGCTCCCGGACGGTACCTTTGGAGGCGTTCTTCTGCGACTACTACCAGACCGTCCTGGCGCCGGGGGAGCTGCTGGTGGAAATCCGCGTCCCGGTTGACGCCGGGCGGCGCGGCTGGTCCTACCAGAAGTTCCTC
Source organism: Bacillota bacterium (assembly GCA_021786825.1). Classification (GTDB taxonomy): domain Bacteria; phylum Bacillota; class Sulfobacillia; order JAMDAP01; family JAJYMS01; genus JAJYMS01. The sequence continues at coordinate 3,552 of JAJYMS010000032.1, read as the reverse complement.
TCCCGGTCACACGAGGACTTCAGCACCGTCTCCTGCGCCGTGACCTTGTGGCAGGAGTCTCCCAAGGCCCCCTGCAGCGACCTTCGAATCGCCCTGGGGTCGGTAGGTCCCACGGCCGTCCGGGCCGCCGGCGCCGAAGCGGTTCTGCGGGGCCGGGCCTTGACGCCGGAGCTAATCGAAGCGGCCGCCGAGGTCGCCCGCGGGGAGGTGTCGCCCTCCAGCGACGGGCGCGGTTCCGCCGACTACAAGCGCGACATGGCCAGCCTGTTCGTCCGCCGGGCGCTCCTGGAGGCCCTTGATCGAGTGGCCTAGTCGAGGGAGGTTGGAGAGTTTGAAACACCACATTCAGTTGACCGTCAACGGAGAGGGCTACGAACTGGATGTCGCTGACGACCGGCGCCTGATCGACGTCTTGCGGGAGGACCTGGGCCTCACCGGGACCAAGGAGGGGTGTGGGGTCGGGGTCTGCGGCGCCTGCACGGTGATCGTCGACGGCAAGGTGCGCAGCGCCTGCCTGACCCTGGCCGTGATGATGGAAGGCAAGGAGATCACCACGGTAGAGGGTCTGGCCGAGGGGGGAAAGCTGCACCCCATCCAGCGGGAGTTCATCAAGTGGGGAGGTTTTCAGTGCGGCTTCTGCACCCCTGGGATGCTCATGACCACCAAGGCGCTGCTGGATGAGAACCCACACCCCAGTGAGCGCGAAATCCGCGAGGGGCTGGCCGGGAACCTCTGTCGTTGCACCGGCTACTACAAGATCGTGGAGGCCATCCAGGGCGTGACCGGGAAGGACGGGGGGTCTGAGAGATGAGCTTTGACGCAGTCGGCAAGCGGATCCCACGGGTCGAGGGACCGGAGAAGGTGACCGGGGCCGCCCAGTACGTCGCCGACCTGAAGCTGCCGGGGATGCTGGTGGGGAAGGTCCTACGGAGCCCCTATCCCCACGCCCGGATCCTGCGCATCGACACCTCGAAGGCCGCCGGGGTACCCGGGGTGAAGGCGGTGATCACCGCCGAGGACACGCCCAAGATCCGCTGGGGCGCCTTCATCAAGGACCTGTATCCCCTCGCGGTGGGCAAGGTGCGTTACGTGGGGGACGAGGTGGCGGCGGTGGCGGCCACCACCGAGGACGCGGCCCGGGAGGCGCTGGGCCTTATCGAGGTGGAGTACGAGCCCCTGCCGGCGATCCTGATACCCCAGGACGCGGTGAAGGAAGGGGCCATCCTGATCCACGACGACATTCCCGGGAACCTGGTGCTGGACAAGCTGATTCACCGCGGGGACGTCGACGAGGGCTTCCGGCAGGCCGACGTGGTGGTGGAAGGCAACTTCAAGAGCCCCCTCCAGTACCACGCCTGGATCGAGCCCATCGGCAGCATCGCCAGGTGGAGCCCCACCGGGAAGCTGCTGCTTTACATGAACACCCAGACCCTCTTCATGGCCCGGCAGCGGATCGCCTACGCCCTGGGGATCGGCATCGGCGACGTCCGGATCATCCAGCCCCACGTGGGCGCGGGCTTCGGCGGTAAGTCCTGCGACGACAACAACGCCATCGTCTGCTCGCTGCTGGCCAAGCGGGCCGGCCGCCCGGTGAAGCTGATCAACGCCCGGGAGGACGAGTTCCTGGCCAGCCGGCCGCGCGTCCCGTCCAACATCTTCATGCGGCTGGGCTTCACCCGTGACGGTCACGTCATCGCCAAGGAAACCGACGTCCTGAACGACAACGGGGCATACAGCGCCAAGGCGCCGGCCACCACCCGGGTGACCGCCTTGCGGCACGACATTATGTACCGGCACGTCAACGTCCGCACCCGGGTGCGGTTGGCCTACACCAACAACATTCCGACCGGGGCCTTCCGGGGCTTCGGCAACCCCGCCGGCCACTGGGCGGTGGAGTCCCTGATGGACATGGCCGCCGTGGAACTGGGCATCGACCCGGCCGAGCTGCGGCTGATCAACGGGGTGGAGCGCGGTGACGTCACGGTACACGGCAACATCGTCCGCAGTTGCGCCCTGAAGGAGTGCGTGCGGCGGGCGGTGGACCTCTCGGATTGGAACCGGAAGAAGGCCGACAAGGTGCCCCATCGCGGGATCGGCCTGGCCACCATGGTCCACGTCAGCGGGCGGCGCCACTTCGGCGACTTCGACGGCGCGTCCGCCATCGTGAAGGTCAACGAGGACGGCAAGGTCTTCATCATGTCCGGCGAGGGCGACACCGGCCAGGGCGCTTTCACCGTGTTCTGCCAGATCGCCGCCGAGGAGCTCGGGGTCCCGGTGTCGGACGTCTCCATCTCCGCCGGAGACACGGACATGACCACCTTCTGCCAGGGCAACTACGCCAGCCGGCTGACCTACATCGGCGGGAACGCCGTCCGGCGCGCGGCGGCGGCCTGCAAGCGGCAGATCCTGGAGCAGGCGGCGCAGATGCTGATGGCCTCTCCCGAGGCGCTCCGGATCAAGGACGGCAAGGTGTACATCGAAGGCAGCCCGGAGAAATTCGTGACCGTGGGACAGGCGGCCTGGGCCAGGCTGTACCGGCGCGGCGGGGAGCCCATCGTCGGCTTCGGGGCCTTCGATCCGCCGTCGGAGATGCAGGACCAGGACCTGGTCGGCAACGAGTCGGGGGCGTACACCTTCGGGTGCCAGATCGCGGAGGTCGAGGTCGACCCGGAGACCGGGAAGGTCGACGTGGTCAACTTCGTGGCGGTGAACGACGCCGGACAGGTCATTAACCCGACCCTCGCCGAGGGTCAGCAGGAGGGGGCGCTGGGCCAGGGCATCGGCTGGAGCCTCACCGAAGGGCTGGTCTTCGAGGATGGGCAGCCGATGAACCCAAACTTCCACGAGTACAAGTTGCCGGTGGCCCAGGACATGCCCAGGCTAAAGACCGATTTCGTCGGCGACCCCGAGCCCACCGGTCCTTTCGGGGCCAAGGGTCTGGGTGAACCGGGGATGGTCCCCACCGGCCCGGCCATCGCCAACGCCGTGTTCGACGCGGTGGGGGTGCGAATCGATACCCTGCCCCTGTCGGCGGAAAAGGTCTACCGGGCGTTGCAGGCCAAGGCCCAGCGGAAGCGCTCGCGAGCGAAGGGGGGCTGAGCCTTGACCCTGACGGGTGCAATCCTGGCCCGGGCCGCGGGCAAAGAGCGAGTGGAGCCGGGCGAGATCGTGCAGGCCCGCATCGACCTGGCGATGATCCATGAGAACACCGGCGTTCCCGCAATCATCGCCTTCGAGAAGATGGGAGTGCCCCGCCTCTGGGACCCCGCGAGGGTGGTCGCCATTATCGACCACCGGGCGCCGGCCCCCGACGAGCGGAGCGCCGCCTTGCACGGCAAGCTCCGCCAGTTCTGTCGCGAAGCCGTGGTGGGGACCTTCTACGAGGCGGGCATGGGCATCTGCCACCAGGTCTTACCCGAACAGGGGCACATCCAGCCCGGGCAGGTGGTGGTGGGCACCGATTCCCACACCTGCACCTACGGAGCCCTGGGGGCCTTTGCCACCGGGATCGGGTCCACCGAGATGGCGGGCGTGTTTGCCACCGGGAAGCTC
>JAJYMS010000121.1 GCA_021786825.1 Bacillota bacterium | reverse complement strand
CCCAAGTCGTGCTGGTGGTCGACTTCGGCGCCCAGTACGGGCAGTTGATCGCCCGGCGGGTTCGCGAGTGCAAGGTGTACTGTGAGATCGTCCCATCCAGCGTGCCCTGGGAGGAAATTGCGTCGCGCCGCCCCCGGGGCCTCATCTTTTCCGGGGGGCCCGCCAGCGTGTACGCCCCCGGCGCGCCGACCATCGACCGGCGGATCCTGGAGGCGGGGATTCCCATCCTGGGCATCTGCTACGGCATGCAACTGATGACCCACCTCCTGGGCGGGAAGGTCAGCCCGGCCGAGCGGCGGGAGTACGGGCGGGCCGAAGTCCGGCTGGATCCTTCCTCCCCTTTGTTCGCGGACCTGGGGCCGGCCACGACTTGCTGGATGAGCCACGGCGATTCGGTGTTAACCGTGCCGCGTGGGTTCCGGCTGATCGGCGAGACGCCGAACACCCCCTACGCCGCGGTCGCCGACGAGGGGCGCGGCCTGTACGGGGTGCAGTTCCACCCCGAGGTCGCCCACACGCCCCAGGGGCTGGAGGTGCTGAAGAACTTCCTGTACCGGGTCTGCGGCTGCGAGCCGACCTGGACGATGGCTTCCTTCGTGGAGGAGGCAACCCGGGCCGTTGCCGCCCAGGTGGGCAAGGGGCAGGTCCTCTGCGCCCTGTCGGGAGGGGTGGACTCGGCGGTGGCGGCGGCCCTGGTCCATCGCGCGGTGGGAGACCAACTCACGGCGGTCTTTGTCGACCATGGGCTGTTGCGCCAGGGCGAGGCCGAGGAGGTGACGCAGGCCTTCGGGCGTCGCTTCGGCGACCGCTTCGTGCGCGCCGACGCCTCGGAGCGCTTCTTGCGCCTGCTGGCCGGGGTGGCTGACCCGGAGGAGAAGCGCCGGCTGATCGGCAACGAGTTCATCCGGGTCTTCGAGTCCGAGGCGCGCCGCATCGGTCCGGTGGATTACCTGGTGCAGGGAACCCTTTACCCCGACGTGATTGAGTCGGGCGGTGGCGCGGCGGCCACCATCAAGACCCACCACAACGTCGGCGGAATCCCGGCCGACATGCAGTTCAAGTTGATCGAGCCGCTGCGGGAGCTGTTCAAGGACGAGGTGCGCGAACTGGGGCTGGAACTGGGCCTGCCCGAAGAAATCGTCTGGCGGCAGCCCTTTCCCGGACCGGGTCTGGCGATCCGGGTGATCGGCGAGGTGACTCCGGCGCGGCTCGGGGTGCTGCGGCAGGCTGACGCCGTCGTCCGCGGAGAGATTCGCGCCGCCGGGTTGCACCGACAGGTGCAGCAGTACTTCGCCGTCCTCACCGACCTGCGGAGCGTCGGCGTGATGGGGGACGAGCGGACCTACGGTTACACCGTGGCGGTCCGGGCGGTGACCACCGGGGATTTTATGACCGCCGACTGGGCCCGCCTGCCGGATGAGTTGCTGGCGCGCATCTCGAACCGGATCTGCAACGAGGTTCCGCAGGTGAACCGGGTGGTTTACGACATCACCTCCAAGCCCCCCGGCACGGTGGAGTGGGAATAGGGTGAACGTTGCCCGCGACAACAGGGGTAAACGTTCGGGTTTTGCGTTGACAGGCCCGGCCGCCTTTGCTAGTTTTGTGCCCGGGCAGAGCTTCGTTTTGGCCTTGGGCAAACTCTATTACGGGGACGGCCGCGCATGCGTCGCAAGCGTTGCGGGTGCGCGCGCCGCCAAAAGGGGGGCGCGGGTTGCGGCCACTGGTGGCGATCGTGATGGGCAGCGATTCCGACTGGGAGCGGATGCGGCCGGCCGCGGAGGAGCTGGAGGGGTTCGGCCTGGGTTATCGGGTCGAGGTCGCCTCCGCCCACCGTTCGCCCGACGTGGTGGCGGACCTCGCCCGCCGGGCTGAGGAGCAGGGCTTGCGGGTGTTCATCGCCGGCGCGGGGCTGGCGGCCCACCTGGCGGGGGTGATCGCCGCCCACACGACCCTGCCGGTGATCGGGGTGCCGCTTGCCGCGGGAGCCCTCAGCGGCGTGGACGCGCTTTACGCCACCGTCCAGATGCCGCCGGGCGTTCCGGTGGCCACCGTGGGCATCGACGCGGCCAGGAACGCCGGCCTGCTGGCGGCGCAGATCCTGGCCACCGCCGACCCGGACCTGCGGGCCCGCCTGGCCCGCCAAAAGGCCGGCCTGGCGGAAGCGGTGGCGCGCAAGAACCGGAGCCTGCAGGCATCCCTGGCCGGCGGGGACAAAGGAGCTGTCGGGGGTGATTGAACGCTATACCCTGCCCCGGATGGGGGCGCTCTGGACCTTGGAAGAAAAATACGCCCGGTGGCTGGAAGTCGAGATTCTGGCCTGCGAGGCCTGGGCCGAACTGGGGGTGATTCCCCGGGAGGCGGTGCCGGTAATCCGGCAGCGGGCGCGGTTCGACGTGCACCGGATCGCCGAAATCGAGGACCGGGTGCAGCATGACGTCATCGCCTTCACCACCAACGTGGCTGAGTACATCGGGCCGGAAGGCAAGTACATTCACTACGGGCTGACCTCGTCGGACGTCGTGGACACCGCCCAGTCGGCCCTGATGGTCCAGGCCGCGGACATCATTTCGGAGGACCTGGAGAAGCTCGGGGAGGCGCTGCGGCGGCAGGCCTTGGCCTACAAGCACACGGTGATGATGGGCCGCACCCACGGCGTGCACGCTGAGCCCACCACCCTGGGCCTCAAACTGGCCCTCTGGTACGCGGAGGTCCAGCGCGACCTTGAGCGGGTGCGCCGGGCCCGCGCCAACATCGCCTACGGCAAGCTTTCGGGGGCGGTGGGAACCTTCGCGCACCTGGACCCCTTCGTCGAGGAGTACGTCTGCGGCAAGCTGGGCCTGCAGCCGGCCCCGATATCGACCCAGATCCTGCAGCGGGACCGGCACGCCGAGTACCTGACCACCCTGGCGGTGGTCGCCAGCTCCCTCGACAAGTTCGCCACCGAAATCCGCTCCCTGCAGCGGACGGAGCTACGGGAGGTGGAGGAGCCCTTCCAGGAAGGGCAGAAGGGCTCTTCGGCGATGCCCCACAAGCGCAACCCCCGCCTGTGCGAGCAGGTCAGCGGCCTTTCCCGGGTGGTTCGGTCCAACGCCCAGGCGGCCCTGGAAAACGTGGCTCTGTGGCACGAGCGGGATATCTCCCACTCCTCGGTGGAGCGGGTAATCGTTCCGGACAGCACCATCCTGGTCGACTACCTGCTGGTGACCTTCACCCGGATCATCGAAGGCATGCACGTCTACCCCGAGAACATGCTCCGCAACCTGGAGCAGACGGGGGGCCTGATCTACTCGCAGCGGGTGATGCTGGCGCTCGTGCAAAAGGGGATGCCCCGCCAGGACGCCTACGCGCTGACCCAGGCGGCGGCGATGCGGGGCTGGTCCGGCGAGGTCAGCTTCCGTGAGCTGATCGCGGCCGACCCGGCGGTGCGGGAACGGCTGAGCGATGCCGAACTCGAAGCGTGTTTCGATTACCGCCCCCACCTGAAACACGTGGACACGATCTTCTCCCGCGTGGGGCTGGGACCGGAGCCGGGCGTGGCCCGGGCGGAGCAACCCGAATAAGGAGGTTTTGGCGTGCGACGGCTGGAACAGATTTACGAAGGGAAGGCCAAGCGGGTTTACCGGACCGACGATCCCCAACTCTACGTGGTCGAATACAAGGATGACGCCACGGCCTTCAACGGCCTGAAGAAGGGCCAGATCGCCGACAAGGGCATTTATAACAATCGCATCTCCTCGGTAGTATTCCAGTTGCTGTCCAAGCACGGGATCAAAACCCACTTCGTCAAGCAGCTGTCCGACCGGGAGATGCTGGTCAAATCCCTGCGGATCATCCCGCTGGAGGTGGTGGCGCGCAACATCGCCGCCGGCTCGCTGGCCAAACGGGTGGGCCTGGAGGAAGGCACGCCGATGAGCCAGACGGTGTTGGAGTTTTACTATAAGCGCGACGACCTGGGAGACCCGCTGGTCAACGACTACCACATTCGGGCCCTGAACCTGGCCACCCCGCAGCAGCTTGAGGCCCTGGCCCGGATGGCGCTGGACACCAACCGCACCCTCACCGACTTCCTGCGCCGGTGCGGCCTCCTGCTGGTCGACTTCAAGCTGGAGTTCGGCCTTCATGGCGACGAGATCCTGCTCGGCGACGAGATCTCCCCCGACACCTGCCGCCTGTGGGACACGACCACCCAGGAGAAACTCGACAAGGACCGGTTCCGCCGCGACCTGGGCGGGGTCGAACAGGCTTACCAGGAAGTCTGGCGCCGGGTTTCGGAGGCGAAGTGACGTGCGGTTCCGGGCCAAGGTCTACATCACTCTGAAGGAAGGCATCCTCGACCCGCAGGGCAACACCGTCCGGGGCGCCTTGGGCATCCTCGGCTACAACGGCGTGGGGGACGTCCGGATCGGCAAGTATATCGTTCTGGACCTGGTCGCCGATGACCCCGGGGCGGCCAGGGCGCAGGTGGAGGAGATGTCCCGCCGGCTCCTCGCCAATCCAGTGCTCGAACGCTTCAGCTTCGAACTGGAGGAGGTGCCCGCCTAGGTGCGCTTCGGGGTGGTCGTCTTTCCCGGGACCAACTGCGATTTTGACACCCATTACGTGCTGAATCAGGTGCTGGGGCAGCCGGTGCGCTACATCTGGCACCAGGAGGAGGACCTCGGCGATCTGCAAGCGGTGGTGCTGCCCGGCGGGTTCTCCTACGGTGACTACCTGCGTACCGGGGCGATTGCCCGTTTTTCCCCGGTGATGGCGGCGGTGTCGCGCTTTGCCGCCGGGGGCGGGCTGGTGCTGGGGGTTTGCAACGGCTTCCAGATTCTATGCGAAGCGGGACTCTTGCCGGGTGCGTTGCGCCGCAACCGCAGCTTGAAGTTCCAGTGCCAGCCCACCCACCTGCGGGTGGAGCGGGACGACCTGCCCTTCACGGCGGGATTGCGGCGGGGGGAGGTCCTGACGATTCCCATCAACCACGGGGAGGGCAACTACTACGCCGATCCCGCGACCCTGGAGGAAATGGAACAAGCCGGGCAAATCGTCTTTCGCTACGCCACGCCGGCGGGCGAGGTGAGCGACGCCGCGAACCCCAACGGCTCCGTGGGAAACATCGCCGGGATCTGCAACCGGGAGGGCAACGTGCTGGGCCTGATGCCTCACCCCGAACGGGCCTCCGAGGCCGCCCTGGGCTCGGAGGACGGGCGGCGGCTCTTTGGGGCGATGATCCGTCTCGGGGAGGCCGGGCGATGAGCGAGTGGTCCGAGGTCGGGCTGAGCGAAGAGGAATACCGCCGCGTCACCGGGATTCTCGGCCGGCGCCCCAACTCCCTGGAGCTGGGGCTGTTCGGCGTGATGTGGTCGGAGCACTGCAGCTACAAGAACTCCAGGCCTCTGCTCCGCCGCCTGCCGACGGCGGGCGACCGGGTGGTTCAGGGACCGGGGGAAAACGCCGGCGCGGTACGCGTGGACGACCGGCACGTGATCGTCTTCAAGGTGGAGAGCCACAATCATCCGTCGGCGGTGGAACCCTACCAGGGGGCCGCGACCGGGGTCGGCGGAATCCTGCGCGATATCTTCACCATGGGCGCGCGCCCCATCGCCATCCTGGATTCCCTGCGCTTCGGCGAACCCGACCACCCGCGAGTACGGCACCTGCTGGCCGGGGTTGTGGCCGGGATCGGCGGCTATGGCAACTCGATGGGGGTGCCAACGGTGGGAGGCGAGACCTACTTCGAAGCCCCCTACGGGGAGAACCCCCTGGTCAACGCCATGTGCGTGGGGATCGCCGATGGCGCCGAACTGGCGCGTGGCCTGGCGGGGGGAGTCGGCAACCCCGTCCTGGTGGTCGGTGCCCGCACCGGGCGCGATGGGATTCACGGGGCTTCCTTCGCCTCCGAGCAGCTCTCGATCCACTCCGAGGAGCGCCGCCCGTCGGTGCAGGTGGGCGACCCGTTCAGGGAAAAGGTCTTGCTGGAGGCTACCTTGGAGCTACTCCAGACCGGAACGGTGGTGGGTATTCAGGATCTGGGCGCCGCCGGCCTGACCTCGTCTTCCTGTGAAACGGCCAGCCGGGCCGGCACGGGCATCGAACTGGACGTACTCCAGGTCCCCCGGCGGGAGCAGGGGATGACTCCCTACGAGGTGATGCTCTCGGAGTCCCAGGAGCGGATGCTCGTCATCCTGCAGGCGGGCCACGAGGCCGAGGCCCGGCGCATCTTTGCCAAGTGGGACCTGGAGGCCGCCACCATCGGCCGGGTGACCGGGGATGGGATACTGCGCATTCGTGAGGGCGAGCGGATCGTGGCGGAGGTGCCGGCGCGGGCCCTGGCCCACGACGCCCCCACCTACGAGCGCGAGGGAAGGGAACCCGCGCACCTGCGGGAAGCGCGGGCCTTCGACCCCGCGGTGCTCCCGGTGCCCGCCGACCTGGGCGAAGTCCTGCGCCGGCTGCTGGCGTCGCCCAACCTCGCCAGCAAGGAATGGGTCTACCGCCAGTATGATCACATGGTCCGGCTGAACACGGTCATCTTCCCCGGCGCGGACGCCGCCGTACTGCGCTTGTGGGGAACCCGCCGCGGCATCGCCCTGGCCATCGACGGCAACGGTCGCCACGGCCACCTGGACCCGCGGACGGGCGGGGCGGCGGCGGTCGCCGAGGCCGCCCGCAACGTCGCCTGCGTGGGGGCCGAACCGGTAGCCGTCACCAACTGTCTGAACTTCGGCAACCCGGAAAAACCGGAGATCTACTGGCAACTGTCGGAGGCGGTGGACGGCTTGGCGGAGGCCTGCCGGGCCCTCGAGACTCCGGTGACGGGGGGCAACGTCAGCCTCTATAACGAGTACGAAGGGACGGCCATCTACCCCACCCCGGTTGTCGGAATGGTGGGCATTTTGGAGGATGTGGAGCGGCGCTGCACGCCGGGGTTCAAGGCCCCCGGCGACCTGGTGGCGCTGCTGGGCGAGACCGGGCCGGAATTGGGGGGCAGCGAATACCTCAAGGTGATTCACGGCCGGGTGGCCGGGCGGTTGCCGCCGCTGGACCTGCGGCGGGAGCGCGCGGTCCAGGAGGTCTGTTGGCGCGGCATCCGCGAGGGGCTGGTCCGCGCGGCGCACGACTGCTCGGACGGGGGGCTCGCGGTGGCGCTGTGCGAGATGGCATTTGCCGCCGAAGGTCAGGCCGCCGGCTGCCGCATTGTACTGGACGCGCCGTTGCTGTCGGCCGCGGGACGGTTGGACGCCGCCCTGTTCGCCGAGAGCTACTCGCGCATCGTGGTGGAGGTCGCCCCGGAGAACCTGCCCGCCCTGCGGAAGCTGGCGGCGGGGCACGGCGCGCCGCTGCGGGTGCTGGGGGAGGTGGGCGGCGATCGCGTCGTCCTGCACGCCGCCGGGCACCCGGGGGCCCTGGTCGACCTCGGCACCGCCGAACTGCGGCGGACCTGGAGGGAGGCAATCCCGTGCCTGATGGAATAGCCCGGCGTGCCGGCGGACGACTGCCCTGGCGCCCGGCGGAGGAGTGCGGGGTCTTCGGGATCTTCGATCACCCGGAGGCCGCCCGCCTGACCTACTATGGTCTCTATGCCTTGCAGCACCGCGGCCAGGAGAGCGCCGGGATCGCCGTGAGCGATGGGCGGTGCCTCGCCATCCACAAGGGGATGGGCCTGGTCTCAGAGGTCTTCGGCGACGAAACGATCAACGGGCTGGGGGGCACCTCGGCCATCGGGCACGTCCGTTACTCCACGACCGGGTCGAGCCTGCTGGCCAACGCCCAGCCGCTGGTGGTGCGCCACCGCCGGGGAGAACTGGCCCTGGCCCACAACGGGAATCTGGTCAACGCGGCGGCCATCCGGCAGGAACTCGAGGAAGAGGGGTCGATCTTTCAGACCACGGTGGACACCGAGGTGGTCGCCCACCTGGTGGCCCGGGCGGGCAGGAACGGGATCGAATCGGCTGTCGAGGAGAGCCTGCGGACCGTGCAGGGTGGTTTCGCCTTCGTTTTCCTGACTCCCGACCGGCTGCTCGCCGCCCGCGATCCCAACGGCTTCCGGCCCCTCTCGCTGGGGAGGCTGGGGGACGCCTGGGTGGTGGCCTCCGAGAGTTGTGCCTTTGACACGGTGGGCGCGGAGTTCGTCCGCGACGTGGCCCCGGGAGAGCTGGTGATCGTCGACGCGCACGGCCTGCGCAGGGTGCAGGTGCGGCCGGCGGTCCGCCCCAGCCTTTGCGTCTTCGAGTACATTTACTTCGCCCGCCCCGACTCCAACCTGAACGGCTTGAACGTGCACGCGGCCCGCAAGAACCTGGGGCGGCAACTGGCCCGGGAGCACCCCGCTGACGCCGACCTGGTCACCGGGGTGCCCGATTCCTCCATCTCGGCGGCCACCGGTTACGCCGAGGAGGCGGGGATCCCTTACGAGGTGGGGCTGGTCAAGAACCGTTACGTAGGTCGCACCTTCATCCAGCCGGCCGAGGTCTCCCGGGTGACCGGGGTGCGGTTGAAGCTGAACGCCTTGCGCAAGGTGGTGGAAGGCCGGCGGGTGGTGCTGGTCGACGATTCGATCGTCCGGGGGACCACGTCCCGGCACATCGTGGGCCTGCTGCGGTCCGCCGGGGCGCGGGAGGTTCACCTGCGGATCAGTTCGCCGCCCTACCTCCACCCGTGCCACTACGGGATTGACACCTCGGCGGCGGCCGACCTTGTCGCCACCGGCAAAGCGGTGGAGGAGATCCGCCGCCTGGTGGACGCCGACAGCCTTGGCTATCTGAGCGCCACGGGCATGCAGTCGGCCATCAACGGCGGCGCCGTCGACGCCGACCGGGAGGGCGGGGGCCGGCATTGCCTCGCCTGCTTCAACGGTGATTACCCGGTGAACGTCGCGGGGGCCGCAGGCAAGTTCGCCCTGGAAGGGGTCCGGCGGTGAACGGGGGCACGGTGAACGAGGGCCAGGGCGCCCTGACCTACCGGCGGGCCGGGGTGGACATCGACGCCGGCAACGAAGCGGTGAAGCGGATTCTCCCCCACGCTCGCCGAACCCGGCGACCCGGCGCCGGGGAGATCGGCGGCTTCGGCGGGCTTTTCCGCCTGGATCCGCGAAAGTATCCCGAGCCGGTGCTGGTGAGCAGCACCGACGGGGTCGGGACCAAGCTCAAGATCGCCTTTGCCCTGAACCGACACGACACCGTGGGGCAGGACTTGGTGGCCATGTGCGCCAACGACGTGGTCGTGCAGGGGGCCGAACCGCTCTTCTTTCTAGACTATCTGGGGATCGGGGAACTGGACCCCGCCCGGGTGGAGGAGGTCGTCAAGGGCATCGCCGACGGCTGCTCGCTGGCCGGATGCGCCCTGACCGGCGGGGAGACGGCCGAACTGCCGGGCCTGTACCGGGCGGGGGAGTACGACCTGGCCGGGTTCTGCGTGGGGGTGGCCAACGCGGGCAGCCTGATTGACGGCTCCGGGGTCGCCCCCGGCGACGCGGTGGTGGGGCTGTCATCCACCGGACTGCATTCCAACGGCTACTCGCTGGCGCGGAAGGTCTTCCTGGACCGTCTGGGCTGGTCCCTGGACCGCCTGGTGCCGGAACTGGGGTGCACCCTCGGCGAGGAGTTGTTGCGGCCCACGCGGATCTACGTCCGGACGGCGCTGGCGTTGCTGGCCGAAGGCTTTTCGCTGCGCGCCCTGGCCCACATCACGGGCGGCGGCCTGGAGGAGAACATCCCCCGGGTGCTGCCCGACGGCTGCCGGGTCCTTCTGCGCCCGGGCGCCTGGCCCGAGCCGCCGGTCTTTCAGTTGCTCCGCCGGGGCGGGCCGGTGGAGGAGGCGGAGATGCACCGGGTGTTTAACTGTGGGCTGGGGATGGTGGTGGTCGTGCCGGGTGAGCAGGCCGACGCCGTGGTCCGGCGGGCCCGGGAACTGGGGGAGGGCGCGCAGGTGGTCGGCGAGGTGGTGGCCGGAACCAGGGGGGTGGAGTTCGGGTGCTGAAAGGTTTGGGTGTGCTGGC
>JAJYMS010000124.1 GCA_021786825.1 Bacillota bacterium | reverse complement strand
TATTGAAGCGGGGCCCGGGCGCGCGCTGTGTAATTTCGTCCGCCGCATCGACCGCTCCGCGACCTGCGGCGGCGTCAGCGACTGGGAGTCGGTGGAATCGCTGCTTGATTCGAGGAAAGGGGTTTGTTAAGATGACCCTAACTGGCCGGGTCGCCCTCGTAACCGGCGCCTCGCGCGGGATCGGGCGGGGGATCGCCCTGGCCCTGGCCGCCGCCGGGGCCAAGGTGGGCGTCAACTACACCACCGCCGGCGAAGCGGCGGCGCAAGTGGTGGGCGAGATCGTGGCGGGCGGAGGCGAGGCCCTGGCGGTGCCGGGAGACGTCGCCGCGGCCGGCGAGGTCGACAGGCTCGTCAAGCAGGTGCTCGAGCGGTTCGGGCGAATTGATATCCTGGTCAACAATGCGGGCATCACCCGGGACAACTTGCTGCTGCGGATGAAGGACGAGGAATGGGACCGGGTGCTGGAGGTCGACCTCCGGGGCGCCTTCTACTGCACTCGCGCGGTAGCCCGCCAGTTGCTCAAGCAGCGCTGGGGACGGATCATCAACATCTCGTCGGTCGTGGGCCTCACCGGCAATGCCGGGCAGGCCAACTACGCGGCCGCCAAGGCCGGCATGATCGGGTTCACCCGGTCGGTGGCCCGCGAGTTGGCCTCCCGGGGAATCACCGCCAACGTGGTCTGCCCGGGCTACGTCGAGACGGACATGACCGGGGCCTTACCCCCGGCCGCCAAGACCGCCCTCTTGGAGCAGATTCCCCTGGGGCGGGCGGGGACGGCCGGGGACGTGGCGCAGGCGGTCGTATTTTTGGCCGGGCCGGGCGCAGAATATATCACCGGCCAAACCATCTGTGTTGACGGTGGGATGACCATGCAGTAGACTCTCTCCTAGAAAATTAGCTTACCGGATGGAATCAGTTTCTTACGTCACAGGAGGTTGAAGACCGTGGCGAGCAAAGAGGCGATCTTTGAAAAGGTAAAGGAGATCATTGTCGAGCAACTGGGGGTGGAGGAGGCGGCGGTTACCCCGCAGGCGTCGTTTATCGAGGACCTTGGCGCTGATTCCCTGGATATTGTGGAACTGATCATGGCCTTGGAAGAGGAGTTCGACCTGGAGATACCTGACGAGGACGCCGAAAAGATCGCGAGCGTCAACGACGCGGTGGAATACATCAAGGAAAACTCCTGAAGACTTTTCTTCCAGTCCCGCCCGGGCGCAGCCGAGGTTCCGAGCGGGACTTTTGGCTGGTGAAGTTCTTGACTCCAAAACGGCGGAACTTTTGGGGGAGGCAGGCGTGACTAACCGAGTAGTCATTACCGGCATGGGAGCCGTGACGCCCCTGGGGATCGGGGTGCCCAACTTTTGGCGGGCACTGGTTCAGGGTGTTTCCGGGGTCGATCGGCTGACCCGCATCGATACCACCGAGATAGACTGCAAGATCGGGGCGGAGGTCAAGGACTTTGACCCGCTGGCTTTCATGGACCGGAAGGATGCCCGGCGGATGGACCGCTTCACGCAGTTTTTCCTGGCCAGCGCCAAGGAAGCGTCGGCCGACGCGAGGCTGGACCTCGCCAAGGAAGACCGCGAGCGGGTGGGAGTGACCGTTGGCAGCGGCATCGGGGGGATGGAGACTCTCGACGAACAGTTCAGGGTGTTGCTGGACAAGGGGCCCGGACGCGTCAGCCCATTTTTCATCCCAATGATGATCGCTAACATGGGCGCGGCCCAGGTGGCGATGCAACTTGGCGTCAAGGGCCTGAACTATACGGTGGTGACGGCCTGCGCCTCGGCCAACGACGCCGTCGGGCTGGCGCTGCGCGCGATCCGGTCCGGCGAGGCCGACGTGATGATCGCGGGCGGTGCGGAAGCGGCCTTTGTCCCGGTAGCCCTGGCCGGCTTCGCGTCGATGAAAGCCCTGTCGACCCGCAACGACGAGCCGCAGCGGGCCTCCCGCCCCTTTGACGCGGAGCGCGATGGCTTTGTTATGGGGGAAGGGGCGGGGGCCCTGATCCTGGAGTCCCTTGAGCATGCCAGGGCGCGGGAGGCCCTGATCCTGGCGGAAGTGGCGGGCTACGGGGCGACGTCCGATGCCTATCACCTGACCGCGCCGGCGCCCGAGGGAGAGGGCGGGGCGCGGGCGATGCGCCTGGCCCTGGCTGACGCCCGCATGCGGCCCGAAGAGATCGATTACATCAACGCCCACGGGACATCGACACCGCCGGGCGACCGGTTTGAGACGATGGCCATCAAAAAAGTCTTCGGTGAGCACGCCTACAAAGTCCTGGTGAGTTCGACCAAGTCGATGACCGGCCACCTGCTGGGCGCGAGCGGCGCGATTGAACTGATTGCCTGTGTCAAGGCCATCCAGGAGGGAATTGTTCCGCCCACCATCAACCATGATCACCCCGACCCCGACTGCGATCTGGACTACGTGCCCAACCGGGCCCGCCGGGCGCCGGTCAGGGCGGCCCTCACCAACTCCTTCGGCTTCGGCGGACAGAACTCCACCCTGATCGTCAGGCACCTGGCGGGCTAGGGTATGGGCCTGGGCACTCCGCCTCCCCGGGACCTTGCGGGCTTGCTGCAGGCCCTGGGCGTTGCCCCCCGACATGCGGCGCTGTACGAGGAGGCCCTGACCCACCCCTCGTACGCCAACGAGGTGGGCCTGGCTTTTTCCAACCAGCGGCTGGAGTTCCTCGGCGACGCGGTGCTGCAACTGGTCGTCAGCGAGCGGTTGTTCCGCCGCTATCCAAACCTGCCCGAGGGTGCCCTGACCCAGCGGCGCGCCGCGGTGGTGTGCGAGGAAGCCCTGGTGAGGGCGGCGGAAAGGCTGGCCCTGGGGCGCTACCTTCGCCTGGGCAGGGGGGAGCAGAACAGCGGGGGCCGGCGGCGACCATCATCCCTGGCGGATGCCGTGGAGGCCCTGATCGGCGCGATCTACCTGGACCGCGGGCTGGCCCGGGCGCGGGCGGTGACCCTGGAGGTGCTGGGGCCGGAACTGGATTCGGTGGAACGTGGCACCCAGCGCCGGGACTACAAGACGCTGTTGCAGGAGGAGACCCAGCGGCGATTCGCGGGCGCCGATCCCGCGGGCAGGCCGGAGTACACGGTGGTGGAGCAACTGGGCCCCGACCACGAGCGGCTCTTCCGGGTGGAGGTCACCCTGGCGGGGCGGGTGATCGGCAGGGGCGAGGGACATAGCAAGAAGGAGGCCGAACAGCGCGCGGCGGAGGCTGCCTGGCAGGAATTTACGCGCCAGGGGCGAATTCCATATTCTTAACATCCGGGTCGCCAGGGAGGATTGCCCGTGGACGTCCTCAAGGTGTCCGCCCAGTCCAAACCGAAGTCGGTTGCTGGTGCCCTGGCTGCCGTCATTCGCGAGAGAGGCTCCACCGAGATCCAGGCGGTGGGGGCGGGAGCCGTGAATCAGGCGGTCAAGGCCATTGCCATCGCCCGCGGCTACGTGGCCCCCAACGGGATCGACCTGATCGCCATCCCCGCCTTCACCGAGATTACCATCGACGGCGAAGAGAAGACGGCGATCCGCTTCATTGTCGAAGCGCGCTAGGCTCCGCAGCACCATCAGCGCGGGTGACGGCCTGTTCAACCGGAACAGGCTTTTTGCTGGCAACAACTGTCCGAGGTGACCGGATGTATCTGAAGCGGCTCGACCTGCACGGTTTCAAGTCCTTCGCCGACCGAGTCTCGATGGAGTACGTCCCCGGCATCAACGCCGTGGTCGGCCCCAACGGCAGCGGCAAGTCCAACCTGGCCGACGCCCTTCGCTGGGTTCTGGGCGAGCAGAGCCCACGAATGCTGCGGGGGACGAGGATGGAGGACGTCATCTTCGGCGGCACCGAACGTCGGAAGCCGGTGGGCCTGGCGGAGGTCGAGATCACCCTGGACAACTCCGACGGGTCGCTGGGCCTCGACTTCGCCGAAGTGACCGTCACCCGCCGGGTCGACCGGGCGGGCGAGGGGGAGTACCTCCTCAACGGCGTGCCCTGCCGGCTCAGGGACATTCAGGACCTGTTCACCGACACCGGCGTGGGGCGGGAGGCCTACTCGGTCGTCGGGCAGGGTCGGATCGACGAGATTCTGTCGCACCGGCCCGAGGACCGGCGCGGCCTCTTCGAGGAGGCGGCCGGGATCGTCCGCTACAAGCTGCGCAAGCGGGAGGCTCTGCGCCGGCTGGAGGAGACCCAGGCGAACGTCGTCCGGCTGCGGGACCTGCTGGGCGAGCTGGAGGACCAACGGCGAATCCTGGGCGAGCAAGCCGGACGGGCGCAGACCTTTCAGTCCTACCGCGGGGAGTGGCAGGGCCTGGAGTTGCGCCTGCTGGTGCAAGAGATCGAACGCTTGTCCGCCGAGTTGCGGACGCGGCGGGAGGAATACGACCGGCTGCGCGAAGCGGAGGCCGGAGCGGTGGCCAGGGTGGCGACCCTGGAGGCGGCGCAGGAGGGGGACCGCGGCAAGCTGGCTGACCTGGAGGAAGACCTGGCCGCCAGGCAGGCCCGGCTGGTTGAGCTCACGGCGGCCCAGTCCCGCACCCAGGGCGAGGTGGGGGTGGCCGAGGAGAAGTTGGCCGCCGCCGGACGGGAGCGGGCCCGCCTGGAGGTGGAGGCGGGCGCCCTGCGGGAGCGGCGGGCACGGCTGGTGCGGGAGGAGGAGGAAGCGGCCGCCCGCCGGCGGGAGCGGGAGGCCGAGGCCGGCGGCGTCAGCGGCGACCTGGCGAGGGACGAGGCGGAGGCGCAGGCCCTCCTGGCTGAACTGACCCGGCGCAACCAGGCCCTGCAGCGGGAGCAGGGGCGGGTGGTGGAGTTGGCTCGCCGGGTCAGCGACCGCAAGAACTGGCTGGGCAGTGGCACCCGGGGCAGCGGCGAGGCGCAGGCGAACTTGGAGCGACTGGGGCGGGAGCGGCAGGAGGTCGTAACCCGTCGGGAGGAGGAGGCCGCCCGGCTGGCGGCGGCCCGCCAGGCCCTGGAGGAGTTGGAAGGACGGCGGGACGCGGCGGCGGAGGAGATCGGCCGGCTGGAGGTGGAGCGGGAGCGGTACCGGACCAGGCTGGCCGACCTGGCCCGGCGCGAAAAGGAACTGCGCGAGCGGCGCACCGGCCTGGCCTCACGCCTGAAACTCCTCGAGGAGATGCACCGCGAATTCGAGGGCTACCAGCGCGGGGTGAAGAGCCTGCTCACGGCGGCGGGGCAGGGACCGCGGGGGCTGCTGGGGGTCG
The DNA here is from genome assembly GCA_021786825.1 of Bacillota bacterium. GTDB lineage: Bacteria > Bacillota > Sulfobacillia > JAMDAP01 > JAJYMS01 > JAJYMS01. The sequence continues at coordinate 4,871 of JAJYMS010000124.1, read as the reverse complement.
TGGCGGACCTGCTGTCGCTCGACCCGCGGCACGAGCTGGCCATCGAGACGGTTCTGGGCGGGGCGCTGCAAAATGTCGTCACCGAAAAGGCCGCCGACGCCCAGGCGGCCATCGAGTGGCTGAAGCGGCACGAGGCGGGCAGGGTGACGTTTCTGCCCCTGGATACCGTCCGCTCGAACCTTCCCCGGCAGGGTGAATGGGCGGGGCTGGACACCCCCGGGGTAATCGGCCCGGCCTTGGACCTGGTGCGGTTCGAGGAAAGGTTCCGCCCGGCGATGGCCTTTCTCCTCGGCCGGGTGGTGGTCTGCCGCGACCTGCGCTCCGCCTTGGCGCTGGGCCGAAAGAACGAGTTCCGCCCGCGGATCGTGACCCTGGAAGGGGAACTGGTCACCCCGGGCGGGGCCCTCACCGGGGGCAGCAACGGCTCGCGCGGGGTGGGGCTGCTTTCCCGCCAGCGGGAGCGCGGCGAACTGGCCTCCGGGTGCCGGGAGGCCGACCTGGCGCTGGAGGCGCATGCCAGGGAGTCCGAGGAGTTGCACAGCGGCCTGCAGCGGCTGGAGGAGGCCCTGGCGCGCGCGCAGCGGGAACTGCACCAGACGGAGCTCGCCTACGTCCAGCGGGAAAAGGACCAGGCCCGCAACGTCGAGGAGTACGCCCGGCTGGACGAGCGGGTCACCGACCTGGGGCTGGAGGAAGCCCGCCTCTCGGCGCAGTTGGCCGGCAGTTCCCGGCTGGCCGAGCAGTGGGGGCGGGAACTGGAGGAACTGGAGGGCGAGTACGCCCGGATGGAGGAAAGGCAGGCCGCCGAGGCGGAGGCTATCCGCCAGCTCGGCGAGGAGCGGGAGGCCGTGCTCGGTCGGGCCACCGGGGGCAAGGTTCGCCTGGCCACGGTGGAGCAGGAGGTTGCGGCCATCGCCTCCGGCCAGGCCCAGCGGCGCGAGGCGCTGGCCGAGTTGGATGACCTGCAGCGTTTGAAAACGGCGGAAAAAGAGCGGTTGTTCGCCTCGGAGGAAGCCCTGGGCGCGCAACTGGGGACCCTCCGGGGCCGGGTCGCGGAGGCGAGCGAAGCGATCGCCCGACTGGAGCGGGAGATGTCCGCGCAGGCGGCGGATCGGCAGGAATTGGTGACGGAGGTCAGCCGGCGGGACCGGGAGCTTCGTTCCCTGCGCCGGACACTGGGCGAACTGCAGGAGCAACTGCGGGCGGCCGAAGTGGAGCAGGCCCGGCGGACCATGGAAGTCGAAGCCGCCAGCGCCCGGCTGGTCGAGCAGCACCATCTGGACCTGGCCCAGGCCCGCGAGCGGCTGCCGGGGCTGCCTGAACATCCGGCTCCCCGGGAGAGAATCGCCGAGTTGCAGCGGCTGATGGAGGCTCTGGGAGAGGTCAACCTGGCGGCCATTGAGGAGAACCGCCGGGTCACCGAGCGGTACGAGTTCCTGCGCCAGCAGCAGCGGGATCTGGACGAGGCCAGGGAGTCGTTGCAGCGGGCCATCGCCGAACTCGATCAGCGCATCAGGGCTCGCTTCGGCGCCGCCTTCACCTCTATCCGGAGCGAGTTCCTGCGGCTCTTCACCCGCTTTTTCGGCGGCGGCCGGGCCGACCTGCTGCTGGTGGACGAAGCCGACCTGCTGGCGACGGGGATCGAGATCATCGCGCAGCCCCCCGGCAAGAACCTGCAGCACCTGAGCCTGCTTTCGGGGGGCGAGCGGGCCCTCACCGCGATCGCCCTGCTCTTCGCGGTCCTGCGGGTGAAGCCGGCGCCGTTCTACGTACTGGATGAGATCGAGGCGGCCCTGGACGAGGAGAACGCCGAACGCTTCGCCTCCGTCCTGCGGGAGTTCGGCCAGACCACCCAGTTTATCGTGGTAACCCACCAGAAGCGCACCATGGCGGTGGCGGACATTCTTTATGGGGTGACCATGGAGGAGGAGGGCGTCTCCCGGCTGATCTCGGTCCGCCTGGAGGAGCAGGCCAGCGGGCGGGCAAGCTAGCGCAGTCCAGATCGCAGGAGAGAGAGGTTCGGCACGCGTGGCGGAAAAGAGCGTCCTGGCCCGTTTCCGGGAGGGATTGTCGCGCACCCGGCAGGGACTGGTGCAGCGGGTGAGGGAGGTTGTCACCGGCAAGTCAAAGATCGACGAGGATCTTTACCTGCAGCTCGAGGAGACTCTGATCCAGGCTGATGTCGGCGTGGCGGCCACCACCCGGTTGATCGAGAACCTACGCCGCTCGGCCCGCGAAGGGCGGGTGGAGGACCCGGCCCGGCTGGTTGACCTGCTGAAAGGCGAGATCCGCTCCCTGCTGGAGAACTCCGGCGGCGAGTTGAACCTTGAGGGGCCGAAACCGACGGTGCTGGTGGTGGTGGGGGTCAACGGCGTCGGGAAGACGACCACCATCGGGAAGCTGGCCGCCCAACTGCGGGCGAGGGGGAAAAAAGTCCTGCTCGGGGCGGCGGACACCTTCCGGGCCGCCGCCATGGACCAGCTCGAAATCTGGGGCCGCCGGGCCGGCGCCGAGGTCATCCGCGGTCAGGAAGGCTCCGACCCCGCCGCCGTCACCTTCGACGCCTTGCAGGCCGCCCGGTCGCGGGGCGTCGACGTGCTCATCGTCGACACCGCCGGCCGCCTGCACACCCGGTCCAATCTGATGGAGGAGTTGAAAAAGGTCCGACGGGTGATCGGACGCGAACTTGCCGGAGCGCCCCACGAGGTGCTGCTGGTGCTGGACGCCACCACGGGCCAGAACGCCGTTCAGCAAGCCAGGGTCTTCACCGAGGCGATCGGGGTGACCGGCATCGCCCTCACCAAGCTGGATAGCACGGCCAAGGGCGGGGTGGTGGTGGCCGTCGCCGCCGAACTGAAACTGCCCGTGAAGCTGGTGGGAATTGGCGAGCAGGTGGACGACCTGCGGCCGTTTGATCCGATCGCCTTCGTCGAGGCCCTTTTTGGTTGACAAACCACGGCCCGGGCGATAGAATCTGTTAGTGCACATGTAAAGGCTTAATCCTTGACAGGGGGCAAGCTCCACGTCGCTGGAGAAGATGGTCGAAGTGGGCCGGCTTTACGAGCACTACGGCCCGCTGTTGACGAAGCGGCAGCGCGAACTCGTAGACCTCCACTACCGGCAGGACCTCTCGCTGGGAGAGATCGCCGATGATTGCGGCGTCAGCCGCCAGGCGGTCTTCGACCTGGTGAAGCGCGCCGCGGAAGCCCTGCAGGCCTACGAGGCGAGGCTGGGGCTGGCGGAGCGCGGCGAGGTGCGGCGCGGGAAGCTGGAGCGGCTGGCGGGGTTGCTGGCGGAAGGCGCGCCGGCGGGGTCACTGACCGCGGCGAGGCGCCTGGTGGCCGAGTTGCTGGCGGAGGAAGGATGAACCCGCTTGATTTTTGAAGGGTTGGCAACCAAGCTGCAGGGGGCCCTGGCCCGCCTCCGGGGCAAGGGCAAGCTCTCGGAGGCCGACGTGACCGAGGCCGCCCGGGAGATCCGCCTGGCCCTCCTGGAAGCGGACGTCAACTACAAGGTGGTCAAGGACTTCGTCACCCGGCTAAAGGAGCGGGCAATCGGCCAGGAGGTGTTGTCCAGCCTCACCCCCGGCCAGCAGGTCGTGAAGATCGTGGACGAGGAACTGACCGCCCTGCTGGGAGGAACCCAGGCCAGGCTGAATCTGTCCTCGCGCCCGCCGACCGTACTGATGCTGGTCGGCCTGCAGGGATCGGGCAAGACCACCCAGGCGGCCAAGCTGGCGCGGCACCTGCAAAAGCAGAGCCGCCGCCCGCTGCTGGTGGCGGCCGACGTCTACCGCCCCGCGGCCATCAAGCAACTGCAGGTGCTGGGAGAACAGCTCTCCGTCCCGGTCTTCACCCTCGGGGCGCACACCGCCCCTCCCGACATCGCGGCGGCGGCCGTCGACCACGCCAGGAGCCACGACCTCGACCAGGTGATCATCGACACCGCCGGCCGCCTGCAGATCGACGAGCCACTGATGCAGGAACTGGTGGACGTGAAATCACGGGTACACCCGCACGAGATCCTGCTGGTGGTGGACGCCATGACCGGGCAGGAGGCGGTGGCGGTGGCCGAGACCTTCCACACCCGCCTGGGCGTGGACGGCGTGATCATGTCTAAGCTGGATTCGGACACCCGCGGGGGAGCGGCCCTCTCCATCCGGGCGGTGACCGGCTGCCCGATCAAGTTCGCCGGGGTGGGCGAGAAGCTGGACGCCCTGGAGCCCTTTTTCCCCGACCGCATGGCGCAGCGGATCCTGGGAATGGGCGACGTGCTCACCCTGATCGAGAAGGCCCAGGAGTCCTTCGACGCTCAGCACGCCCTGGAGATGCAGAAGAAGCTGCGGCGGGACGAGTTCACCCTGGAGGATTTCGGCCAACAGCTCAAGCAGGTGAAGAAACTCGGCCCCCTGGAGCAGGTTCTCGGGATGATCCCGGGGCTGGCCGGCCGGATGAAGGAACTGAAGAATTTGCAGGTGGAGGAGAAAGACCTGGCTCACGTCGAGGCGATCATCGGGTCCATGACCCCGGGGGAGCGGCGGAACCCGGAGATCCTGAACGCCTCCCGCCGCCGGAGGATCGCCAGGGGCTCCGGCACCAGGATCCAGGACGTCAACCGCCTGCTGAAGCAGTTCGAGGAGACCAAGAGGATGATGCGCCAGTTGGGTTCCCTGGAGAAGGGGATGGGCAAAGGCCCTGGCAAGGGGCTCCGCCCATTCCAGTAGGGGAGCGGGATGGTGGATTCAGTTAATTCTAGCGTTGGAGAGGTGATGGCAATGGCGGTCAAGATTCGTTTACGGCGGATGGGCGCCAAGAAGGCTCCCTTCTATCGCCTGGTGGTGGCCGACAGCCGGTTCCCGCGCGACGGGGCCT
>JAJYMS010000061.1 GCA_021786825.1 Bacillota bacterium | reverse complement strand
CGGGCTTGGCCGGATCGAGGAGCAGGACCAGCTTGCCCGGCCCGTCGAGGTAGCCCTCCAGCAGCTCGCGTTCCCGGACGGACAGGTCGCGCTCCGGACCGGCGACCAGGACGATGGCCGCGTCGGTTGGAACCTTTCCTACCTGGGGCAGGTTCAGTTCCTTGACCTGATACCCATCGCCCTCCAGGCGGGTGCGCCCCTGGGCAAAACCGGAGCTGAGACCGGGCTCTCCGTGGCCCTCCAGGTAGTACACCGTCGCCTTCTGCGGCCGGGTCACGTCGATGATCGCCTGGGTAAAGGCTTGCTCACCGGCGAACTGAACCGAGTCTTGAGTGGATCCCGCGGAAAAGAGGCGGTAGGGAGAGATCGCCTTGATGCGGCTCCCGCTCTCGAAGACGACCGTCCCGTACTCCGTGACCCCGTAGCGTTTGGCTTCAGAAGGGTTCTTGTCGGGGTCGATGGTCTGAAAGCTCACCCTGGGGGAGGCGTGCTGGTACTCCTGCAGCAAGTCGGCCACCTCGCGGTCGCCGGTACCCCCTCCGGCGAAGGCCATCACCCGGACCGGCGCCTGGAGTCCCTGCAGGACCTTGCGGGTCTGGCCGGACAGGCTGTAACGGTGGTTCTTGGTCAGGTCGAAACGAAGGGTATGGCCGGCGGCCAGCACGTTCAACAACGCCACGATCCCGACGACCGCGGCCGTCAGCACCAGGGCGTTGGTGCCGTGCTTGAGGGAACGGCTGCGCAGCATCAGCTCCACCTCCGCTTCTCGACCATCCGGACGGCCAAAAAGAGGAAAACGAAGCCCAGGCTGAGATAGAAAAGCACGTGGCCCGAGTCGATCACGCCCTTTTGAAAGTCTCCCAGGTGCCGGAGCACCGAGAGCTGCCGCAGCACCTTGGCCGCCGTGCCCTGCAAGCCGTCGGCCGCCCAGTCGATAATCCACAAGGTCAGCAGCAGTCCGAACCCGACGACCCCGGCGACCACCTGGCTGTCGCTGAGGGAAGAGGCGAAGACGCCCACCGCCAGGAAAGCGGCGCCCAGCAGGAGGACTCCCAGGTATCCGGTCAGCATGGGCATGAACTCAGGATGACCGTACTTCCACAGGATCAGCGGGTAGATACCGGTCAGCGCCAGGATCAGCGCGTAGAGGACCAGGGCGGCCAGGTACTTGCCGATCACGATCTGGGCGACGGTCAGCGGCGAGGTCAGCAGGAGTTCGTCGGTGCCCTGGCGCCGTTCCTCGGCCAGCACCCGCATGGTCAGCACCGGAACGATGAAGATCAGGGTCACCGCCATGTTCGCCAGCACGAGGCGCAGGTCAGCGTAGCGGCTGGTCAGCAGCATCGCCGCGAAGATGTAGCCGTTGATCAGCAGGAACACCGCCGTCACGACGTAGGCCAACGGGGAGAGAAAGTAGGCTCCCAGTTCGCGGCGGGCGATCCACCACGTCTTGCTCAGAGCGCTAGTCACCAGCCGCCACCTCCTCCGTCGTCAACTGCAGGAAGACTTCCTCGAGGCTCAGATCCACCGGCCTGAGTTCCAGGATCGGGAACCCGGCCGCGGCCAGCTTGAAGAACAGTGGTTCCCGGACGTCTTGCCCCGGGGACGTCTGGACGTGGTAGTCCGGCGCCTCCCCAGGCGTCCCGACCTGAGCGGAAACCACCCCCGGCAGTTCGCCCAGCACCTGTAAGACCCGCTCCTGGGGTCCCTTGATGCGGGCCAGCAGCACCTGCCCCTGCCGCAGGCGCCGCGAAAGCCCCTGCGGCGTATCCACCGCCACCACCCGGCCGCGATTGATGATGACGACGCGGCCGCAGATCTGGCTCACCTCGGGGAGGATGTGGGAACTCAGGATGATGGTGTGGTCGCGCCCCAGTTGCTTGATCAGTTCGCGAATCTCGATGATCTGCTTGGGATCCAGGCCCGCCGTCGGCTCGTCCAGCACCAGGACGTCGGGGTCGTGCACGATCGCCTGCGCCAGGCCCACCCGCTGCCGGTACCCTTTGGACAGGTTTTGGATCAACCGCCCGGCGGCGGGCTGCAGTTCCAACCGGTCCACGACCTCATCCACCCGGCCCTTGATCCTACGGGCGGGGACCTCCCGGATGGCCGCGATGAAGGTCAGGTAGGACCGCACGGTCATCTCCGGATAAAGGGGCGGACTCTCAGGCAGGTAGCCGATCCGCCGCCGCGCCTTGAGCCCCTCTTCCAGGGCGTCGAACCCCGCCACCCGCACGGTCCCCGAGGTGGGCGGGGTGAAACCGGTGATGATGCGCATGGTAGTCGTCTTGCCCGCCCCGTTGGGTCCCAGAAAACCGAGGACTTCCCCCCTGGCGACGGAAAAACTGACTTCCTCCACGGCCCGGACGGGTCCGTAGAATTTGCTGACCCGGTCAACCTCGATCATCGAACCGCCCCCATTCGCCGCCGTGCCGCCCGACATCGCGCTCGGTCCGCGGCACAGCCCTGTTATTTATAACGCTGCCTCCGGGGCGCGGTTACGGTCGCCTTGGCGGAAAACAGCCCAGGAAGAAGTGGCAAACGGCCGATCCAACCCCACCCTGGAACTCGCCTTCAGGGTGGCCGGGTTGTTCGGCCGTTCGGTCGAGCCGCTCTTCATGTACCGGGAGCCTCTGGATAGGGGCTCCGTTCGCTGAACGGAGGGCTGCCGCCCGGTTAAGCTGACCCCGGCACTGACAGCGGCTCGATTTCCTGCCCAGGTACCCCACTCCGGCCGTCAAGCGGGTCAAGACCCGTGATCCGGCCGTAGAGGTCCTCGTAGCGCCCGATCACCCGGTCGGGCGTGAACTGCGTCCGCACCCGCTTCTCCCCGGCCAGGGCCATGGAGTACCGCAAATCCTCGTCCAGCAGGATCCGCAGGGCCGATTCGGCCAGGGCTTGCGTGTCGCCGGGGTGAACCAGGAAGCCGCTTACCCGGTCCTCCACCAGTTCAGCCACGCCCCCCGTCCGGTAAGCGACCACCGGTACCCGGCAGGCCATCGCCTCGGCGGCCGCCAGTCCGAAGCTCTCCTCCGACGAGCTCAGGACGAAGAGGTCGGCGACAGCGAGGAATGGGGCTACCCGCCGTTGAAAGCCCAGAAAGGACACCCGGTCGCCCACGCCCAGAGCTTCCGCCTGCGCCTCGGCCGCCGGCCGCTCCGGACCGTCGCCGACCAGTGCCAGCCTCGCCGGCGTTTCCCGCGCCACCTGGGCAAAGGCTTCGATCACCTGAGCAACCTGCTTAACCGGACGGAAGTTGGAGACGTGGCAGAGCAGCTTCTCTTCCGGGGCGGCCAATTGCGACCGGACCCTGGGGTCACCCCCCGGGTGGAAAACGGCGGGATCGACGAAGTTGGGGATCACCTGCACGCCCTGTCGCAGCCCGGGCAGGCGCCACGCCGCCCGGCGGAGGTAGTCGGAAACGGCCACGACGGCGTCGACCTGGTTCAGGCTGTGGGCGGTGATCCTCGCCAGGGCCGGGTCCGAGCCCACAACGGTCACGTCCGTGCCGTGGAGCGTCACGGCCAGGCCCACCTCCGCCGCTCCCGCCAGTTCCCTGGCCAGGTACAGGCCGGTGGCATGCGGCACCGCGTAGTGCGCGTGGATGACCTGCAGCCCTTGCGTCTGGATCAGCTCCGCCACGCGGTTCGCCAAAGCCAGAGCGTAGGGGTCGGACCTCAGCACAGGGTAAGTGGGGACCTCCACGCGATGGAAGTGGACGTCCAGCTCGCGGTGGACGGCGAGCCGCTCCAAGCGGAAAGGCCGGTCGTAGGCGATGAAGTGGACGCTATGGTCCCGGTGGGCGAGTTGCAGGCCAAGTTCGGTGGCAGCCACTCCGCTGCCGCCATGGGTCGGATAGCAGACGATCCCGATGCGCACGAACCAACACCCTCCCTTTCCCGGAACGTCGCGGGGTGCAACAGGAAAAGGAAACACCCCGGAAGCTCCGCCGCTCTCAGCGGCCCGCAAGGGTAGCCAAAGTGGCTCCCCCTCCTCTCCAACGCTTACGAGGTTAGCTGACGGGCTCGGGCCGGTAGAGTGGCCCTACCACAAGTGGATTCGCCCCCAAAAAGCGTGGGTCCCCCGTTCCCCGGCAGGGATTCAGCGTCTTCCTGGGCTCCTGGGGCAGCTCGGGCCCCAGGGATGCCGGAACGCAGATGCGGTTCTGATACTGATTACAGGATACCTTAACTGCGGCGACCTGTAAAGCGAATCCGGGTGCCAGCGGCGCCGGCCCTCCACCTCGGTCAGTGAGCGGAGCAGGTTGGGAAAACTACCGTCACCATCCGCGCCCAAGGAGGCACATGCAGGTGAAGATCAGCGGCAGGAACAAGTTGCAGGGCACCGTGAAGGCCATCGAGGTGGACGGGCTGATCGCCAAGGTGAACGTGGACGTCGGCGGGCAGACCCTGACATCGGTAATAACCAGGGACGCCGTGGAAGATCTGGCGCTCCGCCAGGGGGACCAGATCCAGGCGCTGATCAAGGCTACCTCGGTGATGATCATGAAGTAGTTCGGACTTTCCCGCGGGTACGAGGGCCGGGTATTGACACTTCCCCGACCCCCGCATAGAATGAAAGTGAAAAGAGTAACAAATCCGTCCCGCCTCCCCCCACTCCCACCGCATCAGGCAGGCGGTCGGTGACCAGACGACAACGCGCATCAAGGCCATCGCGAGCCGAAATGAAGAGACGGGATTCGCCCCAACCCCCTTAGGTCGCAGGAGACAATCGTGACAGGGTTCACAAACCCCGAGCGAGTCCCGAGGCCAGTCGGAAGACTAAGCCGTGAGGCCGGTAGCGCAAGCTACTGGCCTTGTTGTCGGTATCGTGGAACACGGGGTGCCGCCGCGAGGTAGTTGGGCGAAGGGGGAGAGGTCTCGATGGGTGGTTGAATCCCGCTGAAAACCACCAAAGCCCCCAAGCAGTGCCAAGGTCGCAAGGCTACGAGTCGAGAGGCCAGACGTGCAGTCTGGCCTCCTGTTTTTGCCAAGGAGGTGTGGCCGATTTTTCAGCATCGAGACCGACGGGCGGAGGGTCCCCCTCTACGTTGACCCCCAGGCTTCTCGTCCTCCATCCACGGGACCCTCCGCTGCACCCGCTGCCACCCGGGACTGGAAGGATACCCGCACCAGAACCCGCTGCGGGGACGCGATCTGGCCCGCCAGGTCGACTCGCAGTGTTCCGCCTGCCACCAGGCGGAGTCCCGGGTCTACCAGGGCAGCGTGCACGGATCCTTCGCCCTCTGCAGCGATTGCCACGGCAAGCACGACATTCGCAAGAAGACCGATCCCGCTTCGCGCGCTTACTCCCTCAACATCCCCCGGACCTGCACAGGCTGCCACCAGGGAAAGGTCAAGGAAAGCTACGACTACAGTTTCCACGGCACCGCCGTGCGGCTTGGCTACCGCAGCGCGGCCAACTGCGCCGACTGCCACGGAGCCCATGACGTGCTGCGCCAGGATCACCCCGAGTCGAACGTGGCCCCGGCTAACCTGCCGGTCACCTGCGGCCGGTGCCACTTCCGCCCCCGCGCCAACTTCGCGCAGGGAAAGGAACACGTGGTGCCGGCCGACAAGGCGCGGGCCCCCTATCTGTACTGGACCTGGAAGGTCTTCCTGGGGCTGATCCTCTTCGACCTGGGCAAGGACGGCTCCATCGTGATCTTTGAACTCTGGCGGAAACTCCGCCGCAAGCCGGATCCTCCCGGACCGGCCGGCAATCACGAGACCAATCTGGAAAGGTAGGGATGAGCGATGACGGTTTTGCGCTGGACTTCGAACCAGCGGTACCAGCACCTGCTGCTCGCCGTGAGCGTGCTGATGCTGATCATCACCGGCCTGCCGATAAAGTACGGGCAGACGGCCTGGGCTCCGTACGCGGTGGCCATGTTCGGCGGCTTCGGCCGGATGTTCACCGTGCACCTGACCTTCGCCGTGTCCACCTGGGATATGGTGCCGACCTGGAAGGACGTGCGGGACGCTTATCATCACGCCGGCTACCTGCTCGGCCTCCGCCGGGACCGGCCGCGCTACGGCCGCTATTCCTACCTGGAGAAGTTCGAGTACCTGGCGGTGATCTGGGGCGTCGTGGTGATGGGGCTATCGGGCCTGGCCCTGTGGTTCCCCGACGTCGCGGCCCGCGCCCTGCCTCGCTGGGGAATCGACCTGCTGCGGGTGGTGCACAGCAACGAGGCCATCGTCTGCCTGCTGGCCGTCGGCGTCGGGCACTTCTTCGCCGTGCACTTCCAGCCTGAGGTCTTCCCCAGCAGCCTGGTCTGGCTGAACGGCACCCTCACCCTGCACCAACTGGCCGAGGAACACCCCCTGGAGTGCGAATTGCTGCTGGCCCTGGGAAGGTTGCTGCCCCCGGTGGCAGCGGCCGTTACGCCGGGAGAGCACCGGACCACCGCAGCGGCAGGCCCCGGACGCTTCGCCAACAGCAAGCCCCTGATCGTCGCCGAACTGGTCTTGTACACCCTCCTGGTCGGCTTCCTGGCGGTCGCCTTCGTGCAGCAGTTGCTGGCATGACCGCCGGGCAAAGCTGGCGAAACCCGCCCTCTGGTCAAGGGGGCGGGTTTCGGGTACCTACGGGGATGGTCGTCACCCCTGCTCACCGTACTGTGATCGCGATGCGGTATCCCTTCTCAGGGTCAGAAGGGGGCATATTGCCCCGGTCTCCCGAGCCCCACGCAAACATCACGAGGATCCCCTTGTCGCCCTTGGTGGCCGGCATTCCCCAGTGCGACCCGCCGCCGGCCGGACCCACGACCGCCCACCCCGCGGCCCGGAGGCGCTCCCGGTACCACTTCATGACTGCCTCGGTGCTAGGTTCCTGGACCCAGTCGGACAGCGCCAGCCCTTTCAAGCCCTTTTCGAAGTCGTTGCCCAGCCACGGTTTAAGACTCTCCTTGGTGGCAGCGTCCACATCTGTTTTCCAGGTGAAAGTCGGGTGTAGGGGCACACCCATGAACTTGGCCGGGCCGTCGGACAGGCTTCCGTGAATCACGCTGAGGACGCGGCTCGTACTCTTGCCTTTATCGTTGTACGCCCGCGCCCAGACCAGTCCGACCATGGCCCCGTGGTTGGTTTCCCACGTCGCGGGCCAGTGCGAGAGGCCATCCCCGCCCTTGCCCTCCACCCTCGCGATGAGCTGGGGTGGCATATCCGTGCCGGGGACCGCCCAGAAAAACTCGACCTTTGTAGCGCCGTCCACCGCCGCCCAGACGGTGGTTACCCGAGGGATCACGTACCAACCCTGGTAAAGGCCTGAATGGGAGATTTCGAAGCGGCCGATCCTGGGCGCCCCGGGGTCGTCGGGACCGGGGTCAAAGGGCCGCTCCACAGCCGGGTACGGAGGGCGGTAATCCCCGAGCGGCTTGACGTTCCCGCCGCCAGGCTCCCCCACGGTACCCTCCGGACGGGCCGGGTCATCGCCTGCTCCGACGGCTGGTTGCTGGCACCCTGAAAGGTTCACGGCCGCAAGCAGGGAAGTGACCACAACCAAGACCAAGATCGGCCTTCTCCCACTGAAAAGCACGGCGCTCTTCTTCCTCCCCCTTTTCCGGTTCCTTGTTTAGACGGTTGGTAAGGCAATTCAGTTCCACCGTACCCCGGCCATCCGCAGCCGAGCGGGCGGTTGGCGCCATTACTTTTTCCGGGCCAAGCGTCTGGGGCGAATGACCAAAAGGTAGGCCAGACTCACCAGGCAGAACATGACCACCCCCACCCCCAGGCCCACCACCTGCCCCGGGGCCAAAGGGGTGGTGAGGAGCACTCCCGCGGTTATGCCGGCCGTGACCAGACTGAGGTAGGGATAGCCCCACGCCCGGTAAACCAGCCCACCCGGGTTGCGGCGCAGGAGGATCTGCCGGTACCGCAGGTGACCCAGCGCGACCACCAGCCAGTTGAACATGGAGACAAAGCCACTGGCGCTGGTGATGAGCAAGTAGGCCTGACGTGGAAGCCAGTAAGCAACCAGAATCGCCGCCACCAGGACCAGGCTGCTCCCAGCCAGGGCCCAGCCAGGTATGCCGGACCGGGTCAAGCGGACAAAGACTCCCGGCGCCTCCCCGTCGCGGGCCAAGCCGTAGAGCATCCGGCTCACCCCGTACAGCGCTGAGTTTAGACTGGAGAGGGCCGCGGTAAGGATCACAAAGGTGAAGATCTGATCCACCCGTCGCAGTCCCAACCGCTGGAGCGCCTGCACGAACGGGCTCGACCCGGTGTTTACCTGGTTCCAGGGCATCACCAGGAGAAGTACCACGAAGGCTGACAAATAGAGCACCAGTACGCTCAAGGTCAGGGCCTTGATAATGCGGGGAAAGGTCCGGGCCGGGTCCCGGGTGTCGGACGCGGCCATGGCCACCACCTGTACCCCGGCATAGCTGAACATCACCATCAACATGGAGGCCCCCAGCCCACGCCAGCCCGTGGGAAAAAGCCGACCAAGTCCCACCCCTTCCGACCGGATGGTGTCAAGGCCGGTACCGACCCCGCGCAACAGGAAGTAGCCGCCGATGGCGACGAAAGCCACCAGGGCGAGGACCTTGACCACCGCCAGAGCGTCCTCCACCTTCCCGAAACGCCGCACCCCCAGAGAGTTGATGCCGCCAACCCCGGCGGAAAAGACCAGGCTTAGCACCCATAAGGGTGAGTGCGGGAACCAAGTATGGGCCATCAAGGCGGCGGCCGTAACCTCACTGGACATGGTGAGCACCCCCGATGTCCAGTACATCCATCCCACGGTAAAGCCCAACCAGGGTCCGAAGGCCTCGCGGGCGTATGTGCGCAGGCCGCCCGGAGCCGGGTTGGCGGCCGCCATTTCCGCCAATCCGCTCAAGACCCCGACCAGGGCCACCCCACCGATGACATAAGCTATCAGGACCGCGGGTCCGGCCTGCCGTACCGCCACCCCGCTGGCCACGAAAAGGCCGGCGCCAATGACGCTCCCCAAACCGAGCAGCACGCCATCGACGACACCAAGTCCTTGGCGCGAGGAACCTGCCCTATGTTGCTGTGTCATCCCCGACCCCCTTGGGTTACTCGGCCATAGTTTGCCTCACAACCCGCAAAAACCAGGGCTCGCAAGAGAAAACCAAGGCGGCAGGTGCACGTTCCCATCCCCGTGCCCTCCCGCGTGTCAACAGCAGCCGTGACCGTGACCCGGACCGCGCCGGTCGCGGGTGCCTGCCTGGTCGTAGATGCCCGGTAGGTACCGCTGGTAAAGCGCCAGATTGAAGCCCCTCTGCACTCCCTGTTCCCGTCGGAAGCGCCGCAGCTCCTCCAGGTTCAGGTCGGCCACCACCACGTCCTCCTGGTCGAAGCTTTCGGCCTGGGCCAGGATGCCGTCACCCGCAGGGGTGAGTTCCATCGGCGCGAAGATGCCGCTGCGGCCGGTCAGCGCGAGGCCCATGAACGGCCCCACCATGCAACTGTGGATCCCGTAGACCTGGGACTCCTGCACCCTCGGCCAGATGCCCCGCAGGGCCTTCCATTGGTTGTACTCCTCCGGGTTGGCGCTGGGGATCACCACCACCTCGGCGCCGCGCTGGGACAGGATGCGGAAGGTCTCGAAGTAGGTGGCATCCATGCACACGGGCGCCGCGAACCGGCCCCAGGGAGCCGCAAACAGTTCCAGGTCGGTCCCGGGCTGGAGTCCCCACTCCACCTCCATCGGGATGAAGTGGCACTTCTCCTGCTCGCCGAGTTTTCGCCCGTCGGGTCCGTACACGTGGGTGACGTTCACCATCTCGCCCCGGGAGTTGGGCAGGATGGCGCTGCCGGCGACGAGGTAGACGCCGAATTTGCGGGCCACCGCCGAAAAGGTCGCCTCGTAGACGCGCCGGACCGCGGGAGAGATGAAGCGAAACACGTCGGCGACCTTGGCATCTCCGGCCACCTCCCGGACCGCCCCCTGCAGGTCGCCCCCGGCGGCCAGTTTCTCGATCCCCGGGATGAAGCCGATCAGGCCCGTGGCGGCGTCTTCCGGAAAGGCGATGAGTTCCGCGCCTTGCTCGGCCGCCCGGCGGGCCAGGTGCATAATCTTGCGGGCGTACTGTTCGGCTGAACCGGTCAACTCAAGGCGCATCTGCACCGCCGCCACCCGAACTAACCCGGAACCGGTGGCCGGGCGCGGCGCCGCGCCCGCGGCTCCCCGGGCCCGGTGAATCAGCCGCCGAATCGCGGACGGCCTTGAATTCCACCACAGCAGCCCGGTGAAGGCCTTCTCCCGGACCGCGGCGACCCACCGCCCGGTCACGGCTGGGCACCGCCTTCACTGCCGGGGTGCATAGTATAAACACCTGGGAAGTACCGGTGGTAGAGGGAGGAATTCAGCAGCCCCAGCACCGGGTACCGGCTGATCACCCGTTCCCGCGCGGCGAAGTCCAAACGGGCCAGGACGA
>JAJYMS010000174.1 GCA_021786825.1 Bacillota bacterium | reverse complement strand
TGAACGCCTCCGGAGGCTGGGGTGCGGCTTCGCTCTGGATGATTTCGGCGCGGGCTTCTCCTCCTTCGCTTACCTGCGCACCCTGCCGGTGGACTACCTGAAGATCGATGGTTCCTTTGTCCAGAATCTCGACCACGACCACACCAACCGGGTGCTGGTGCAGACGATGCACACCGTCGCCCGCGCCCTCGGCAAGAAGACCATCCCTGAGTACGTGGAGAACGAGGCGGTCGCGCGCATCCTGCGGGAAATTGGCGTGGAGTACGGGCAGGGGTATCACCTGGGCCGTCCGGGTCCCGGGCTGGGGCCGCAGCCCGGGCCGGCGCCGCAGCCCGGGCCGGGAAGCAGCCGAGAGGCCTGAGCGACACCGGGCAAGGCAAAAACAGCCGGCCCTCGACTTCCAGCGAAGTCCGGGCCGGCCTGCCTGTTTCAATGGTCTCGCGGGTGGCTCAGAAGGGCTTGCGCCCCTTGGTCATCTTTTCGCCCACCGCGTAATAGTCTCCCCTGACGGCGGCGTCGGCGTCATCCAGCCACTCCTGCGGCCACTCGCCAACGAGGTAACCGTACCAGGGAACTTTGGGCCGCAGCCGCGGGAGCCCCAGTTCCTCCCACATGGCCCTGGCCTTCTCCATGTACTCGCGCTTGGGCAGCGAAATGGGCGGGTAGTCCCACTTCCGGGTGGCGTCGATCATGACGCCTCCGGCGCCCTCCACCCCCGGGAACCAGAGCTGCTCCGGCGGAGCGTTGGGGGGAGCGGCCGACGGGTCCAGCATGGAGGCCTTCCCCGTGATGATCCGCCAGTCGCGGTGAGGCTGCGAACGAGTGTAGATCGCCCAGAGGATGGAGGAGAGGTCACGGGGGTCGACGTCGGGGTCGACGACCACGGCGATCTTGCCGTAGGTCGGGTCGACGGCGTTGACGGCGTGCATCGCCCGCCACGGCTCGGCCTGGTTGTTCTTCTTCATCTGGATGACGATCATGTGCTGCGCCGCCGCCTCCTGGGGGAAGGAGACGTCGGTCACCGAGGGCAGGTTGGCGTGGTTGACCAGGAGGTCGTAGTAGACCGCCTCGTTGGCCAGCCCGCGGACCATCGAGGACTCGCTGGGCGGGAACTGGCTGATGAAGGCCTGGAAGATGGGCTGGCGCCGGTGGGTGATGCACTGGACCTCGAAGATCGGGTGGTAGCGCCGCTCCCCGAGGTAGCCGGTGTACTCGCCGAAGGGCGCCTCCGGTTCCCACTCGTCGGTCCGAATGATGCCCTCGATGACGATCTCGGCGCTGGCGGGGACCTCCAGGTCGACGGTCTCGCACTTGACCAGTTCGACCGGCTCCCCCGCCAGCGACCCGGCCACCTCGAACTCATCCACCCCGTAGGGCAGCTTCGCCACGGCGGTCATGGCCACGGCGGGCTGCGCCCCGATGACGATGGCCGCCTCCAGGGGCTTGCCCAGCTTCTGGGACTCGAAGAAGTGGATCCCGACGTGCTGGGTCGGAATGAGCTGGATCCCGGTGCGGTTCGGGGCCTTGATCTGCGCCCGGTAGTGACCCACGTTCCGGATGCCGGTGTGAGGGTCCTTGGTCACCCAGTGACCGGCGGTGATGAAGGGCGCCGGGTCAAAGCCCGGGGTGGAAATGGGAATCGGCAAGCGGGACAAACCGCCGCCGGGGCCCTGCAGGTCGGCGCCCTGGAGGATGACCTCCTTGACCGGGGCCTTCGTTTTTGGGACCATCACCGGCGGGGTGCGCTGGGCGGTCAGTTTCAGCCAACTGGCGCGGGTTTCGTTTTCCGGGCAGCCCATCGCCGTGGCGTAGACCCGGCGGGAGGCCCCCAGGGCGGCCACCACCACCGGCGACTCATACTTGCGGCCGCTGGAATCGGTAACGTTGGTGAACAGAAAGGCTTTGCGCTCCTCCTCGGGCAGACCGCGATACTGCCACCGCACCAGCGGCATCAGTTCCGTGTCCTTGTTAACCGGACGGTCCACCCGTACCAGGAGCCCCGCCTTTTCCAACGCGGTCAAATAGGAACGCAGGTCCTTGTAGCCCATCGGCCTGTGCCTCCAAACTCGATTACTTTCCGTCGTCCTTGACGGAGTCGATGACGGTCCACTTGCCGTCCGGCTGGATCTGGATCATGTAGATGGTGGCCCGGCTGTCGCCGTTGGGGAGGATCCGCCGGTTGCCCACCGCGCCCTGCCAGTCCTTCACCTTGAGGAGCTGCTCCCGAAGGTCGGAGCCCTTGGTGGACTTGGCAGCCTCGATGGACTGGACGATCAGCATCAGGCTGTCGACGGCGTGGGCGTCGTCGTAGTTCGGCACCTTGTTGAAGTGGGCCTGGAACTCCTTGATGAACGCCTTGGTGCCCGGCTCGGCGTACTTGTCAGCGCCGGTGGCGTCACCCGGGTAGTCGTTGATCAGGATGGTGCCGACCGCCGCGGGGCCGGCGATCTGGAAGAAGCCTGGACGGGCCTGGGCGTTCGACCCGTAGAGTTGTGCCTTGATGCCCAGATCCCGGGCCTGTTTGGCGATCAGCGCGCCGTCGGCCAGCCCACCGGCGAGGAAGATGGCGTCGGGGTGCTGGTCCTTGTACTTCAGGAGCAGGTTCGTGAAGTCCTTGGTGGTGCCGCGGTCATAGCTGTCGTAGCCCAGGAGCCGGCCCTTGCCCATCGTCTTCAGGGCGTTGGCGAAGGCGTCGCCGTTGGCCTTGCTAAAGCCGTCGGAGCCGCCGAGGATGACGAAGGTCTGGTGGCCCTTCTTCTCCACCGCGTAGTGGGCCAGGGTCTCGGCCTCCAGCAGGGAGGAGTGAACCACCCGGAAGATGTACTTGGAGCCGGAGGTGGTGATGTTGGTGGCGTTGGAATTGGGAGAAACGGCGGGCACCTGGTACTGGTCCAGGAGGGGCAGGAACGCCGCCGTGTTGGGGCTGAAGTAGTCCCCGATGATGGCCACCACCTTGTCCGAGGTGACCATCCGTTCGACCGCCTGCCGGGCCGACTGGGGGTCGATCTTGGTGTCGGAGTAGATCATCTTGATCGGGCGGCCCAGGACCCCGCCCTTCTGGTTGATCTCATCGACCTTCCAGTCCAGGGCTTGCTTGGCCTCCGTGGTGTATTCGGCCAGCGGGCCGGTGAGGCCGCCGACGAACCCGATCTTGATGGGCTCGTTGCCGGACCCGGACCCGGCCGCGGGCCGGCCCGAGGTGCCCCCGCAACCGGCGAGGGCTAACAAGCCCAGGATCAGGACGGTGGCGATCAGTTTACGACGCATGCCGGCATCTCCTTCGCTGCGTGATTGGGTCGACGCGCTAATCCGCCGCGCTGCCACCCTGCCCCACCTTGGGGGCGGCGGTTTGAACCGCGGCGATGATGGGTTCGTAGCCGGTGCACCGGCAGAGGTTGCCGGCCAGGGCTTTCCTGATTTCCTCCTCCGAGGCGTTGGGATTCTTGTTGAGGAGGTCGTAAGCGGCGATCAGCATCCCGGGGGTGCAAAAGCCGCACTGCAGCGCGTGGTGCTCCCGGAAGGCCTCCTGCAGGGGGTGCAGCTTCCCGTCCGCCTCCAGGCCCTCGACGGTCACGATCCTGGCGCCGTTGGCCTGCACCGCGAAGATCAGACAGCTTCTCACCACGTCGCCGTTCATGATCACGTTGCACGCGCCGCACACGCCGTGCTCGCACCCGACGTGAGTGCCGGTGAGCCCGAGACGCTCCCGCAGGAAGTCTGAGAGGGTCATCCGCGGCGGAACGACACTTTCGTACTGCTTGCCGTTGACCTCCAGTTTGATGGGAACCACCTTAACGCCCCCCTCCGATCCTCTGGCGGGCGCCCAGCAGCGCCCGCTTGACCAGGACTCCGACCGCGTGGCGCCGGTACTCGGCGCTGGCGTGCAGGTCCGTCTCCGGGTCGGCGGCCGCCGCCGCGGCCGCCGCGGCCTCCTCCACCGCCTGGTCGGTAAACGCCTTGCCCCGCAGGGCCTGCTCGGCCCCCTTGGCCTTCACCGGGCCCGGACCTACGCCGGCCAGGGCGATGCCGACGTCGGCGACCCGCTGGCCGTCCAGGCGCAGGAGCGCCAGGGCGCTGGCGATGGCCAGGGTTCCCTGGGTCCTCGTCACCTTCTCGAAGGCCCAACCCCACGACGAGTCCCTGACCGGGACCCTCACCTCGACCAGGACCTCGTCCGGCTGCACGGCGGTCGTCAGGAAGGTGACAAAGAAGTCCTCCGCGGCCACGGTCCGCTCCCCCGCGGGTCCCAGCAACCGCACTGATCCACCGAGGACGGCGAGGGCCGCCGGCATCTCCGCCGACGGGTCGGCGTGGCACAGGCTGCCGCCGATGGTGCCCCGGTGGCGAATGGGAAGGTGGCCGATGTTGGCGGCCGCTTCGGCGAGCAGCGGGCACTGCTCGCGGATCAGCGGCGATGTCTCGACGGTGTGATGCCGGGTCATCGCCCCGATGGCCAGCACGTCGCCCTCCCGGCGGACGTAATTCAGGGCGGCGACGCCGTTAAGGTCGATGAGGTAGTCCGGCCGGGCAAGTCGCATATTCATCAGCGGCACAAGGCTTTGGCCACCCGCGATGAGCTTGGCCTGATCCCCGTAGCGCACCAGCAGATCCACGGCCTCCCTGGCTGTTTTGGGCTCCAGGTACTCGAAACTGGCCGGTTTCATCTCGATCCCTCCTCATGCGGGCGGAGCGGACTCCAGTTCCCGGTTGACGCCCTTGAAGAATTCGTTGAACAGCAGCTTGGCCACGCCGCTCAGCATCCGCTGGCCGACCGCGGCCACGATCCCGCCGACCTGGGCGTCCACCGAGTAGACAACCTCGGTCCGGGGCCCCCGGTCCTCGAGGTCGATGGACACCGAGCTCTTCACGAAGCCCGGTCCACCGCTGCCCTCGACGACCAGTTTGTAGTGCCGGGGTTTTTCGATCTCGGTCAACTCCACCATGGCCTCGTAGGTCCCCTTGACGGCGGCGACTCCCACTTTCAGGGTAGCCCGGTACTTGTGGTCGCCCACCACTTCAAGCTGCTCGCAACCCGGGATGCACCTGGAGAGAGAGCCGGGGTCCAGCATCACCTGCCAGGCCCGCTCCAGGGTCCCGTTTAGGGTAAGGCTGCCGTCGATCTTCACGCGCTGGCCCCTTTCCGGTTGATCAGGCGCCACACCCGATCGGGCGTCAGTGGTAGCTGGTCAACGAGGGCTCCCAGGGGCTTGAGGGCGTCCGCCACGGCGTTGCCGATCACCGCGGGGGCGGTCATCGAGCAGCTCTCCCCGGCGCCCTTGGAGCCCAGGGCGGTGACCGGCGACGGAGAGATCACGTGGCCGATCTCCATCTTCACCGCCTCCATGGCGGTGGGGCAGAGGTAGTCCGCGAAGGTCCCGGCCAGGTACTGGCCGTCATCGTCGTAGGCCATTTCCTCGTAGAGGGCGCCGCCGATGCCGTGCATGGCGCTGCCGACCACCTGGCCCTCGACGATCATCGGGTTGAGGATGTTGCCGACGTCGTGAACGCTGACGTATTTGACGATCTTGACCTTGCCGGTCTCCGGGTCGATCTCCACCGCCATGACGTCGGCGATGAAGCCATAGGTCTGGGACGAGTTGATGTGGTCTTCCTCGTCCGGCATCTTGGCCGTCGGGAAGCTGAAGGTGTAGGTGGCGGAGATGCCGGGTCCGATGTCTTCCGGCAGGGAGAGCGGGTTCCAGTGGGCCGTCCCGGCGACGCGCTTCAAGGACACCGTCTTGCTGGGGTCATCCAGGCAGACCGCCATGCCGTTGCGGAGCTCGAGGCGCTCCGGATCCACCTTGAGCAGGAATCCCGCGATCTTCATGATCTTTTCCTTGGCCTGGCGGGCCACTCCCGCAATGGCGCTGGCGCCCACCGAGGCGAACCGGCTGGAGTAGCTGCCGCTGGCGATGCTCCAGACCCTGGTCGCGGTGTCGAACTCGGTGATGACGTTGACCTCGTCGGGACGGATGCCCAGTTCGTCGGCGACGATCTGGGCGACGACGGTCTCGTGACCCTGGCCCTGGGGGCAGTGGTTCGTGGAGATGGACACCCGGCCAAGCGGGTCCATGGTCAGTGTAGCCGTCTCCAGGGCCCCTGATTTGGGGAGGTAGCTGGGGCTCTGGCGAATCGCCTTCTCGATCGCGACCGTGACGTAACCCATGTTGGAGACGGACGGGTCCACCGCGGTGACCATCCCGATCCCGAACAGCTTGCCGGCGGCCCGGGCCTTTTCCTGCTCCCGGCGAAGCTCCTCGTACTTGGCCATCGCCAGGGCCTTGCGCAAGGCCTCGGGGTAGTCCCCGCTGTCGTACAGCCCGCCGGTAGGGGTGAGGTAGGGGAACTGTTCCGGCCGGATGAGGTTCTTGAAGCGGACCTCCGAGGGGTCCATCCCGAGTTTCTCGGCGATCAGGTCGACGGTGCGCTCGAGGGTGAAGTAGAGCTGCTGGCAGCCATAGCCGCGGTTCGGCCCCGTCGGCGACTTGTTGGTGTGGACGGCCCACGCGTCGATGTCCACCGCGCCGATCGTGTAGGCTCCCAGGTAGTTGCCGGTGGTGCGGAAGAGGTCGGCGGGCTCGGGGGCGCGGATGTACCCGCCGACGTTGTCGATGATCTTGGTCTTCAGGCCTAAGATGGTGCCGTCCCGCTTCACCGCCGCCTCGATGTAGGAGATCCGGTCGGTGCCGCTGGAGCCGGCCGACAGGTGTTCCTGACGGTCCTCGATCCACTTGACGGCGCACCCGAGCTTCTTGGCGGCCAGGGCGATCAGGGCGATGTAGGGATAGATGCTGGTCTTGATCCCGAACCCACCCCCGATGTCGCCGGGGACGATGAAACGTAGCTTGTTCTCCGGTATCTGCAGCATCGTGGCGACCAGCGGGTGCAGGATGAAGGGGCCGTGAAAATTCGACCAGACCGTCATCATCCCGGCGTGGGGATCCCACTGGGCGATGACCCCGTAGGTCTCCATCGGAGTGGAGCCGTACTTGGGGAAGCTGAACCGGGCCTTGACCGTGAGATCCGCCGCGGCGAAGGCCGCCGCGACGTCACCATAGACCAGATTCCGGTGGACGGCGACGTTGTCGCCCAACTCGTCATGCAGGATGGGAGCGCCGGGCTCAAGGGCCTTCTCCACGTCGACCACCGCCGGCAGGGGCTCGTAGTCCACCTTGATCAGGTCCAGGGCGTCCTCGGCGACGTAGCGGTCGACGGCCACCACCACGGCCACCGGTTCGCCAAAGTAGCGCGCCTTGTCGACGGCCAGGGGATAGTACTTGGGCGGCCGGGAAACCCCCACCTGGAAGGGCTTGGCCATCTTCTTGACGTCGTCTCCGGTAAGCACCCCAAACACTCCGGGCAGCTTCAGGGCTTCGCGGCAGTCGATGCCCTTGATCCGGGCGTGGGCGTGCGGGCTCCTGAGGACGGCGGCGTGGTGCATGTTGGCGACCGGGGTGAGGTCGTTGATGAAGGCGCCTCGGCCGGTGATCAACCGCAAGTCTTCAAACCGCCTGACGCTCTTTCCCACCCACTTCTCTCCGGTGTTACTCACCCATCTCACTCCTTTGCGCGGCAACTCCCAGCTTCAGAATTCGGGCGGCGTTGCCCCAGAGGATCGCCTGCTTGGTCTTTTCGTCCAAGGGCAGACGCTGCACGTCTTCGACGTTTTTCTTGATATTCGGGACGCCGGGCCAGTCTGAGCCGAAAACCAGTTTTTCAGGGATCCGTTCCAGTTCGGGAAAATAGGTCAGCAGGTTCCTGGGCGGCAATCCGGTCAGATCCAGGTAGACGTTGGGGTGCAGCCGGGCCAGGAAAAAGGCTTGCTGGTACCAGAAGGGCCTTCCCCCGTGGGAGAGGAGCATGGTCAACCGGGGAAAGTCTACCGCCACGTCGTCCAGGTAGATGGGGTCCCCGTACTTCAGTCTGGCCCCGCCAAAGACGGAAGAGCCGGTATGCCACATCACCGGAATGCCCAGTTCCTCCGCCTTGGCATAGAGAGGGTAGACGAGGGCGTCGTTGGGGTAGAAGTACTGGTAAGTGGGGTAGAGTTTCAGGCCCCGGAAGCCCTCCTCCCGCACCAGGCGTTCCAGCTCGCGCGCCGGCTGATTGGTCATGAACGGGTTGACACTCGCGAAGGGAATCAGCCGCGGGCTCGACCGGCAAAAATCCCGGACGAAGTCGTTGCTGACCGTTCCGGAGGTGACTGGCGCCACTTCCGCCAGCACCACCGCGTACCGCACGCCGGAGTTATCGAGCAGCCGCAGAAACTCCTGGGGCGACGCGTACCTGGCGATCAATTGGGCAAGATCCTCGCCCGTCTGCCGCTTCAGGAAGTCGGCGAAACCCGGCGGGATCTCCCCCATCGGAACGCCGTGGACATGGAAGTCGATGACCGGCGTAGACATCTCGTGCCATTCCTTCTTGCTACTTGTAGTAGCGGATCTCAAAGGTCATGCAGCCCTTGGCGGACTTCCAGGGGCCGTGGGGCATCCCCGGGGGACGGCAGGCGTACATGCCCCGGGTGAAGGTCTGGTCCAGCGGGAGATCGTGCATCTCGCCCTCGATGATCCAGACCTCCTCCCAGCAGTCATGCCGTTGCACGCCGTTGGGGGTCGTGTCGCAACCGGGATCGAACCGGAGCAACCTGGTGTAGTCGCCGGTCCCGGGATCACGGCTCAGAATCTTTTCGTAGAGGCCTTCCACCCCGGCCACGGGCTGCCACGGGATGGAACTCACGTCGAAGAACTCCAACTCCGGCTTGGGCATGGTTGTTCCTCCTCAGTTATGGCAGGCGTAGGCGCCCGGCGCCCGGTCCGCGAAGACCGGCATCACGCGCCTGACCTCCTCGACCTTCGCCAGGTCGATCTCCGCATAGATGACGCCTTCCTCTTCCCCTCCCTCGGCCACGATCTCGCCCCATGGATCGACGAGCATCGAGTGGCCGAAGAAGGCAGTATCGCCCTTCTTTCCCACCCGGTTGCAACCGGCGACGTACATCTGGTTCTCGATGGCCCGGGCCACCAGCAACGTCCGCCAGTGATTCAGCCGCGGATGGGGCCATTCGGACGGGACAAACATGATTTTCGCGCCGGCCAGCGCCAGGGTCCGGGCCAGCTCCGGGAACCGGAGGTCGTAGCAAATGATGAGTCCGCAGTTCACCCCGTCGAGTTCGAAGGTGCAGGGTTCTTTGCCGGCGGTGATGTACTTCTCCTCGTCCATTAGCCTGAACCGGTGAATCTTGCTGTATTCCGCGACCCGGCGCCCTTGCCGGTCAAAGACGTAGGCCGTGTTGTAGGCCTGGCCCTGCCGGAGGTCGGCGACGGAACCGGCCAGGATGTTGGCCCCCGTCTTTTTGGTCAAGCCGGCCATCAGCGCCATGGTGGGGTGGCCGTCGTGGTCGGCGACTTCCTGGATCGTCTCCAGGGCGTAGGCGGTGTTCCACATCTCGGGCAAAAGGATCAGGTCGGGCCTACGGTCCGCAGCCTTCTCCAGCAGCCGCTCCACCTTGCGCCGATTCGCTTCCGGCTGGCCGAGGGCGACGTCCATCTGCACCATCGCTAGCGTTAGTTTCATGGTTTGTTCACCTTTACCACGTAGGTGTGCTCCAGGGAGCGGTTGAGCACCGGGTCTTCCAGTTGCAGTTCCCACGCCTGCGCGTAGCTCACCTCGCCGCGCACCGGCGCGGTGCCGCAGAAGATCAGGTGACCGGGGGTGGAATCGCCGGCCTCGGCGAGCGCCCGCTGGGGATCCAGCAGCGACTGCAACCGGTCTTCCTGGTACAGGCGGCGCCCCTTGTCGTCGGTGACCCAACTGCGGATGATCAACTGGTCCCAGTGGCCCTTGACCTCATCGAAGTCCCAGACGCGGGGCGAAAGCACCTTGGGGCAGATCGCCTTCGCCTTGGGGACGTCCTCCGCCTCCAGCCGGCGGTCGGTGTGGTCGCTCCCCACGGCCACGAAGACCTTCTGCCCGTTCAGGACCAGGACGCCCTCCACCTCTCCCGACGTCGTCTCGGCGGCCACGGTGATGCTGTTTCCGGTGCTGGCTCGACCCGGCGGAATCCGGTAGACCGCCGGGACCGCGGTGGGTGGTTTCACCCCGATCCTGGCCAGTTCCTCGATGTGCGCCCTGACCTTGGCCTGATCCCGGCCGGTATACCCGAGGCAAGTGAGGCGATTGACCGCGATCAGGGCTTGGTAGGAGCCTTCTTGGGTCACCACTTGCAAGTTTAACTGGTTGGTCAAACCGAACCCTCCCGTTGGTAAACCGTGGTGCCTAACCCTGCTTGGTAAGGGAGTTGATAACCGCCGAGCGGGTGCTCAGGATGTGCACATCCATCGCCCGGCGCGCTCCCTGGGCGTCCCGCTTGGCCAGGGCGGCGACGATCCGCTCGTGTTCCGCGAGGGTGGTGCGGGTCCGCCCCTCCATGCTGATGGCCTGCGTGCCCAGGCGCTTCATCTGGTCGCTGAGGTTGCTGAGCAGGTAGTTGAGACGGCGGTTGCCCGAAAGCTCCGCCAGGTATACGTGGAAGTCGCGATCGAGATTGATGAAGGTCTGCCGGTCGCCGCGGTCGGCGGCCTTCACCTGCCCCTTGATAAGCACCTGCAGGTGGGCCAGTTCCGCCTCCGTGGCCCGGTCGGCGGCCAGTTCCACGGCCAGGCCCTCGTTGGCCTGCCGCAACTGGAAGACCTCCTCGATCTCCTCGGGGGAGATGTCGCAGACGTAGACTCCCTTCCACGGGATCGTCCTGACCCAGCCCTCCCGCTCCAGGGCCTGGCGCGCCTCCCTCACCGGCGTGCGGCTGATCCCCAGGAGTTCGCTGATCTCGCGCTCCCGGAGTTCCTGGCCGGGTTTGAGACTCTGGGAGATGATCGCCTGCTTGATCTCCTCGTAGGCCCTGTCCCTCAGGGATTGCGGTTTCTCGATCCGTCTGAGCCCCACTTTACCCCTTCCTCTCCTTCAGCCCGACCAGAGCATCCACCGCCACCACTCCCTGGCCCCCGGGTCGTACGATCAGCGGGTTGATGTCCAGTTCGGCGATCTGGTCCTCCAGGGCGCCGGCCATGGCGGCGACCTGCTGCAGGACTTCCACCAGGGCTCCGAGGTCGCCGCGGGGCTTGCCCCTGACCCCCTCCAGCACCCGGTAGCCCTTGATTTCCTTGACCATCTCCTCGGCGTCGCCCCGGGAGATCGGCAGCACCCGCAGGGAGACGTCCTTGAGGACCTCCACGAGCACGCCGCCCAGCCCGAACATGATCGTCGGCCCGAATTCGGCGTCGTTGGTCACACCGATGATGACCTCCGTTCCGTCGCCGACCATCTCCTGCACCAGCACCCCTTCCACCGCCGCCTGGGGATCGGCGGAGCGGGCCGCCCGCATCACCTGGCGATACGCCTCGCGCACCTCCGCCTCGCCGGCGAGGCCGAGCTTGACGCCGCCGATGTCCGTCTTGTGGGTGATCTCCGCCGCGGAAACCTTGATGGCCACGGGGTAGCCAATCCGGCCGGCCGCCTCCACGGCCTCCTCCTCGGACCGGGCGACCGCCTCCCGGGTCACGGGGATTCCCCACCGGGAAAGCAGTTCCTTGGACTGGTGTTCGGTCAGGACCCGCCGCCCGGAGTTGGCGGCCTGGGTCAGCAGGGCCTGGGTCTCCCGCAGCACGGCGGGGGCCACCGGGCCGGCGCCCAGGGGCTCCACGGAACGGTTGAGCCAGCGCTGGTAGTCGTACTCGGCCCGCAGCGCCTTGACGCAGGTCTCCAGCCCAGGGTAGACCGGAACTCCCCCGTCCTCCAGCTTCCGGGTCCAGACCGGCATGTGGTCGGCTTCCCCGATCAGCCAGGTCAGCACCGGCTTACCGTGCCGTTTGATGATCTCGGTGAAGGTCTTGAAATCGAAGTCGGCAAAGTAGTCGAAGGCGATCGGCAAGACCAAGACGCCGTCCACGCCCTCATCCCCGAGCAGGGCGTCAATGCTGACCTGCATCGTGCGGTCCAGGCCCTGCTGCTCGATGGTCGACCAGACGTCCACGGGGTTCCCGGGTTCGAGCCACGGCGGGAAGATCTGGCGCAGCTTAGCCTTGGTCTGCTCGCCGATCCGCGCCAGCTCGAAGCCGTAGGTGCCCAGGAGGTCGGAAGCCGTCACCGCGCCGCCGCCGGTGAAGGTCAGCACGCCGATCCGCTTGCCCTGCAAGCCCTTGGGCAGGAGCGAGAAGGCCTTGGTCAGGTCGAGGAGTTCGACGAAATCGTTGACCCGGTACGCGCCCAGTTGGCGCATCAGCGCGTCGGCGATGCGGTCGTTGCCGGCCAGGGTGCCGGTGTGGCTCATGGCGGCCTGGGCGGCGAGGTCGGTCCGGCCGCCCTTCAGGATCACGGCCGGCTTCCGGGCCGAAGCCGCCCGCAGGGCCCCGGCGAACCGCCGCCCGTTGATGATCGACTCCAGGTACAGGCCGATGACCTCGGTGGTCGGATCCCCGGCCAGGTATTCCAGCAGGTCGGATTCGTTGACGTCGCAACGGTTGCCGATCGTGCAGGTCTTGTTGATCCGGGGCTGTCCCACACTGATCATCTGGACGTAGAGGCCGCCGGCCATCATTCCGCTCTGGGAGACGAAGCTGACCGGGCCCTTGGCGAGGGGTTCCGTCTTCATTATAAAGGTCGTCGACAGGGGCGGGGACGAGCAGATGTGACCGCCGCAGTTGGGACCCCACAGGCGCATGCCGGTTTCGGCCGCGATGGCCACGATTTCGTCCTGCAGCGCCTTGCCTTCCGGCCCCGCGTCGGCGAAGCCGCCGGCTTCGATGATCACCGCCTTGACTCCCTTGGCCGAACACTGCCGGATCACCCCTGGCACGGTCTTGGCCGGGACGAGCACCACCGCCAGGTCGACCGCACCCGGGATGTCGGCGACCGACGGGTAGCACTTCAGGCCGCAGATCGTATCCGCCTTGGGATTGACCGGGTAGATGGGGCCCTGGAAGGTCCTGACCAGGTTGTCGACGATGATGTACCCGCCGCGCTGCGGGTTGGTGGAAGCACCTACCACCGCCACGCTGCTGGGTTCAAAGAAGTACCGGACGTTATCCAACGCGTTCCCTCCCAGTTGATGTCTACAGCCCGTAGACCTTCCACTTCTTGCTGACCATGTCCTTGACGCTCGCCGGCACATCGGCCTGGTCGAGGGTCTCCGGCTTCTGGCCGAAGGGCCTGGTCGCATCGATGATCATTTTGGCGACGGTGGACCTCGCCGGGGCGTATTCATCGCCCATCGGGTCCAGGGCGACCGTCTTCACGCCCCGGATGACGTGGATGTCCTGGTCGGCGCGCATCCGGGTGCAGATGGCGTACTCCACCTCGTTGAAGTTGTACACGTCGACGTCATCATCCACCACGACCACGAACTTGAGCAAGTCCTGCGCCGCGAAGGCGGCGAACCCCGCCTTCTGGGGCTCGCCCTCCATGACCTTCTTGATCGACACGACGGCGTCGAAGTTGCCGCGCCCTCCCGCCACCGGCATGTGCACGTCCCGCACGGTCGGCACCGCCGCCTTCACCGCCTGGTACAGGGAGGGCTCGCGCCCCACCGCGCCGAGAACAGGGTTTTCCACCGACATCCCGCACATCACGTTATGGTAGATGGCGTCCGCACGGTGAGTGACGGCTTTCACCCGCATCACCCAGGAGTCCCGGACGGCGCCGTAGAGCCCCGCGAATTCGCCGAAGGGACCCTCTGGTTCCTTGACCTCGGGCAGAATTTCGCACTCCAGGACGAATTCCGCCTGCGCCGGCACCTCCACCGGAATGGTGCGGCAGCGCACCATCTCCACCGGTTCCCCCAGCAGCGCCCCGGCGTAGGTTAGTTCGTCGACGTCGAAGGGCAGGCGCAACTGGGAGGCCACCAACAGGGCGGGGTGAACCCCGATGGCGATGGCCACGGGCAGCGGTCGACCCCGCCGCGCGGCGGCCAGGTAGTGGTGGAAGAGATGGGTGGGAGCCATCCAGATCCCCAGCCGGTCGCGGCCCTTCAGTTGGTTGCGGTGCATGCTGGCGTTCCGGATGCCGTTTTCGGGGTTGTGGGAGAGGTGCAGCCCACCGGTGAGGTAAGGCCCCCCGTCCCGTTCCGAGAGGGTGGGAATCGGCAGGGTGGACAGGTCCGGTTCCGATTCGACGATCTCCTGGCAGGGAGCCCGCTCGACGAGAACCGGGGAAATCGGGTTTTGCAAGGCCCGGACGGTGAAGGGCAGCAGGTCGCGCGCGCTGGTCCCCAGCACGAGGGCGATCTTTTCCCGGCTATCCGTGAGACCTCCGAGGAGCGGGTAGGGCGATCCGGTGACGTCGGTGAAGAGGACCGCCGGCCCTCCCTCCACGCGGCGGAGGATCCCCGCCACCTCGAAGACCCGGTCCACCGGGGCGCTGACCGTTTTGAGCCGGCCGTGATCCTCGAGCACCTTGAGCGCCTGCCGCAGGTCCTTCCCCACGCCTAGAAGGGCACCTCCTCGCGCTCGTCCCTAACCCGGCGCGCCTTGTGGTCCCACCTGGGGAGGCTCCCGGACTGCACCACTTCAACCGTGCAGCGGATGCCGAGGCCCAGGCGCAAATCCTGGCTGACCTTTTCCTGCAGCCCGGCCAACTGCTCGCCCGCCAGGCCCGGGGACGGGTCGAGCTGGACCAGAATGTCGTCGAGGCCCTGGACCCGGCGGAGCACCACCTTGAACTCGTCGACGCCGGCCACCTCGCGGACGATCTCCTCGATCCGGCTGGGGTAGACGATGACGCCCCGGACCTTTTTCATGTCATCCAGCCGGCCGATCACCCCGCCCTGGATGGCGACCAGGCTGCGGCCGCATTCGCAGGGGGTTTCCGCCAGCTTGACGATGTCCTTGGTGCGGTAGCGCAATAGCGGCATGGCCTTGCGGTAGAGGCTGGTGAAGACCAGTTCGCCCTGCTGGCCGGGCTGCACCGGCTTCCCGGTCTCCACGTCCAGGATCTCGGGGTAGACGTAGTCCTCGTGGACGTGAATGTTGCCGTTTTGGGCCTCGCAGCCGAACCCCCAGGCGGCGATCTCCGTCAGCCCGGGCAGGTCGTAGACCTTGGCCCCGTAGGCCTTCTCGATCAGTTTTTGGGTGGCGGGGATGCTGGCCCCGGGCTCCCCGGTGTGCCAGGTGATCCGCACCTTGGCCTCCTTCGCCAGGTCGATGCCCCGCTTGCGGGCCTGTTCGGCCAGGTACAGCGCGTAGGAGGGAGTGCAGCCGAGGACGGTGATCGGGTAGTTCAGGAGCATGTCGATCCGCTGGTCGGTGGACATCCCGCCGCTGGGGAGGACCGTGGCGCCGACGTCCTGCGCGGCGTAAAACCCGGACCAGAAGCCGATCCAGGGCCCGTAGCTGAAGGCCGTCATCACCAGGTCGGACTTCCTGACGCCGAAGGCCCAGAGCGACCTGGCGTAGGAGTGGTAGAACCCGTGCCAGTCCTCCGGGGTGTCCAGGATCAGCACCGGGCGCCCGGTCGTCCCGGAGGTCATGTGAATCCTCAGCACGTCCTCCATCGGGACGGCCAGGAAGTCGCCCCACAGCGGGTGCTGGGCCTGGCTTTCCTTGAGTTCCTCCTTGGTCGTGAAAGGCAGCCGCGGCAGGTCGTCCAGGGTCCGAATGGCTTCCGGCTTGACCTTCGCCTCGTCCATCTTGCGCCGGTAGAACGGGCTGTTCCGGTAGGCGTGAGCCACCTGTTCCCGGAGCTTCTGATCCTGATAGGCGCGCAAGACGTCCCTGGAGGCAGATTCCATCTCGGTGTAAAAGCGCTTCTCCATTCTCTTCCCTTCCCCTTCCCCGCCCCAACTGATATATCGTATACTGAACGGAGTATTTGTTTCGACACAACGGTTTGAAATCCTGCTTTTCGGCGTCGCTATTCGGTGGTGGCCGCGGTCCGCCCACCCAGGTAAAGGTGCTGCACCTCGCTGCTCCGGGCCAGTTCCGAGGCCGGCCCCTCCAGCGCCAGGCGGCCGCCCTCCAGGACGTAGGCCCGGTCCGAGATGGCCAGGGCCTGGCGGGCGTTCTGTTCCACCAGCAGGATGGTGATCCCGTCCGCGCGGAGGTCGGTAATCGTCTTGAAGATCTGTTTGACCACCAGCGGCGCGAGGCCCAGGGAGGGTTCATCCAGCATCAGGAGCCTGGGCTTGGCGATCAGGGCCCGGCCGATGGCCAGCATCTGCTGCTCGCCCCCGCTCAGCAGGCCGGCGGGGAGGTTGCGGCGGTTGGCCAGGTTGGGGAACCGGGCGTAGACGGCCTCGATTTCCGGCCGCAGGTTCCGGGTGTCCCGGCGGGTGAAGCCGCCCATCATCAGGTTCTCCTGCACGGTCATCAGGCCCAGAATCTGTCGCCCCTCCGGGACCAGGACCATCCCGCGCGGGACCCGGTGGGGGGAGCCCTGGCGGGTGACGTCCAGGCCGCCGAACCGGAGGCTGCCCCGCCGAGCGGGGAGCACACCCGCCAGGACCTTCATCAAGGTGGTCTTGCCGGCCCCGTTGGCGCCGATGATGGTGACGATCTCTCCCCGGCCGACCTGGATATTGATGCCCTTCAGGGCCTTGATCTGGCCGTAGCTGAAGTGCAGGCCGCTAACGGACAACACCGGATTCACCTTCCCCTTCCTCGGCCCCCAGGTAGGCCTCCAGGACCTGCGGGTCCCGCTGGATCTGCTCCGGGGTGCCGTCGGCAATCTCTTCGCCGAAGTTCAAGACGGTGATCCGGTCGCAGAGGCCCATTACAAAGGCCATGTCGTGCTCGATCAGCAGCACCGTCCGGCCGGCCTCGCGCAGGGAATGCACGAGCCGGCGCAGTTCCATGCTTTCCGACGGGTTCATGCCGGCGGCCGGCTCATCCAGAAGCAGGAGCTGCGGGCGGCTGCCCAAGGCCCGGGCGATCTCGACCCGGCGCTGGTAGCCGTAGGCAAGGGTGCCGGCGGGCTGGTCGCGGACCTCCCACAGGCCGGTCAGGCGAAGGATCCCTTCCGCCTCCGTCCCGATGGACGCGGCCAGCCACCGGGCCGGCAGCAGGAGGCTCAGGCCGCGGTGTTCCTTCAGGGTCTGGCCGAAGAGGACGTGCTCCCAGACGGTCATGCTCTGGAACAGGCGGATGTTCTGAAAGGTCCGGGCGACCCCCAGGGCCGCGATCCGGTGGGGGGGTTGGTCGGTGGTGTCCCGGCCGTCAAAGACGATCGTCCCCCCGGAGACGGGGTAGACCCCGGTGATCAGGTTGAAGACGGTGGTCTTGCCGGCGCCGTTGGGGCCGATCAGGCCGTGGATGCTGCCGGCCTCGACCTCCAGGGAGAGGTTATGAACGGCGCGGGTGCCGCCGAAAGACTTGGAAACCTCCCGCAGGCGAAGCAGGGTCTCCGCCATTTACGACCCCTCCTTTCCCCTTAACCCGCCGCCCCGCAAGCCCCGGAACAGGTCCCGCGTGACGATGCCGTAGGGGCGGAACACCAGCATCAGGATCAGGAGCGCCCCGTAGAGGCCGTCCCGCCAGTCGGCCATGAACCGCAGGGCCTCCGGCAGCAGGGTGAGGACCGCGG
The DNA here is from genome assembly GCA_021786825.1 of Bacillota bacterium. Classification (GTDB taxonomy): domain Bacteria; phylum Bacillota; class Sulfobacillia; order JAMDAP01; family JAJYMS01; genus JAJYMS01. The sequence continues at coordinate 29,409 of JAJYMS010000174.1, read as the reverse complement.
TGCCCAGCACGGGGCCCCAGATCGTCTGCGATCCGCCCAGGACCACGTACAGCACCATCACCACCGACTCCATGAAACCGAACATGTGGGGCTCGATGTAGACGTTGTAATGGGCGTACAGCCCGCCGGCCACCCCGGCCAGGCCCGCGCCGTAAATGAAGACGCCCAGCTTGACCACGGTGGTGTTCAGACCGACCACCTGGGCGGCGAACTCATCGTCGTTCACCGCCCGGACCCCGAGCCAGATCCGGGTCCGTTCCAGAAGGAAGGTCAGCAGGCCCAGGCCCAAAGCCCAGGCCCAGATCACCGAGGTTTGCACCGGGGACATCCCGAAGAAGCCCCGCTCCGCCCCGGTGTACTTGAAGACCAGGAAGAAGGCCGAGACCATCTGCCCGACCCCGAGGGTCACCATCGCCAGGTAGATGCCCGACATGCGCAGGGCTGGCAACCCCGCGATCAGCCCGACCACGCCGCTCAGCGCTCCGCCGGCGAGCAGGGCCAGGGTCAGCGGCCAGCCGGCCTTGACCGTCAGCACGGAGGCGGTGTAGGCACCCAGGGCCATAAAGCCGGCGTTGCCCAGGGAGAGCTGCCCGGCGGATAGGATTACGTACACGCTCAGCGCCAGGAGCAGGTTGATGCCGATCTGGGCGAGGAGCCCGAGTTCGTAGCTGCTGAGCACCTAGACTCGCCTCCTCAACTGGTCGGGCGAACCGAGAAGCCCTCCCGGCCTGATCCAGAGCATCACGATCAGCAGGCCGTAGACCACCAGGTCCTGGTACGAGGCGCCCAGGTACGCGGCGGCCATCACCTGGCTGATCCCCAGGATCGGCCCGGCCAGGAGAGCTCCCCATACGTTGGTCACACCGCCCACCACCATCACGGCGATGCCCCGCAGTCCGACCTCGCCGCCGATCTGCGGGGTGATGGCGGAGTAGTTGAGCCCGACCAGGAGGCCGGCGGCGCCGGCGAGGGCGCCGGAGATGAGGAAGGTAACGGTGGTGACGAGTCCCGGGTCGACGCCGAGAATGGCGGCGGCCAGGGGGTTCTCCGCCACCGCCCGCAGCCCCCGGCCGACGCGGCTGTATTTCAGGAATTGCCCCAGCGCCAGCACCATCACCAGGGTGCTGGCGACGATCCAGGCCTGCATCCCGGAGATCATCACCGGCCCGATCTGGTGCTTGGCGGAGAAGAGGGCCGACGGGAACTGGATGGGGTCGGAGCCCCACACGTTGGTCACGACGTTTTGGTAGAGGAGCGAAAATCCGATCGTGCTCAGGAGTGGCATGACCACCGGTGCGTGCTTGAGGGGCCGGTATCCGAACCGCTCGATGATGGCCCCCAGCGCGGCGCCGCCGGCCATGGCCCCGACCAGGGCCACCGCCACCGGGGCCTTCAGCAGGAGCAGGGCCAGCCCGACGTAACCGCCGAAGGTGAAGGTCTCGGCCACCGCGATGTTGAGCACGCCGAGAATCCCCATCACCAGGGTGTAGGCCAGCGCCACCAGGGTGTAAACGCTCCCCAGCATGATGCCGTTAACTAGCTGCTGTAAGAACATTGCCGACCTCCGCGGCCGTTACTTGCTGGTGTCCACCACGGCCCACTTGCCGTTCTGGCCGAGCACGACGTAGAACTCCTTGTCACCGTCGCCGTCCTTGTTGAGACCGACGCGACCGCCAACGCCCTGGAACTCCTTGAGGTTGGCCACGTAGTCGCGGATCTTTTCCCGGTCCTGCTCGAGGTTCTTGGGATCGTTGGTGACCCCGGACTTCAGGATCGCCTCGACGAAGATGTTGACGATTTCGTCCATGTTGGCGTCGAACATGTTGGGCTCGGTGCCCGCCGGCAGGTTGCCCGCGTCCTTGATGGCCTTGGTGGCCTGGTCAGTGAACTCCTTGGCCCGGGCCCGGTCCAGGCCGGGGAAGTAGGTGGCCGCCGAGACGATGGGAATCTCCGGGGCGGCCTCCAGGATGGCCGAGGAGATGAAGGGCGACCCGCCGATGGCCGGGATCAGGACGCCCTGGCGCTTCATCTCGCGCAGGATGGTGGAGGAGCCGTTGTAGAAGGCCCCGATGATGACGGCGTCGGCCTCCAGGCTCTTCAGCTTGGTCACCTGGGCGGTGACGTCGACGTCGGTGGTGGTGAAGGTGATGGGGCTGTTCTCGTTGACCACGGTGACGCCGAGATTCTTGAAGGCCCCGGGCAGCACCTTGGTGCCCAGGGAGGTGCCGACGGCGTCCTTAGCGTCGTAAACGACGGCGACCTTCTTGACGTTGAACTTCTTCACGAACCAGGGCGCGGTCTTCGCGGCGAAGACGGCCTCATCGACGGTGTCCCGGTAGGCCCAGGGGCGGTTCTTGGCCGCGACGCCGGGCTTGGAGGAGTTCTGGGACATCACGACGATCTTCTGCTGGTTGGCGACCGGGAAGGCGACCTCCGCCTCGCTGGAGAGGGCCGGGCCGGCGATGGCCAGGACCTTGTCGTCGCTGGCGAGCTTGCGGACGCCGTTGGCGGCCTGGTCAGGCTTGGCGCCACTGTCGAAGAAGATGATCCTCAGGGGCTTGCCGTCGATTCCGCCGGCGTCGTTGATCCGCTTCTCGACCATCTTCAGCACGGCGGTGTTGGTCTTGCCCCACTCCGCCACGGGACCGCTGCTGGGGACGATGGCGCCGATCCTCACCTCGGAACCGGCAAGCTTGCCGGTCTTGCCGCCTTCCGGCTTCGCGCCGGCGCTCTGCCCGCCGCCGCTTCCGCCGCAGGCGGAAAGCAGGGCGCTGCCGACCAGCAACAGGGCCACTAACGCGCTCAGGGACCGTCTCTTGGATCCTACGGACTTCAGCATCCGCTAACACCTCCAAAGAATAGTCAAAGACTTTCTAGCGTCCCCAGGTCTGGGGGGAATCCTCCTTGGCGAACTCCTTATGACACCGGGGGCAATACAGCGCAATCCGATCGAACTTGGGCGTGTAGAAGCTCCGGTCGACGTAGAAAACCCCGTGGCAATGGGGGCACATCACCCAGACGTCCCGCGACTGCCCGACCTTTTCGACGCTCATGCCGACTTCCTCCCCTAGAAGGAGCCTGGAAACTTGGCCAGCGAACCCTCGTCAACATAGTCCTCCACCCTGACCCGCCCGGCCACCTCGTCCGGCACCTTGTTGGTGGCCTGGAACTGCCTGGGCATCCCGAGGTCGAGCGGCGGCGGGCAGGTCGCGTCAATCCCCCCTTTGGTGCCGAAGGTGCCGGGGTAGGGGGCGCTGGGGTCCAGGGGGAAGATCGAGGCGCCAGGGATTACCACCAGATCCTTGTCCCACTGGGTCCTGGTGGCCACCGCCCACAGAACCTCCGCTTCGTTGAAGACGTCGATGTCGTCGTCCACGGCGATGACGTGCTTGAGCCTGGAATCGCAGGGCAGGGCGGCCAGGATGGCGTCCTTCCCAATCCCCGGCCGCGTCTTGCTGAGCTGCAGGTAGGCGTGGAAACGGTGGCCGGAAAGAGGGAAGTGGACGTTCACCAGCTCCGGGACCAGTTGCTTGACGATCTGGTAGACCCGGGCCTCCAGCGGGAACATTCCCAGCACCAGCATGTCGGCCAGACCCACCCCGAAGTCGTGGAAGATGGCGTCCCGGCGGTGGGTGACGCAGGTCACCTCCACCACCGGGCTGGGGCGCTGCGCCCCGGCGTAACCGGTGTACTCGCCGAAGGGCCCCTCCGCCTCGTACACCTCCCGGGGGACGTAACCCTCAATGACGATCTCCGCGTCGGCCGGGACCATCAGCTTCTCCCCGAAGGTCTCCGTGGGGACCAGGCGCAGGGGCTGGCCCAGGGCGCCGCCCATGGCCGGCCAATGGCTCTCCGGGTACCCGAGTTTCACTTGCCCGCCGCCCAGGGCCGCCGGGTGGTGGCCGATCCAGACGGCGATCGGCATGTCTTCCCCCCGGTTCCACCACTTGGCCAGGTTGGCCATGGCGTGGGAGGTGGAGGCCGGAAAGTAACCGGCGCGGTTCTTCGACTTGACCCAGAGCCGCTGCAGGGCCGAATTGTCGACGCCGGTCTCGGGGTCGCAGGTGACCACGTAACCGGCCGCCACGTAAGGCCCGGGGTCGAGCTCCTGGTGGAGAGGGATGGGGAGTCGCAGGAGGTCGACCGCCTCGCCCTTGACGACCACCTGCTTGACGGGCGCCTCCTGCTTGGCGACCACCACCGGCGCGACGCGGGCGGCGGTCTTGCCGGAGTACTCCAGGGCCACCCGCCGCGGATCAATGCCGATGGCCTCGGCCACCAGGTAGCGGCTGGCGGTCAGGTTCACCACCACGGGATGCTCGCTGGGGGACCCGTCAACCTTCAGCGGGCGCTCCGCCACGATGACCGGGTACTTCTTCAGGTCCTCCAGCTTCTTCTGCAGGGCGGTGAGTTCGTACCGGAGGCTGATGGGCCGCTTGATCCGGAGCATCGCCTCCGGGTGCCGGGCCTCGAGGTCACGGAGATACGTATGCAGGTCCTTGATCTCCTGGGGCATCAAAGCGACCTCCTCGGGCTAATTCCAGCTACTGCACGGCCAAAAGGGGCTATAGCCCCAGGTAGGCCTCCTTGACGCGGTTGTCGGCCAAGAGTTCAGCGGATGGGCCTTGCAAGGCGATCCGCCCGGCTTCGATCACGTAGCCTTTGCGCGCCAGTTCCAGGGCCACCTGAACGTCCTGCTCGACCAGGAGGATGCTCATCCCCTCCTCCCGGTTGATGCGACCCAGGATCTCGATGAGCCGGTCGACAATGACCGGGGCCAGCCCCAGCGACATCTCGTCGACCAAGAGCAGCCGGGGCCGGGACATCAGGCTCCGCCCGATGGCGCACATCTGCTGCTCGCCCCCGCTCATGGTCCCGGCGAGCTGCGAGGTGCGGCGCCGGAGTTCGGGAAAGTAGTCCAGCACCCAACCGAGGGTTTCGTTGACCCGCCTGAATTCGGTTATGGTATAGGCGCCCGCGAGCAGGTTTTCCCGGACCGTCATACCGGCGAAAAGCTTGCGGCCTTCCGGGGCCTGGGCGATCCCCAGCCGGACCCGGTCGTAGGAAGGGATGCGGGTGATCGAGGCGCCGTCGAAATAGATCTGGCCCGTCCGGGGGAAGAGCAGCCCGGAGATGGAGTTCAGCAGGGTGGTCTTCCCGACGCCGTTGGAACCCACGATGGCGGTCAGGTCGCCGGCCTCGACGGTCAGGTCCACGTCCCACAGGACTTGCACGTCCCCGTAGGCGACGTTGAGCTTCTCTACGCGCAGCAGTGCCATCTCCGCCTCATTCCTCACTAACGCGAGATTGTCTCGCCCTGGTGTAGCGCTCGCCCAGGTAGGCCTTGATGACCGTCTCGTCGTTGACGACGACCTGGGGCACGTCGTCCGCGATCTTCTCCCCGTGGTGCAGGACCATGATCCGGTCGGAAAGCCCCATGATGGTCTTCATCAGGTGCTCGATGATGACGATGGTGAGGCCCCTGGCGTGCAATTGACGGATCAGGTCCATGGTCTTGTCGACCTCCTTGTGGTTGAGGCCCGCCATAACCTCGTCCAGCAGGACCATTTCCGCGCCCGTGGCCAGGGCCCTGGCCAGTTCCAGCCGTTTGCGGTCGGAGGTGGTCAGTTCCGAGGGGGCCGCGTTCCGGCGGTGCCACAGCCCCACGCTCTCCAGGGCATCCTCCGCCTTTTCCAGGGCCTCCCCCATCCGGGGGCGCTCAGGCTGGCAAAAGAGGGCGCCGACGGCCACGTTCTCCTGCACCGTCAGGCCGCCGAAGGGCTTGACCACCTGGAAGGTGCGGGCGATGCCCATTCTGCCGATGACGTGGGGTTTGAGACCGTTCAGCCGCTGGCCCTTAAAGTTGATGGTGCCGCCGCTCAAGGGGAAGATCCCGCTGATGACGTTGAGCAGGGTGGTCTTGCCCGATCCGTTAGGACCGATCACGCCCAGGATTTCACCCCGGTGGACGTGGAAGTCCACGTGGCTGAGCGCCGCGACTCCCCCGAACCGCCGGGTGACGTCGGTCCCGTCCAGCAGCGTCGTCGCCAAACCTCTCACCCCCTTTGCTCTAATCCCAGCGACTTCCTCAACAGCCGCCAACCGTTGAGCCAGTTGAGCAGACCGCGGGGCATGAAGATAACCACCAGGATGATGAAGAGTCCGAGGATCAGCAGGTGCAGGTTAAGGAAGCTGCCCCAAACGACCTCGGACAGAAGTTCCAGAAAGAAGGCTCCCAGGACCGGACCCGTCACCGTTCCCAGGCCGCCCATAAGCATCATCGCGAACCCCTTGACGGAGATGGTGACGTCGAAGGCGTAGGCCGGCTCCAGAAAAGACATCCAGTAGGCGTAGATCCCGCCCGCCAACCCGGTGAACAGGGCGCTCACCGCCCAGGCGGCGACCTTGTACACGGTGGTGTCGATCCCCATCACCTCGGCGGCGTCCTTCTCGTCGCGAATGGCCCGCAGCGCGAAGCCGAAGGGGTTGCGGGAAATCCACCAGGTGGCCGCCACCGTCGCCACCATCAACAGGAACATCAGGTAATAGAAGAAGCCGTAGAGCACCGCGGGCGATCCCTGCGCCACCGGCAGCGCGATCCCGTGCCCACCCCCGGTGACGTCGAGGTTGGTCACGATCTCCCGGGTGGCGATGTTCACGCCGATGGTGGCGATGGCAAAGTAGTGGCCGCTCAACCGGAGGATGGGGAAGCCCAGCACCACCGCGAAGAGCGCCGCGACCACCCCCGCGGCCACCAGGGACACCGCGAAGGGAAGCCCGGCCCTGGTCATCAGGATCGCGACCGTATAGGCTCCGACCCCGAAGAAAACCACATTGCCGAAGGCGGGGTACCCCGTGTAGCCGGCGATGAGGTTGATTCCCTCGGCGACGACGGCGAACATGAACATGCTGGTGAGAACGCGGATCCAGTAACCCTTCAAGAAGAACGGCCCCAGCGCGAGGAAGATCGCCGCCGCCACCAAAAGGACCGCCGGGAGCCATTGTGCCAGGCTCTTAGCCTTCATCCGTTACACCTCGCTGGGGGCTAACCGTAGAACTTCTTGCCTAGCAGTCCCTGCGGTCTGATGATCAGGACGATGACCAACAGAACGAAGGCGATGGCTTCCTGGTAGCCGGGGCCGACGAACGAGGCGCCGAGGGTCTCGGCGAGGCCGAGGACCAGCCCCCCGATCATCACCCCCGGCACGCTGCCCAGGCCGCCAAGCACCGTGATCACGAAGGACCTCAGCAGGAAAGGCTCCCCCATGAAGGGGTGGATCGGATGGGTGGTCCCCACCAGCGCTCCCGCCCCTCCCGCCAGGGCGGCCCCGATCCCGAAGGTCAGACCGTAGGTGTGGCTGAGGTTGACGCCGATCAACTGGGACGCTTCCCGGTGCAAGGCCACCGCCCGGATCGCCAGCCCTGTCTTGGTGCGGTTGAGGAGGAAGTACAGGAATCCGCCCAGCGCGAGGGCCAAGGTGAAGACCATCAACTGGACCTCGGGGATGACGATGCCGGCGAGGGTAAAGGAGGTCCCGCTGTACTTGGGGCTCGCCGCGACATAGTCGGGTGACCAGATCAGCAGGGCGATGTTGATCAGGGAGATGTTCAGCCCGAAGGTGATCACCATGGTCAGGAGCATGCCCGACCTCGCCACCCGGTTGATCAGGAACCGCTGTAACACGTAACCGATCACGAACATGGCTGCCATGACGATTGGAACGGTGATGAAGGGGTCGATGCCCACCCGCTTGAGCAGCACGTAGGTGAGATACGAACCCAGCATGATCAGGGACCCGTAGGCGAGGTTGATGATGCCCATTACCCCGTACACCAGGGAGAACCCCAGCGCCACGACCCCGTATAGGCCACCCAGCAGGAGCCCGTTTAAGAGGACCTGGAGGATCACAGTTCTTCACCCGCCTCGCCATCCGTAATCGGGACGGTCACCCGGCGTTACCGGGCCTCAGCGCTTGTCCCAGGCCGGCGTCGGGTACCGGATCGGCTGGGCTCCTTCCTGCTTGGGGTAGATCATCGTGATTTTGCCATCCTGCACCTGGGAGACCCCGGCGCGGCCGAAGGAGTTCATGTTCTTCTCGTCGAACTTGACGCGCCCCAGCAGCGTTTCCACGTCCAGATTCCGCAGGGCGGCCTGGACCTTGGCGGCGTCGTCCACGGTGCCGGCCTTCTGCAGGGCCACTTCAAGCACCACGGCGGTCGCAGCCGCGGCGGCGTTCTGGTCGGTGGGTTCATACTTCAGCCGGTCGCGGAACAGCTTCACGAAGTTCTCGTTGGCGCCGAAGACGGGGTCCTTCCACTTCATCTGGGGGGTCCACCACTGGGCGACCGTGACGTACTCGGCGTCAGCCTTCAGGCTCTTGATGAACCCTGGGTAGACGGGAGCGGTCGGGAACACCAGCAGCTTGGGCGACACCCGCAGGTCCTTCAGGGCGCGGACCACCAGCAGGGAGTCTTCCAGGTACCCGGTCTCGAAGATGACGTCCGGGTTCTTCTGCTTCAGCTCGGTGACGATCGAGGAGATGTCCTGGGCCCCCTTGGGGAACTTCCCGAAGTACACGATGTTGAGGCCCTTCGACTCGGCGTACTTCTTGGCCCCGTTGGCCATCGCCAGGGGAGCCAGGTCGTCGGGGGTGACGATGCCGACGGTCTGGGGCTTCGGGTTCAGGGTCGACAGCATGTCGATGGCCCCGTTGAGCTTGGTGCTGTTGCGGGCCAAGGGGCTGAAGAGGTACTTCAGACCCGCCTCATACAGGCTGTCGGCGTTGGCCAGGGAGGCCATCGTGACCACGCCGTACTTCTCGCCGATGCGGCTGGTGGCCTGGGTGATGCCGCTGGAGAAGGGCCCCAGGATGAACTTGGCCCCATCCTCGGTGATGAGCTTCTCGGTCAGCTTGGCGCTCGTCTGGGCGTCGCTCTTGTCGTCGTAGAAGATGATGTTGACCTTGTATTTCTGGCCGCCGACTTCGATGCCGCCGTTGTCGTTGACGTATGACTGCCACAGGTCATAGGCGTCCTTGACCAGCTTGCCCTCGTTCGAAAGAGACCCGCTCATGCTGACGGCCGCGCCGATCTTGATCACTTTCTCGCCCGACTTGGTGCCCGCCTGGCCGCCCCCGGACCGGGAGGAACACCCCGCGATGGCCAGGACCATCGCCACCGCGACCAGTCCGGCCACCAGCTTGCTTACGCGCCCCACTACATTCTTACCCACGTCAATCCCCCTTCTTAATACGTCTTTCCGGAACAGGTGGTATGTAGCATGTAGCATATGATATATCGCTAATTCTACGAAAGCCCAATTAATCCTCCTCGTATTAAAAAAAATCCAAAACGCTTAAACCGTGCGCCTTCCGCGCCCCAGCAGACCGTGGGGACGCACCAGCAGGACGAGGATGGCGATGCCGAAGGCGATCACGTCGCGGTAGGCCGACGCAAAATAGGCGGCTCCGAGGGTTTCCGCGACGCCCAGGATCAATCCGCCCAGCATGGCCCCCACCACGTCCCCGAACCCCCCCAGCACGGCGGCGGCAAAGGTCCGCAGGCCGAAGGTGCCCAGGTCAAAGGAGGCGTAAAACAGGGAGGCGATGAACACCCCCGCCATCCCCGCCAGGGCGCCGGCGAGGACCATGGTAGCGGTGAGGATGCGCCGGGTGTCGATCCCCATCAGCAAGGCCGTCTCGGGATCGTCGGCGGTGGCGCGCATGGCGTAGCCCAGCCGGGCGCGCTTGAAGAAGAGCTGGAGCAGGAACATGATCAGCACCCCGGCCCCCAGGATGAACACGTTCTGCAGGGCGATCGGAACACCGCTGACCTTCCACATTACCCCGGCAAGCGTCGGCGGGTAGGCGATCGGGTGGGGCCCCCAGATCAGCATCGCGGCGTTGGCCAGGATGATCGACCAACCCAGGGTGGCGATGATCTGGTTGATGATGGGTCCCCGCCGGCGCCGGATCGGGCTGATGGCGGTCTGATCCACCACCACCGCCGCCACGCTGGAGGCCAGCGCCCCCACCACCACCGCCATGGGCAGCGGCCAACCCCGGGTGGTGACGGTGTAACCGACCATGGCGCCGATCATCATCGTGTCCGGGTGGGCGAAGTTCAGGAGCCCCGCGGCGCGAAAGATCAGGCTGAAGCCGATGGCGATCAGGCTGTATGTGGCCCCCACCGTGAGGCCGACGATCAGTTGCTCGAAAAACATCCGGCTTCCTCCCTCCGCGGCGTCTCCCGGCCCTAGACCCCCAGGTACGCCCGGCGCACCTCGGGATTGTTCCGGAGGTCGCCGGCCGCGCCCTGCAGAACAATCCGGCCGTTCTCCAGGACGTAGGCGCGGTCAGCCACGCCCAGGGCGACCATGGCGTTCTGCTCGACGACCAGGATGGTAATGCCCAGCTTCTTCAGGTCCGCGAAGCGGGTGAAAATCTGCTCGACCAGCATGGGGGCCAGGCCCATCGAGGGCTCGTCCAGCAGCAGCAGGCGGGGCGAGCACATCAGGGCGCGGCCGATGGCCAGCATCTGCTGCTCGCCGCCGGAAAGGCTGGACCCCGGCCGGGCCCGGCGCTCGCGAAGCCGGGGGAACAACTCGTAAACCTCCGCCAGGCGCGCCGGCAACTCGCGCCCCCAGTTGCTGTAGGCGCCCACCTTCAGGTTTTCTTCCACCGACAAGCTGGCAAAAACCCGCCTTCCCTCGGGCACCATGGCGATGCCCCGGGCCACGATCAGGGGAGTGTACAGGCCCCCGATGGCCTGCCCGTCCAGGGTGACGGTACCGCCGAAAGGCTTGACGAGCCCGGTGATGGTGCGCAGGGTGGTGGTCTTGCCGGCACCGTTGGAGCCGATCAGGGCCACCACCTCCCCCTGGCGGACCACCAGGGAGAGGTCGAACAACACCGGCCGGCGGCCGTACCCCGCGGTCAGGTTCCGGAGTTCAAGCATAAGACGCTCCCCCCCTGCCCAGGTAAGCCTCCAGCACCCGCTCGTCGGTCCGGACCTGCGCCGGGCTGCCCTCGGCGATCACCTTGCCGAAGTCGAGCACGGTGATCAGGTCACACAGGCTCATGATCATCTGCATGTTGTGCTCGATGACCACCACGGTGACGCCCAGGTCGCGCACCCGGCGGATCAGCACGCCCACCTGCATGACCTCGGCCTGGGTGAGGCCGGCGCCAGGCTCGTCCAGCAACAGCAACTCCGGCCCGCCGGCCAGGGACCGCGCGATTTCCAGTAGCTTTTGCTGACCGTAGGAGAGCCCGCCCGCGGGGGTGTCGGCCAGGTGGCCCAGGCCGACGAAATCCAGCGCCCCGCGGGCCCGCCTGACCAGGGCCAGGGTGGCGCGACGCCAGTAGCGCGGCCCCAGAAGACTGGCCACCAAACCGGTCGGCAGCCAGCGAAAGGCCCCCAGGGCGACGTTTTCCAGGGCGCTCAGTTCCGCCATCACCTGGGGAGCCTGAAAGGTCCGGCCAATTCCCAGGTGCGCCCGGTCGTGGGCGTGCCGGCCGGAGATCAACCCGCCCTTGAAGCGGATGCTCCCCGAGGAGGGACGGTACAGCCCGGAGATCAGGTTCAGCATCGAGGTCTTCCCCGCGCCGTTGGGACCGACCAGCCCGTGAATCTCCCCCCGCCGAACCACGAAGTTGACGTCGTCCACGGCCACGATGCCCGAAAAGCGCCGGGTGAGGTGGTCCGCCCGGAGCAACTCCTCGCCCTGGGCGCCGGACTGGGCGGGCGGGCTCACGGCGGATGGGCTCAAGGCGGATGGGCTCAAGGCTGGTGGCGGTTCCCCCTCGCCCGGGTCCTCCAGGTAGCGGCCCGTCCGCCACGGCCCCACCTGGGTCAGGAACCCCCAGAGCCCCTTGGACAGACCCACCATGAAGGTCACCAGGATCACCCCGTAGACCAGCATGGTGGCTTCCTTGAAGTCCCTCAGGTACTCGGAGACCACCTGGATGATGAGGGCGCCCACGAAGGCGCCGGGCAGGCTGTTGAGGCCGCCCACCACCACCATCCCCAGGATGAAGAGCGACTTGCTGACGCTGAAGATGTCCGGGCTGATGAACCCCTGGGTGTGAGCGAAGAGCGCGCCCGCGGCGCCGGCGGCGGTAACCCCCAGGAGGATGGCCTTCACCTGCAGGGTCGCCACCGGCATCCCGACGGCCCGGGCGGCCAGTTCATTTTGCCGGATGGCGTTGAGGGCCAGGCCGAAGGGGGCGCGCAGCAGGCGCTGGTACAGCCAGTATTGGAGCGTCACCAGGGCCAGGATCAGATAGTAGTAGCGCCCTTCGTCCGAGAAGGTGAAGCCCGCCAGGCTCGCCGGAGGGATCCCCATCAGCCCGTTTACCCCCCCGGTGAAGGGCAGCTCCCGGAGCAGCACGGCGGTGATGGCGCCGAAGGAAAAGGTGGCCATGGCGAAGTAGACTTCCTTCAGGCGCACCACCGGGGCCATCACCAGGCCGGTAAGGCCGGCGGCAACGGCCGCCGCCGGCAGGGTGAGGAGGAAGGGCACGTGCAGGTTTCTCGCCAGGAGCGCGGCGGTGTAGGCTCCCACGCCGAAAAAGGCCGCCTGGCTCAGGACGATCATGCCCGCCGCCCCGAAGGTGATCTGCAACCCCAGGGCGAGCATGGCGAAGATCAGGGTATTGGCCAGGAATACCACCAGGAAGCGATCGGTCAGCGCGAAGGGGAGGGCGGCCGCCACGGCGAGCGCGGCCCAGGGACCCCACCGGCTGAGGCCCGTGGCGGCGCGGTCAGCGGTGGCGCGGTCGTTCGCAGCGCGGTCGTTCGCAGCGCGGTTCATTCATGCCTCAGCCCCTTGCCCCGGAGGTTTTGGAGCACGTTTGAGATATTCCATCGCATCGTGCAGTTCAACGACGTCCGCGTATGACGCCGCCAGGTCGAACAGGCTGACCTTGTGGGAGATCTCCCGCTTGTCGGCCACGCACGGTTCGGGGATCAGCACCTGGTAGTTGAGGGAAAAGGCGTCCACCGCGGTGGCCCTGACGCAGCCGGAGGTGTACATCCCCGTGATCAGCAGCGTGTCCACCCCGTAGTAGGTCAAGATGGCGGCAAGGTGAGTGCCCGAAAAGGCGCTGGGCTTGGTCTTGGTCAATACGTGGTCCCCGGGGCGCGGCGCCAGCGGCCCGACAATCTCGTGGGCGCCCGGGTCCCGCATCATCACTTCCTCAATGTTGCGGGAGTTGCGCCACACCCCCCTTTCAGCCGCAAAAGGGGTGCTGGCCCCTCGGGTGTAAATGACGGGGATGCCGGCCTCCCGGGCCACCTCCAGCAGGCGGTCGATGGCTTCGGCGCAGGGCCAGCCCGTCTCCGGAGCGGCCAGGGGGTAGGCAGCCTCCACGAAGGCACGGGTCATGTCCACCACCAGCACCGCCGGTCGCAAACCCGCCTGATATCCCTCTCGAACCGCCAAGTGGTGAAACTCGGGTGGCACAACGTCTTCCCAACAACGGCTCATGGCCTCGCCCCACACTGGTATGTAGCATATGGTATATCGCTAATTCTACAATGCCCGAGTTAATCCTCCTGGCACGACAAAAAATCCGGTTTCAGGCCCTGGGCCCGGTCCCGGCGGTCGCCCAGGATGCCAAAGGCCGGATAGGGAGGTGGGACGGAACCCACGTCATTCCCGCCCAGTACCCGTAGCTCCGAGGAAAGAGAAGGCGCTGGCGATGACCACCAGCGCAGTTGGGCGTCAGCAGTACGCCGGGCTGTTCGCGGCACGCCGCTTCGCCCGGGGGGACGCCCTGTCGGCGGAACTCTTCGCGAAGGGCGAGGTTATCCTGCTGGTGAACGGTCGCCGCGCCCCTCTCGGGCTGCGAGCAACTACTGCTGACCGTGCGGGTCGTCGGGGGGTAAACACCCTTCAAGTTTTACAAGACGACGCCTAACCCGGCCCTGGGCGTGGTCCAGCCGGTAGGTGTGGCCCAACGCCAGAAATCCGCCGCCCAGCAGGCCCCCGAAGCCCAGTAGGAATCCCCACCAGCCCCAGTGCCCCCAGGGCCCGCCCAGAACCAGGTCCAGGCCGTAGGCCGCCACCATAGCAGGCAACACCATGGGAAGCCACGCGCGGATCAAGCGCACGGCGTTACTGCTGCGAGGGAACATGGCACTGCACACAGTTCACCCGCTCCGGATGGGGGGTGATCGGTGGGCGCAGCCCGTCCCGGTGACAGGACAGACAGTCCCGGCGTCCTTCGGTGGAGTGGGGAATCTGCGGAGGGGTGCGGCTCTCCAACTCTCGCCGACCCGGGTCCCACGCCGGCGCGGAAAAGGCCGCGCCCGCCAGGAGCAGCACCAGTGCGAGCAATATCACTATCCACAGTACCTTACCGATGTTCAACCCTTTCAGCCTCCTTCTTCGTCTTCACTACGATGGCCGGGGGGTCCAAGACGCAGGAGTATTCACACACGCCACACCCGGGACACTTATCTTTCACCACCACCGGGCGCAATTGCCGGTCCTGAACCATCGCCACCCTGGTCAGGGGACAGGCCCCCAGGCAAATCAGGCAGTACTGCCCCTGGTAGGCCAGGCAGCGACTCTCGTCACGCACCGCCAGGGCCATGCGGGCCTGGCTGATGTCGGCCAGCGGCGCCAGCGCTCCCGAAGGACAGGCCGCGATGCAGTGCTGCCGCGGGCACAGCCGGCAGGGTTGGGCCCGGTGCCGGTGAAGGTAAGGCGTTCCCAGGGCCAGGCCCTCGCGGGCGGTGGCCAGTTCAATGGCGTGGTACGGGCAGGCCTGGACGCACTTGCCGCAGCGCAGGCAGGCGGCCAGAAACGCCGCTTCCAGCAGCGCGCCCGGCGGGCGGATCAAATCGGGACTGGCCCTGGCCTTTCCACTTTCCAGCAGGAAATAGGCTCCGGCCCCCAGGGCCGCCCCCGCCGCGACCTTCAGAAAGCCGCGGCGGTTGAACCGTCCCGCGCTCGCCGGGCGCGTACTCCTCCCCTCCACTGCGCTACACCTCTTTCACCGGGAGTGCCCCTGGCCGGCGAGATACTCCCCTGCTCCGCCACCGCTGGGTTCCCAGCCAGCGTACGCCGATGGACCGCCGAGGGCAGACTTGGATGCACTCACCGCACAGGGTGCACTCCCCCGAACGCACCGGTCCTCCCAGATCCTCCACCGGTTTACGGAGGATCCACTCTCCCATGGGGCATTCGCGCTGGCAGAGCTTGCAGCCGGTACAACTTCGTTCCACCTGCAGCCCAACCGGGCTCATCCGCCCCAGGCCGGAGTAGAACCCTCCCAGGGGGCAAAGGGTCCTGCACCAGCCGCGCCGCGCTGCCAGAAGCTCGTAAAGCACCACCGCCACCACCAAGGCAAGCTCGGGTCCGGCGCCAAAAAGCAGGTTGCGGAGGAGGATCGAAGGCGGGGAAACCATTTCGAAAACCGGCAGGCCAACCGCGAAACTAAGCACCAGCACCGCCCCCAGCACCACGTACTTGGTGCCAGGCGGGAGCTTCAGCCGGTCTGTCCAGCCGAGCCGCCGGCGCAGGCCGTCAATCAGTTCCAGGATGATGTTTACCGGGCATACCCAACCGCAGTACGCTCTACCCAAGATCAGGTAGGTGGCCAACACCAGCCCGGCCGAGGCGGCCAGCCGCGGCCCGAGGCCGCGAACCCCCGCCGCAATCTGCAAGGCCGCCAGCGGGTCAGAGAGGGAAACGCCGAAAACCGTTGATGAAACCAGGGTACCCTGGAACAGCCTGGGGCCGGCGAGGGGTGCCAGGAAAAGGAGCAGGACCGACAGCTGGACAATCCTTCGGGCCGCCGTCCAGTGACGCCGGAAACGCAGGGGGTGGAAAGGTCCGCCCACTTCAGGCTCCGTTCCAGGGGTGAACGTGAATCGCCGGCGGATCGGCCAAGCAAACGTTCTCACACTTGCCGCATCCGGTGCATTCCGTGGCCACCACGAAGGGCTTGCTGAACTGCTTCATCCACAAGGCCCGGTCCCGGATGGGACAGGCGCTGTGGCAACTTCCGCAGAGGTGACCCTGCCACGCCAGGCAGCGAACCGTATCCACGACCGCCTTCCCGATTCGGCGGGCGTCTGCTTGCAAGCGTTCCAGCGCGCCGGTCTCGCAGGCCTCGGCGCAGCAACCGCACAGTTCGCACGGCTGTTCCCTGACCACCAGATAGGGAGTTCCCGCTGCCAGCCCATACCCCGGGGGCGCCAGGCGCAAAGCCCCCGTTGGACAGGCCGCCGCGCACCTGCCGCAGCGCGCGCAGGTGCTCAGAAAGGCCGCCTCCGGCAGGGCGCCCTGCGGGCGCAGCAGAGCCCGCCCGCTCTCCACCAGGGCAGGGGCCGCCAGCGAGATGGCCGCCCCGAAGCCGCGCCATAGTCCATGGGAAAGGAGGTGCCGCCGGGAGACGGCGCTCACCGCCGAAGCATCGTCCCCGGCGGGCACTAGGACACCTTCTCGATCTTGCAGGCGCAATTCTTGTAATCAGGCTCCTTGGAGATCGGGTCGTGGGCGTCGATGGTCAGGAGGTTGGCCAGCAGGTGTTCATCGAACCAGGGGATGAACACGCTGCCCTTCTGCGGGTTGCCGCGGCCGTTGACCTCGGCCGGCAGCACCAGGTCGCCCCGCCGGGTGGCCACCTTCACCCGGTCGCCGCGCTTGATGTTCAGGGCCGCGGCATCGTCGGGGTGAACCTCGACGTAGGCGTTGGGCACGGCCTTTTTCAGCTCTGGCACCCGCATGGTCATGGTTCCGCTGTGCCAATGCTCCAGCACCCGACCGGTCGACAGCCAGAAGGGATAGTCCCCGTCGGGCACTTCCGAAGGCGGCTCGTAGGGACGAATGAACATCAGCGCCTTCCCGTCCGGCTTCTTGTAGAAGTACAGGTCGCCCTGGCCAGGCTTGACGTATGGATCAGATCCGGACACGAAGCGCCGCACCGTCTCCTTTCCGTCTACCACCGGCCACATCAGCCCGGGATGCTTCTTATACTCCTCGTAGGGCGCCAGGTCGTGGCCCACGCCCAGGGTAAACTGGCGGTACTCTTCAAAGATTTCCTTTTCCGGGTAGTCCTTGTAAGGCATCAGCTGGCCGAGGCCCATCCGCCGCGCGAACTCCATCAACTGCCACAGGTCCGACCGGGCCTCCCCCGGCGGGTCCACCGACTTGGTGATGAACTGGGTTCGGCGTTCACCGTTCCCGAAAAGCCCCTCCTTCTCGCTCCAGCCGGCGGAAGGGAGAACCACGTCGGCCAGTTCCGTGGTGCGGGTGGGGTAGATGTCAGATACGATCAGGAACGCCCGCTCCATGGCCGGACGGTAGCGGTTGGCCTTGGGAATCGACTGTCCCACGTTGTTGCTATGGCTCCAGAGCACCGTGATCTCGCCCCGGTCGACCGCCCGAAACATCTCAACCGTGTGATAACCCGGCTTCGCGGGGATTTTCTCGACCGGCACGCCCCAGATTTTGGCGGTGATCTTCCGGTGTTCCGGATTGGCTACCACCATGTCGGCCGGCAGCCGGTGGGAAAAGACCCCCACCTCCCGCGAGGTGCCACAGGCGCTGGGCTGGCCCGTCAGCGAAAAAGCCGTGTTGCCCGGCTTGCCGAACTTTCCGGTGAGGAAGTGCAGGTTGTAGATCAGCTCCTGCAGCCACACCCCGCGTACCCGCTGGTTGATGCCCATCGTCCAGAGGCTCATCGTCTTGCGCCCCTTTCCGAAGAGCAGCCGGGCGGTGTCCCGGATGGTGGACGCTGGAATCCCGCAAAGCTTCTCCACCTTCTCCGGGGTGTAGTCCTCCAGGAACTTCTTGTATTTTTCGTAGCTCGACTTCTGGATCGGGTCAGCCGGGAACATCTCCTTGTCCGCCAGGCCATAGCCGATTTGGGTAGGGCCCCCGGCAAAGTTGATGTGGTCGGCGAGGAACTTCTCGTCGGTGAGACCTTCGTCCAGGATCACCTTGGCAAAGGCGTTCAGCAACGCCAGGTCGGTACCGGGGACGAAGGCCAGGTGCGCGTCGGCGATCTCAGCGGTCCGGGTCCGGCGCGGATCGGCCACCACGACCTTGACGTTGGGGTTCTTGACCTTGCGGTCGGTGATCCGGCTGTAGAGAATGGGGTGGCACTCGGCCGCGTTGGAGCCGATCAAAAAGAAGGTGTCGGCTTCCTCGATGTCGGCGTAGGCGCCGGAAGGCTCATCGATCCCGAAGACCTGCATGAAGCCGGCGACCGCTGAGGCCATGCACATGCGGGCGTTGGGCTCCACGTTGTTGGTGCCGATGCCCCCCTTGAAAATCTTGGACACCAGGTAGCCCTCTTGCACGGTGGCCTGCCCGGAACTGAAGAAGGCCACCGAGTTGGGGCCGTGCGTGGCGATGGCCTCCTTGAACTTGGCGACGACCAGGTCCATCGCCTCGTCCCAGCTTGCCTCCACGAGCTTGCCACCCTTGCGGATCAGCGGCTTGGTCAAACGATCCTCGCCGTACAGCATCTTCCCCAGGAACAGTCCCTTGGCGCAGAGCAGTCCCCGGTTTACCGGGTTCTCAGGGTCGCCCT
The DNA here is from genome assembly GCA_021786825.1 of Bacillota bacterium. GTDB lineage: Bacteria > Bacillota > Sulfobacillia > JAMDAP01 > JAJYMS01 > JAJYMS01. Next base: position 10,858 of record JAJYMS010000174.1, on the reverse strand, counting down.
TGACCGCGACGATCTTGCCGCCCTTCACCCCCACCAGTGTGCCGCACCCGGTGCCGCAGTAGCGGCAGACCGCGCGGTTCCACTTTTCCGGTTCTCCCTCGCCGGCGGTCTGCCCGGCGGGTTTGGGGACACCCGGCTTACACCCCGTCGCCGCCAGGGCCGCCGCAATGGCACTGGCCTTCAGGAAGTCCCGTCGCTTAAACTTCACCCTACCTCACTCCTTTCCAGCAGTCAGGCATCGTAGTGCGCTTCGACCAGGTAGACTCCCAGCACGCCCGGCAGGGAGGGGAGAGACTGTCCGATAATCTCGTGCGCCTTTTGGACGTCGTCTGCTTCCGCGAGGGCCACCACCTTGTAACCTTCCAGGACGTCATGGACAGTGACCTCTTCCACCGCGCGAATGGCTTCCACCGCGGCTTCCATCTGCGCGGGTTCAACATAGATCACCACGCTCGTCAACACCATCGGCCCGCCCCCCTTGGCTTGATTCCGGCTATTGCATCCCCTGAATGGTCAGCACGGCCACCAGCACAACGCTCACCGCCATCAGCGCTGATGCCAGGGGACGCCGACGCGGGTGGCGTTCGGGGCTCCGATCCAGCCAGGGCACCAGCAAGAACACCACCAGCAGCACCGGTGGCACCAAGATCCCAACCAGCTTGGGAAGCATGCGCAGCAACTGGTACATCCACAGGAAGTACCACTCCGGCTTGATGTGCGGCGGTGTGACAAACCGGTTAGCTGGAGCGCCAAGGCCGCGGGGCCAGAAACCGGCGAGGTAGAAAATGACGCCGGTCACGAAAAAAGCCACCGCGATCTCGGTCATGATGTGGTTGGGGATGAAGGGAACCGCGCCTTTGCCCTTTTTTCCCAGCAAGTTTCTCCTCCTCCCTCAGAGTTCGTCGGCGATGCCCTGAACGCGGACCATGATGAAGTGCGCAGCCAGGAAGATGAGGGCCACCAACGGCAGCACCAGTATGTGCAGGGCGAAGAAGCGGCCCAGGGTGTGTTCGGTGACCTTCAACCCGCCCCGCGTCAACACCATCAGCAGCTTGCCCACCAGGGGGGTGCCGCGCATGATCTCCGTTCCCACGGTACTGGCCCAGTACGCGACCTGGTCCCACGGAAGCAGGTACCCGGTGAAACCGAAGGCCAGGGTGATCAGCAGTAGAAAACTCCCGGCGACCCAGTTCAGCTCTCGCGGCTTTTTGAAAGACCCCGTGTAAAAAACGCGGAGCATGTGCAGTACCACCAGGATGACCATCAGGTTGGCCGCGTAGTGGTGAACTGACCGGACGAAGGCCCCGAATCGCACCTGGGTCATGATGAACTCGATGCTGCCGTAAGCGCGTTCCGGCGTGGGCTGATAATAGAAGGCCAGGAAAACCCCGGTGATCACTTGGATCCCAAAGGTCAAAAAGGTCAGCCCACCCAGGCAGTAGATGGGGTTGCGGGCGTGCGGAGGCACCGGGTGAGCGGCGAAGTCGCGGTACATTCGGCTGTAAGGGAATCGCCCGTCCAGCCAGTTGCTAAGCCTGCTCAAGCTACGCTTCTCCTCCTTCAACAAAGACCTCGCCGTTCGCGATCGTAACCTTCAGCCGGTTTAGCGGTGAAGTCGCCGGCCCGCGCAGCACCTTGCCGGTCTGATCGAAGCGGGCGCCGTGGCAGGGGCACTCGAAGAAGCTGTTGCCGTCCTGCCAGGCGATGGTGCATCCCAGGTGGGTACAGACGCGGGAGACAGCGACGTACTCCTGGTCGGACACCCGGAAGATGGTGTGCGGCTCGCCACCGTAGTTGAAGTCGAGGTGTCCACCCACTTTGACCTCACCTGTGCCGGGTACCGCCACCTTCCCCGGTCCCCTGGACAAGCTGGCGGGAGGGTAGACAAACTGCCCGCCGGCAACCAACGGCGCCACCAGGGCTCCAACCACCGGGAGGCTTACCACCGCCTTCAAGAAGCCGCGCCTGGAAACGGGGCGTTGCTGACTCACCGGTCTCTTGCACCTCCAGATGGGATCGCCCGAGGGTTCTCTTCCATGGTTTCGTCGATGAACGCCACCCGGTACAGGTACACCGCGATCCCGCCGGACATCAGGGTTAGGCCCATGAACATCATCACGTAACGGTCGTAGCCCCAGACCCATAGCAGGACGGTATAGGCGAGCAAGACCACCGAGACCAGGCTGGTGACCACCGAAAGCCAAAAGGTAGCTGAGTCCTTACCCATTTGCCAACCCCTTTACGGCAGGACTACTGAATCCCTTTTTTGCCCAGCGACTCCAGCTCCTTGCCGGTTTCCTGGCTGTACTTGAACATGGGAAGCTGCTCCTTAGGCACGCCTAGCTTCTTCGCCAGCGCCGCCTCCCAGCGCAGGCGCTCCGCCTGGTCCTTGATGGCAAGGTACTGTTCCCACAGTTGGGCGTTTCCGTGCCAGTGGACGTAGTCGGGGGAGAAGTGCTGGGCTCCCCGGACGGTTGTGGCTTCGGCATACTTGAAGAGTTCAAACATCATGCTCTCGATCTTGGAGACGTGGCTGTAGCTCGTACCCGTGGCGTCGAGCCGCGGCAGGCCGTCCTTATCCAGGAGCACGCCGTAGCTCTCCTTCAGGATGCCGTCCTTATACAGGTCCTTGACGATTTTCCCGCCGGCCCCCACGATGCGGGACGTCTCCTTCTTAATGGCATCCACTGAGGCCAGGGCATTCTTCGTGTACTCTTCGGTGTGACACTGCTCGCACTTCTTTTCCATGATCGGCCGCGCGTTGTCCGGTGTCCCCTTGATGCGGTAGATCAAGTGGTTGTTGTTATCATTGGTGTGGCAGGTGATGCAAGTGGGCTTGCCGGTCGCTTCCGCCACCAGGTGGTGCGTGGACGATTCATAGGCCTCCCGCTGCGGGTGATCGGGGCCCAGGTGGCAGTTCTCACAGCCGTTGGTCAGGTCTCTCGGTGGCTTGGGCAGTTCCGTGGGGTGCGCGGTGTGGCAACTGCTGCAGGTGGTCCCGACCTTGTAGTGGCACGCGTCGCAACCCTGCTCCTTCATCGCCGGATAGGCGTCCAGCAGCTTGCCGCGGAGGTTATTCATGGAGAATTTCACGGCCTCCACGTGGCGGGTCTGCTTCCACCCGTCGTATTCCTTCTGGTGGCACGCGGCGCACGTCTCCGGCTTCACGTCACCGAAGGAACGGAACTTCAAGGCGTCGCCTGTAAGCGGCTGGGTGCCGTGGCAGTTGATGCAAGTAACCCTCGCCTTGCCGTGGGCGCTCTCCTTCCACATCTCGTACTTCCCGGGCATCTTGTCCCGGTAGGCGACCTCGAAGGAGCGGGCCTCATCCAGGGTGGCACCCGTCGGCAGCACCACCTTGTCACCCCGTACTCCCGACAGGGCCACCAGCGCCGCGCCGGCGACGACCAGAGTCAGCACCGCCACCCACACCAGGTATTGTTTCTTCATCAGTTCGCCCCCTTCGCTGCTACGCTGTGGCCGACGGTGGCGTGGCAGGCCACGCACCGCACCCGGCCCAGACTTGTCGCGTGAGCCACCTTGCCCTCTTCGTTCGAGGGTAGTACCTGGTCGACGTCGTGGCAACGCCGACAAGCCGCGTCAAGGATGCGTTCCCGGGCTCGCTTGACGCGGTCGTCTCTTCCGTAAGCCCAGGCCGCCGGACCGGGCGGGTCGGTCACGTGAACGTAGAGCTCACGTACCGCCCTTCCCTTGTAGGCCAACTCGGCCAGGACGCCGGGAGGGACGTGACAATCCGAGCACTGGGCCACCACCAGGGAATCATTCCTGTAGTGCGGTCCTTCTCGCCATGAGTCGTAGGAAGCTTGTTGCTCATGGCAGCTCAGGCAGAAACTGGTGCGTTCCGTGTATCCCAAACCCGCAACCCCGACAAAGGTGATCGCTCCCACCAGGGCCAGCAGGGCCACCGGCCACGTCAACCAGATTCGTCCGATACCTTCAGTAGGCATGTCCGCCCTCCTCTCCTGAAGGACTTTCTCCGGTTCGAATCACGTTTTCTCTTATGTGAATCTCCTCACTAAAGTTTAGGACAGCTACCTGAATCTTCCCTTAACCACTCCTTAATGAAAAATAAAAAATCCCCGTTCGTCCGTAGCGGCTACGGGGGCGGGGATCTGGTGGTGTGGGCCCGTTCAGCCGATGAACTTGTATCCTACTCCCCAAACCGTTCGAATGATCTGGGGATCGGAAGGATCCTCCTCAACCTTCTCGCGCAACCGCCGGATCAGTACGGTGATTGACTCGGGATCTCCAAGCCGCGGGCTGTCCCAGATCAGGTTGACCAACTGGTCCCGAGTAAAGACCTGGTTGGGCCGGGAAGCCAGGCGGAAAAGCAAATCGAACTCCTTGGCGGTCAACTCGACGGAGTTACCCCGTACGATCACGGTCCGGCTGGGCTGGTCGATTATCAGCCCCCCGACTTCCAGGCGAGACCCGACGGGAGTTTCCCTCGGATGCCCCGCCGCGCGACGCAGGATAGCCCGCACCCGCAGCACCATCTCCGTCGGGCTGAAGGGCTTGGTGAGGTAGTCGTCGGCGCCCAGGCTGAAGCCCACCACCTTGTCCACCTCTTCGGTGCGCGCCGAAACCACGATGATCGGCGTTTCGGCCCCAGCTCGCACCTGCCGGCAAACCTCGAACCCATCCACTCCCGGGAGGTTCAGGTCCAAGACAATCAGTTCAAACCGCCTGCGGTTAATGCATTCCAGAGCGTTCTCGCCACTGGGGGCAACCTGGACCTGGTGCCCCTCCCGGCGCAGCACGTGCTCCATCACCTTGGCGATCTTGGCATCATCCTCGACCACCAGGATACTAGCTGTCTTCACCCGTCTCACCTCCGCCGGCCCCCGGCCCTTCCGCCGGTAGGAAGAAACTGAAAATGCTGCCCACGCCTGGCGTGCTCTCGGCCCAGGTCTCGCCGCCGTGCAGTTCCACCAGATGGCGCACCAGGGCCAGGCCAATCCCGGTCCCCCCCGAGCGGCCGGCCGAAGGGCCCACCTCCCGAAATTTCTCGAAGACGTGAGGCAGATCCGGCGGCTCGATCCCGATACCTGTATCGGATACCGAAACGATGATCCCGTCAACCCCTCTACGCTCCTGCCGCCCCGCCCGGACCGTGATCAACCCTCCCGCGGGGGTGAACTTGACCGCGTTGGACAGGAGGTTGCCCAAGACGCCAGTGATCTGTTTCAAGTCCAGATTGGCCCACAAATCCCCTTCAGCCTCCACCTCCAGCCGAAGCTGCTTTCTCTGCGCCAGGGGTCGGATCCTGTCCACCGCCCGCTGGATGGCCTGAGTGACGTCAGCCAAGTCGCAATAGAGTTCCAGCCGTCCCGCTTCCAGCTTGGCCATGTCCAGCAACTGGTTGATCATACCCAGCAGTTCATGCCCGCTGTCAAACACATCGCGTAGGTACTCCTCCTGAAAGGCGTTCAGCTCCCCGGAGTCCCGGCCCAGGAGAATCTCAGCCTGGGCCGTAATGGAGGTTAGCGGCGTGCGGAGTTCGTGGCTCACGTTGGCCAGGAAATCGGCCTGAAAACGGTTGGCCTTTTCCAGTTGCGCCGTGCGTTCAGCCACCTTGCGTTCCAGCAGTGCGTAGTTGTCGTTCAACTGGTGGGCCATACCAACCAGGGCATCGGCCAGTTCCTTGATCTCTCCCCGCGCTCGCCGGTGCGCATCCCGGAAGCCCTCGGCCGCCACCTGCCAGCGCCCTCGCCCGAGTGCCGCCGCCAGCGCCGCCAGAGCTCCCAGCGGGCGCATCACCTGGCTGCTCATCACCGCGTAGATTAGCCCGAAGCTGAGACCCACCATCAAGAGGGTGATCCCCAGACCCAGCAGCGTCCGCTGCCGAAGTTGGGCGTCAAAGCGATGCATCGATACCGTTACGCTGATGGCCCCGCCGAAATCGCCAACCTTCAAACCCTCCTTCGGGCGGCCGGAGACGTCCAGTTCCCCGGCCGGCTCGCCGTGGCAAGGCAGACAGGAGGGTTCGATGGTGAGCGGCACCATGTAGCGGAAGATGTGGGCGCCCCCTTGAACCTCCTCGATCCACGCCTCTTTTAGCGAGCGGTCCTGAGCAAGGCGTTGCAGGAGCGTCGTCTCCGTCTGGTCGGGAGCGTTCTCCGGCGCCCGCGGATGAACCCGCGTCTGCTTCAGGACATAGTCCGTTTGCTGGTTGAACAGCGTCGCCACCTGGCGCCCCCAAACGGCCGGGTTCAGGTGCTTGAACTCGAAGTTCCCTTTAGAGTCAGTATTGATGAGGTTCTGGTTGCGCGCCGCCACGGCGCGGACCGCCACCATCTCCTGAGCGATCACGGCGGCACGGGCGCGAAACTCGTCCAGGGCGGCCTGGTAGACGATGCGCGACTCCAGGTAAAAGCCCAGTCCCATCACCGCCACGATAATCGCCGCCACGCCAAGCATCAGCCGGGTGCTGATGGACATCCTGGTGCAGCTACTGAAGTTAGGGTGCGTTAATCTCTTCACAAATTTTATCATAGCATATTCGTGAAACGTAGCACCGTCGGCGGTGGGCATTTGGCATCCGCGCGGTGGGCTGAAGAAAGGTTTGTCAGTGACCTCAAAAGCCTGGGGAATTGTCTCCCAGGATCCGTCGTTTCTCGGCCGTTACAAATAGGTAATCGCCCTGATCGTGGCGGTAGGAAGCCAGTATTCCGGAGATGCGGCCGCTCTCCACGTCCGCGGCCAACCTGCGACAGCCGCCTTCCACCTCCGCCGGTTCGGCCAGAGCAGCAAAGGAGGAAATCCCGGCCCGAATCCGCGGGTCCAGGTACAAGGCGGGGCGGTGCTTTCCGCTGTAGAGGAATAAGTCTTGCAGGTCTTCCCGCACCTCGTAGGTTTCGGTGGTGATGGCGCCAAAGCCGGCCGTCCGCAGATCGCTGATTACCTCTGCCAGGCTCGGCATCCGGCTGGTCGATTTGGCCATCATTTGCGGGAAGTATTCGTTCAACCAATATCTTTTCATCTGTTCGGGGGTTGAAGTGAACAGCACAAAACGTCCCCCGTCGAGAACCCGAAAAGCCTCCAAAAAGACCGGGAGCAACGTCGGGAAGTGATGAATGGCAAGAGTACACGCTGCCCCGGAGAAGGTGCCGTCAGGAAACGGCAGTTCCTCAGCGTTCCCCACGTACCAGGCAACTGAGCTACTCTTCGTCCGGGCAATCTCAACCATGCGGCCGGACTGATCGAGGCCGGCCATTTTCGCCCCGGCGTCGGCGAGGGCCACCGTGTAGTTGCCGGTGCCGCACGCCACGTCCAGGTAATCGCTTTTGGCCCGGATGCCGAGGTGGTGAATCAGACGGCGAACAATGTACGGATCGGCGGCGCGGGTCGCGTCGTAACCTTCGCCGATGTCGTCGTAGAGGGGCATCGGATCCAACTCCCTCGCGCCCCGGAGGGGCAGTTAAAGCTCCCTGGCCGCGGCGTGGTCGCCCGCCCCGGACCAGGTTGTAGAGTTCGACGCACTGGGCAGGGGCCACGTCGACGCTGTAGAGGATGATCGGAATATCGGCGGTGTCCGCCACGTCGGTGTAGAACCGGGTGATAAGAGGATAATTCCGCCAGGAACGAGAATGCCGTCCTTGGCGGTCCACGTGGACGGAGCAAGTGAGTTGCCGCTGGAGGCGAAGGCGCTGGGGCAAGGGGGATCGACCATGAAAAGGGTTGCGATGGTGACTTTGGCGGTTGTTGTTATCTCAAGTGCTACGTATCTTGCTTATACCTATTTCGATGGCAACCGAGCCAGTGGCAAACCCGCCGTGAAAATCAGTGACATCAGTGAAAGGGTTTCCTTTGAAGACTTGGGGCTGTACTTTGCCGGTTATAAAGGGGCCTTTGTGCTCTTTGACAAGAACAAGAATGAATATGTGACCTATGACGAAGCGCAGAGCCAACAGCGCGTGTCGCCCTGTTCCACGTTTAAGATAGTCAACTCGCTGATCGGTCTTGAAACGGGAGTGTTAGCTGACGAGAATACGGTATTCAAATGGGATGGAAAACAAGACTCCGTCAAAGAGTGGAATAAGGACCACACGATGGCTTCTGCGTTTCGAAATTCGGTGGATGCAGGACTACCTGACCAAGCTCAACTACGGAAATGCCGACATGTCCGGAGGCCTGACGAAGTTCTGGCTGGTATCGTCGTTGAAGATCTCGCCGCTTGAACAGGTGATGATCCAGGAAAGAAAAAGCGATGCGGTGCTTTCGTGGAAAATGGGATACGCGGGAAGCGGCCTCGGGTGGTTTGTGGGATACGTAGAAAGGAACAACAACGTGTACTTCTTTGCCACCGAGGCGGAAGGCAAGAACCTGGGTCCGGGCAAGGCAAGTGAGATCACGTTGAAGATCCTGGCTGACAAGAAACTGTTTTAGGGCGGGCGCGATGCTTATCCTTTGCGAGGCTCCACCAGCACGAAGGTGTTGCCGTAGAGGTCGGCCACCATCGCTTCCACCCCGTGCGGCCGCTCGTGGGGCTCGGCCAGAATGGTCACCCCCCGGGCCTTCAGCTCCGCACAGGTCTGCCGGCAGTCCCTGGTCCCAAGAATCATGGCCGGCGCCTTACCCACCTGTTCCAGCAGTTCCGCGGCGCCCTCGGGGCCGTGCCAGCCCTGCGGGTTGTGCAGGACGATCTCCGTCCCGGTGCTCCCCTTGGGGGCGACCGTCAGCCAGCGGGTGCCGGGCTTGATCGTGAAGTCCATCCGCTTCTCGAAGCCCAGCTTCCCGGTGTAGAACTGGAGCGCTTCTTCCTCATCCCGGACATAGATGGTGACCTTGTCGATAGATGTGATCATGCCGCTCTCCTCCCCATGGCATTTTCGCTTCGGCTGCGCCTCGCTCGGGTTGATGGACTCGCCGTTGGAGTACTCAACGAAAGAGCAGGTTCACGTCGAGAACCAGACCCGGCAGGATCGGGCTGCTCAGGGTGGTGCCCAGGGGATAAACTTGGACGGTTTCCAGCGCGGCATCTCTGCGCGCCGCCACCTCGACGCTCCGGCCGTCCAGATCCACCAGCCACAGCTCCTTGACCCCGTAGCGTTCGTAAGCCCGCCGCTTGGTCACACGGTCCCATTCCGCCGTGCTGGATGAAAGGATTTCCACCACCAGGTCCGGAGCCCCCCAGATGTTGGCCTCTTTAATGATCCCCAAGCGCTCGCGCGAAACGTACAGGAGGTCAGGCTGCACCACGTTGTGCTCGCTGAGGACGACGTCCAGGGGGGCATCGTACACCATCCCAAGGCCCTGCCCTTCAACCCACTCCAACAATAACTTCTCCAGGCGCTTGGAGACCTCCTGGTGGAATACGCTGGGGGACGGCGCCATCCTGATATCTCCCTCCACAAGCTCATAGCGCAACCCGGCCGGCATCCGGCAGTAGTCTTCGTAGGTGAGGCGCGTGGCGGGCGAGTCATACTTGGTGCCCGGTTCCCGGACCTTATCCTGCTCCGGCAAAGAAATCCCCCCTGACGGGTCGCGGAGTGGAAGTGGTTCTATTATACCATTGTCGCCTAGCCCTCCGGGATTGCGGGGGTCCGAGGCAATCCACGGTGGAAGGCGTAGTCCTTCTTAAACGTACGCCCGACCGCTGCCGGTCGGGTTAGCAACGCTGCCGGATCCTGTCACGCATCAAGGAAGGCCTGGGGCCGATACGCAGCCTCGTCGTTCACTTCCACCAGATCTTGGCCAGCGGGATCTCCGGCCCGCAGGGTCCACGATCCAGTAAGCGGCCACGCCGAAACGTTCCTAAAGGGCCTTCTTCCACTTGTGATCCCGCTGTTTCGTCGCCGGGGAGGTGATTTCAACGACCAAGTCTGAAGCACCCGGGACGTTGGCTTCGTTAATAATCTCGCACTGCTTCTCAGATACATAAACCAGATCCGGCCGAGCTACGATGTGCGGACTCAGGACCACGTCGTGCGGAGCGAAAAAACACTCCCGGCCTGGTGCATGGTCAGTCACCCAATTGTCCAAGAGCTTTCCCAGTTCCTTGGAGCCCACTGGTGCTCCGTCGCCGGCGAAGGCGTCAGCACAATCTCCCCCCTTCGAAGAACTCGTGCCGGTTGCGGGTGGGGGGAAGGGGAATGTGGCCATCATAATTGTAAGGCCTCGTCGCCGGCGCACCGTCTTTGACGGTGTCGGGCGCGCTCCTAAAACCCCGAGACTAGAGTAGCGCAAGGCGCTATTTCACCAGAAAGACGCCTGGGCGGGACCGGGGGCACAGATACCGGACGGAGAACGGTTCACCCCCACGTGCGTGGGGACGATATAATCCGCTTTGGCAGCCGGATATGGCTGACCGGTTCACCCCCACATGCGTGGGGACGATGTGAGAAACGCCTTCTCCTCAGTGACGCCGAACGGTTCACCCCCACGTGCGTGGGGACGATGCAGTGATCTCCGCCATCTGCTCCCGCGTGATCGGTTCACCCCCACGTGCGTGGGGACGATTCACCCTTCACGGCCGGTCTGTCGAAGCTGTGCGGTTCACCCCCACGTGCGTGGGGACGATGGCAAGTGGCAGCGGACCTTTAACCTGCCGTACGGTTCACCCCCACGTGCGTGGGGACGATGCATCCATCATGTAGCGGGCGAAGTCGGCCTTCGGTTCACCCCCACGTGCGTGGGGACGATGGAGCGGTGCTGTTGTCGCCCCACGCGAGGTACGGTTCACCCCCACGTGCGTGGGGACGATCTGTTGGTATCGAAGGCTTGGTCGAAGTGGCCCGGTTCACCCCCACGTGCGTGGGGACGATTCGACGTAGTTGTTCACACTGCGCAAATCAGCCGGTTCACCCCCACGTGCGTGGGGACGATGCCCTTGGCG
>JAJYMS010000236.1 GCA_021786825.1 Bacillota bacterium | reverse complement strand
AACGCAGGTGGTGGTTGACCAGCCCGACGGCTCGGCCTTGGTGACCGTCACCACCGGCGGCCTCCACGAGTTGGCGCGCTGGGTCGTCGGCTTCGGCGGCGAGGCGGTGGTGCTGGAGCCCGACGACGTGCGGGCGGAGGTGGTCCGGGTGGCGGAGGCGGCGGCGCGGGGGAATGGGGGGCGGTAAGGCCCCAGGGATCCATGCATAAGGGATCGCAGAAGAGGGGGAGCGACACACGGTTCGTGCCGGACCACCTGCAGGAATCAGGCGTGCGCGTGCTGCGCGATCAGTGGCTGAAGGTGGCCGGCGCCTTCTACCTGGTGGGACGCGCCCACCCTGCCCGCCGCCGCTTCGGGGGAGACGCCTCCGCCCGCTGTCGCAGGTAATGGCCGGGATCGAACGATGTCCTCGAAATGTTGGTGACAAACACCGGCGCAAAGCGCGGCGAAACGTGGTGGAGTAACCATGAGGTATCTTGGTGATATTCGCACGATCCTTGATGACCTGGAGCGTCAACCGGCCGACGCTCTGGAAGATCAGGATCTCGACTTCAAGGAATGGAATACGCGCAGCATGGCCGATGCCGTGTCACTGGTCGTCGAGATGGCCATTTGTATGGCCAATGGTGGCGGCGGCACGGTCGTGTTTGGTGTCGACGACAAGGCGGTGGGACGCCGGAGTGCGATCCTTGGTGTGCCTCCGGAAGTGGATGTCAACCGGTTGAAGAAGGCCGTTTACGACTTGACCGACCCCAAGCTCACTCCTGTTTTTGAAGAAACGAGCGTTCCAGAGGGCACAGGCCGTCTCTTGATCATGCAGGTGTACCCGGGCCTGCCTCCCTACACCGATACATCCGGGCGTGGAAAGATCCGGGTCGGTAAGGACTGTCAGCCACTTACCGGCACCCTGCGCCGGCGCATCATGGTGGAAACGGGAGAAACTGATTTCACTGCGGTCGAAGTGCGGGGACGGCCTGAGTCGCTGATTTCCTCGGCGGCTATGGAGCGTCTGCGGGAAGCGGCGCGCCGCGAAAACGCGCCGGATGACCTGCTGAGCAAGACTGATCAGGATCTGCTCGCCGCCCTCGGTCTGGTTCATAATGGACAACTGCTTCGAGCCGGCGTGCTCCTGGCCGGAACAGAAGCTGCTATTCAGGAGCATTTCCCCCGCTATGTCTGGACGCACTTGCGCATGTCCGGCGACATCAATTACTCGGGCCGCGCGGACGGCCGGGACGCGCTGCCCGTAGCCCTGGAGCGTATCCTGGACCGGGTGATGGCCGACAACCCCATCACTACCGTACCGCAAGGTTTCTTTCACTTCGAGATCCGCACCTATCCAGAACTTGCCCTGCGGGAGGCATTGCTCAACGCCTTCAGCCATGCCGACTATCGCATCGCCGGTCCGATCATGGTCAAGCAATTCCCGACTCGGCTGGAAATAAGTAATCCCGGCGGACTTCCCGGCGGCATCACGCCTGAGAACATCCTCCGCCACGAGCCGGTTTCCAGAAACCCGGCCCTCGTGGACGCCCTGACCCGACTGCGCCTGGTCAACCGTAGCAATCTGGGTATACGCCGCATGTTTCAGGCTCTCCTCATCGAGGGCAAAGAGCCCCCTCTCATCCTCGACGAGGGAGAAGCGGTCCGGGTCATCTTTCGTGCCAGCGACCTTTCCGTGCCGTTCCGCACGTTCGTGGCTGAAGAAGCGGACGCAGGCCGAATCCTTTCCGTGGAGTACCTGCTGATCCTGCAATACCTGCTCCGTCATCCGGAAATCGACACTCCTGCCGCCGCGAACATTACCCAGCAGAACGAACGGGAGGCGCGGGAAACCTTGAGCGCCATGGAAATGGATCTGGGATACCTGGAGCGCGGCGGGGCCGGCCGGGGCACCTATTGGGCGCTGCGGCATGACCCGCACCGGCGGCTGTCGGCCCCTGGTGATTCGGATCGGGATCGGCGCATTGACTGGGAAGCGGCCAAGACCCGGGTGTTGAGTGTCCTGAAACAGCGCGCGGAGCGAGGAGAAGAGGGGCTATCCAACAAGGAGATTCGTCAGTTGACTCACTTCAATCGCAATCAAGTCACGCGGATGCTGCACGAACTTGGAAAGGAAGTGCCCCAGGTCCATGCCAGCGGTCATGGGGCGGGAGCCCGTTATTACTGGCTGTAGGAAGACAAATAAGAATCGCCCGTACGCGATGAGCAATTATGTGTGCCATTAGGGCGGAATTGCATCAATAATTGCGCGCGCGCCATTGGGACAGCATTTCCTGTCACGAATGGCTCAAGGAATGGTATTCCACCGCTGGTAAGCGGCCGGGTTGTCACGCCGGACGTGCGGACACCCGTTCGGTGACAAAATGCTGTCAGCCCCGCCGGCTATGATGAAGTCATAGAGTTCGGGGAATGGGGGGTAGCGGGGTGTGGCGGCGTTTCCCTCTTGCTGTGTTTGGTTCTTACTGGACTCGAAGGTGCGGTTTACTCGAACGTCGAAGTACAAAAACAGGTCTAGGAACGTTCGGGGTGAGCGATGTCGATCGAGAGAGTCCTCAGGTGCTGCGTTGGTGTTGCTCGCCTCGGCGAGCGAGACGCATTTCAGTGGTGGGAAAGTGACGCGGCCAGTGTAGACGGTGCTTTTTGGTTCCAGCGTCTGTTCCCGCGCACTTATCATTGGGCCGGGCTGGAGATGGCCATCGAGGCGGCCAGGGCCCGGCATGCAACCTTCTTGCCGGGTATACCTGTTATCACCCTCTTCAACCTCACCGGAGAGGTCGACGCAGCCGCGGATGAGCTGCTATTCCGGCGAAAAATTGTCGGCGAAGCAATGGCAGATGAGGATCTGCCATCACTACCGCAAGTTAAGGACAGTGTAGCCGAGATGCTGGTAGCCATGGGGATTGCGTCCCGGGCGGCTATCGATCGCCTGCGAAGCAGTGCCATGGGCCTCGGCGAGCGCAACGTCTGCCTGGGCGAGGTAGTCGCCGAGGGTCTTGAGTCTGCCGAGGCGATCCAGTCGATCGTCCAGAGGTTGGCGGCAGCGTACTGCTTCAGCGGGCCGCGAAAGCTGGTGGTGCCCTATTACCGGCTCAAGGATCGCTGAAGTGGAGCCCAGGGAAAGGGATAAGAGACCGGGTTTGCGCCGCTATACCCGGAACATCACCAAGGGCGCCATGTTTGAGGAATGCCGGGCGCTGTTACGAGAGTGGCAGCCCGGCACGGATCCGGATGATTTCCGCCGCCAGGCCGTTGAGGGGAACCTGCTGGGTAAGGTAACCAGGGCGCGGGCGGCGGATGTTATGAGGCGGGCGTTCATGGCCCGGTTCTTTTCGCCCGAGGTGCCACAAGCGGAGTGTGCCCGCAAGTTGCTCGTGGCCGGCGCGCCGGAGGGGGTCATGAACCGGATCGTTTTCTACCACACAGCGCTTGGAGACGATCTGCTCTACGACTTCGTTACCGAACGTCTGTATGACCTTTGGCGAAGCGGGCGTTATCAAGTGGGTACGGCGGACGGCGAGGCTTATGTGGAGAGACTGGTGAGTCAGGGGCCCATCCCCGGGGAATGGACATCTTGTGCGCGTACCAAGGTGGGTCGCGGTTTGCTGACGGTCTGCCGGGAGGGGGGCCTGCTGCAGGGGGCGGCGAAGAAGCGGTTCGCGCCCGTCCACCTGCCCTTCGCCGTGTTTATCTATGTCGCCTACCACCTTAAGGGCAAGGTGGCGTCCAGCGCCAGGGTGGTTGAACATCCCGATTGGCGCCTCTTCCTTCTGAACGAGGAGGCGGTGGAGCGCTCGTTCCTGGACGCCCACCAGCGGGAATACCTGGGTTATTACACAGCCGGGGGGGTGAAACGCATTGACTGGCGATACGCCGACCTTTGCGAAGCCGTTGACGCGCTCGTTGAAAGAGCGGATGCAGGAGCTTGAAACCCACCTGCTCTCGCCCGAGCTGCGGATCAGCGCCTATCATGACATGCCTTTCGCCATCTTTCGGTATAACCCGGAAGAGGAATTCGAAATGCGGGCGGAGATCCGGGCGCTGACCACCCGGCTGGGGCGGCAGGGACGGCAGGTGCGGGAGGTGTCCCTTGTCTCCTTGATGTTCGAGGCGCTCGAGGAGGTCCTCGGTGGTGAGGAGGGCCTGCAGGGGTTGTTCAGAGCCGAGGAGGAGCACGGCGTCGAGCGAGCCATCGACACCGTTCATCGCATTCTTACCGAGGTCCGACCGCTGGACGAGAAGGTGTTTGAGCGGCTGATCGGCCTTGACCCGAAGAATTCGGTTGGATTGCTCACCCGTGCCGGCGACCTCTTCCCGGTCTTCCGGACGTCGGCGCTGCTGGAGAACCTGATGGGCCGGCTGGACGTGCCCATCGTGCTCTTCTATCCCGGGACGCTGGAGGGCGCCGTGGGCCTACGGTTCATGGCGGTCTGTGAGGCCGAGCACAATTACCGCCCCAAGATCTACTGAGGAAGAAGCGGCTGAGGAGGACGGCGGGATGGCGAAGGCGTTAACCCGGATTCGCGACCTTTTCCAGGGGGACATCGGACGCCGGATAGAGGAGATCGTCAAGGTCGACCAGACCAACGAAGACGACGTTCTTGCCGAACTGAGCGAATACGTCGTCACGCCATCCCTGGTGGAAGGGTACCGCGAGGTGCTGGAGCTTTACGCGGAGACGCCAAACAAGCCCCACGAGGGGATCGGCGTCTGGGTTTCGGGCTTCTTTGGATCGGGCAAGTCCAGCTTCTCCAAGACCCTGGGCTACATCTTGGAGAACCGGTCGGTGAAGGGACGCCCCGCGGCGGACATCTTCGCCGCACGGGCTGCCGACGACCGCATCCGCGCCCTGCTGGGCGTCATCCACCAGCGCATTCCCACGACCGCGGTCATTTTTGACGTAGCCAAGGACCGGGGGGTCAAGAGCGGTTCGGAGATGCTCACGGAGATCATGTACCGGGCCTTTTTGAGGGAACTGGGGTACTCCGACGACCTGGAGCTGGCCGAACTGGAAATCAGCCTGGAGGCGGATAAGCGGCTGGGGGAATTCATGGAGCGATTCCAAGTCCGCTACCGGCAGGACTGGGATCAGCGCAAACGGCTGGGGCCCGCCCTGGTCCTCAACGAGGCCAGCGCTGTCATGCACGAGATCGACCCGTCCACCTATCCTCAGCCGGATAGCTGGGCTAAAACGCCGCGACGCATCGACATCACGGCCAACCGCTTTGCGGAGCGGGTACTGGAGCTGGTGCACCGGCGGCGGCCCGGGCGGCGGATCGTCTTTGTTGTCGACGAGGTGGGGCAATACGTCTCCCGCAGCGTGCGGAAAATGCTGGACCTGCAGGGGGTTGTTGAAGCCTTGGGCCGGGCGGGGAAGGGATGGGCCTGGCTAGTCGTCACCTCCCAGGAGAAGCTGGACGAGGTGGTGGACAGCCTGGAGGGCCGGGCCATCGAACTGGCCCGCCTGAAGGACCGTTTCGCCACCCAGATCGATATGTCCCCCGCCGACATCTCCGACGTTGCGTCCAGGCGCGTCCTGCTCAAGAAGCCGGAGGCGGAAGCCGAGCTGCGGAAACTGTACGATGCTTACAAAGGGGCCCTGGCAACCCACACCCACACCCGCGGTCCCCGCCGGCCGGGAGAACTGGATGCGGACTCCTTCGCCCGCTTGTACCCGTTCCTGCCCTATCAGGTGGACCTCGTCATCGACGTCGTCTCTGGGCTGCGCCGGCAGCCGGGGGCCAGCCGCCACGTTGGAGGAAGCAACCGAACGATTATCAAGCTGGCCCAGCAGATGATCATCCACCCTAAGGTTGCCCTTGGGGAGCAGGAGATTGGCACCCTTGTCACCCTGGATCGGGTATACGACTTACTGGACACCAACGTGGCTTCGGAGCGGCGTCGAGACATCGGGGAGATCGAGGGCGTTTGGGGTGCGGAGAAGCCGCTGGTGCCCAAGGTGGCCAAGGCTCTTTGCCTGTTGGAGTTCGAGGACAAGCTACCGCGGAGCGCTGAGAACGTTGCCGCCGTCCTCTACCCGCGGGTCGCCTCGCCGTCGCTGCTGGCGGAGGTTGGTGAGGCCCTGGGTATCTTGGTGGACAACCAGCGGGCCAAGCTGACGGAAAAGGGTTATACGTTACTGTCCGTCGAAGGCAAACAATGGGAGACGGAGCGTCAAAGATTGCCCGAGCCAAAGCCGGCCGAGAAGTTCCGCCTCTTGCGGGAGGTTGCCGGGCAACTGTTTGGCGACCTGCCCGCCTATCGCCACCGCGACGTGCGCAACTTCAGCGCCGCCCTGAACGTCAACGGCGAGGCGACGGGCAGGGAGGGGGATATTCCCCTGTTCGTGGTGTTGGAGGACGAGCGGGCCGCGTTCGAGGAAGCCTGCCGGAGGGTTCGCGAGGAGAGCCGGACGAAAGAGCAGCACATCTACTGGGTGGCCGAGGCGACCGACGAGGTCGAGCGCCTTGGGCGGGAGTACCACCGGTCGGAGATGATGGTCCAGCGCTACGAACGGGACAGCACCCGGCTGGTTGATCCGCGGCTCCTGGGGGACGAAAAGCTCCGCCGGGACAATCTCCGCCGGGACTTGCGCGTCCGCTTGCGCGATGTCCTGCTGGCCGGGAAGACGTACTTCCGGGGAGTGGAGCGCCCCGCAGCGGGCCTCGGCCGTGAACTGCCCGAGGTGGTGCGGCGACTGCTGGAGATTGTAGTACCAGAGGTCTACCCCAAATTCGACCTGGCAGCGGTGCGGGTGAGGGGAAACGAGGCGGAGGCGCTGCTGGCCGCCGCCAACCTGAACGGTCTTCCCCCAGTTTGCTACGAGGGGGAGGGGCGGCTGGGCCTGGTGGTGCAGCAGGGGGGCCAGTCTACCATCGCCCTCGACGCGGCTCCGGCCCGGGAGGTGCTCGAGTTCATCAGGCAGCAGGACGCTTACGGCGACAGCGTCACGGGCAAGCAACTGGAGAACCGGTTCAGGGGCTTCGGCTACGGCTGGGAGGCGGACGTGCTGATACTCATCACCGCGGCTCTCTTCCGGGGTGGAGCGCTGGAGTTGTCCCTGCAAGGGAGGCGCGCTCGCAGTCAATCAGACCCGGGGGCACGGGAGGCCTTTGGCAAGGTCCCGGCCTTCAGGGCGGCAACCTTCCGACCGCGCCAGGGGACCATGTTGAAGGACCTGACGCGGGCAGTGCGGCTCTACGAGCAGTTGAGCGGCGAGCGGCTTGATCTGCCCGAGGAGGGGGCCATCGCCGACGCCTTGCGCCGCTGCTTCGAGCGGGAGCGGGAACGCCTGGCCTCTCTTAGGGAGCGGCTGACCGCCCACCGGCTGCCCCGGGCCGAACCCGTGGGTGAGTTGCTGGCCACGCTCCGGGGCATCGCTGAAAGCACATCCGACGACGCTGTAAAGACCTTCGCCGAACAGGGAGAGGCGATCATCGCGGGCCTGCGGGAGGCCGACCGGCTGCAGGCGGCGACGTCGGAGGGCAACCTGGAGACACTCCGTCGAGCACGGCGGGCTTTCGTACAGGCTTGGCCAGCCCTGGCCCGACGCCTGGCCCCGGATGATCCTGTGCACGAAACGGCAGACCGGCTGGGGGCGAACCTGGAGGCCGCGACCTTTTATGATCGCCTGCCTGAGATCGCCGCCGACCTGCAGGCGGTAGAGACTGCCTACCGCCGGTTCTATGCGGAGTTGCACCAACGCCGTTCCGAAGCCTACCGCCGGGCCATCGACGAGGCTCAGGGCCGCCCGGAGTGGGAGGGCCTGTCCGAAGAGGCGCGGCGGCGGGTCATCACCCCGCTGGAAGCCCGCGTCGGGGAAGAGGGGGCAGCGTCCGCGACAGGCGACCTCGCTTTCCAGCCGTCCATCGACCAGATGGAAGCGGACCTGGCGGCGGTGGACGGGTTGCTCCGCCAGGCGCTGGCCGAGTTGGAGCGGCTGGCGGCGCCGCAAGAGCGGGTGGAGCGCGTGGTGGCACGGCGGTTCTTCGACGGTTCGATCACCTCGTCCGTGGACCTGGAGGAGGCCCTGGCCCGGCTGCGAGAGCACTGCCTGAAGCTTCTGAGCGAGGGCGCGCGAGTGGTCATCGAGTGATGGACAAGGCGGTTCGCAACGAGATTCGAAAAATGGTGGCGGCGACCCGCCGGGTGTTGGAGGAGGACATCCGCCGGCAACTGGAGGGGGCTTACGGCATCTCGGACGATGGCTCCATTCAGCCGGCGGAGACCATGGCCACCCTGCGCGCTGACCCAGTCCTAGGACGGCGCCGCAGGGAGATCGAGGCGGCCCTTAAGCACGAGTGGGCGGGCGGTGTCCCGCTGCGGGAGGCCGTGGAACGGTTCGTGCGGGAAACGGCCTTTACCTGGCTCAACCGGCTGGCAGCCCTACGGATGATGGAGGCCCGTGGCCTGATTCGCGAGTCGGTGGCCCGCGGTCCGGATTCGGGCGGGTTCAAGGCTTTCCAGCGCGCCTGCGAGGAGGTCTGCCGCAGTTACCCCGACGGCGGTTACCGGCGTTACCTGGAGTTGCTCTGCGATGATGCAGCGATGGAACTGCGCCCGCTCTTCGACCGCAGCCTGCCCCACTCGCACATCTTTCCGCGGCCGGCAACGCTCGGGGAGACCCTGCGCCTGCTGAATGATGAGAAGCTGGCCGGCATCTGGGGCGAGGACGAGACCCTGGGCTGGATCTACCAGTACTTCACGCCCAAGGAGCAGCGGGAGAAGGCGCGGAAGGAGAGCCCGGCGCCGCGCAACGCCGAGGAGATGGCGTTTCGCAACCAGTTCTACACCCCGGACTACGTCGTACGGTTCCTGGTCGACAACACCCTGGGCCGACTGTGGTACGAGATGCACCGCGACACGCGGCTGGTCGACACGTGCGCCTACATGGTGCGCCGGCCCGGGGAGGCAGTGCGGAAAAGGGAACGGAAGGATCCACGGCAGATCCGCGTCCTAGACCCGGCCTGCGGCAGCGGTCACTTCCTGCTTTACTCCTTTGACCTGCTGGCCATCATCTACGAGGAGACCTACGCCGATCCCGAGGAGGGCGAGGCACTGCGCCTTGACTTCCCCTTGGAAGACGACTTCCGCCGCGCCATCCCCGGCCTGATCCTGGAGCACAACCTCTACGGCATCGACATCGACCTGCGGGCGGTACAGATCGCGGCCTTGACCCTCTACCTCAAGGCAAAGAAGCACCGCCCGGAAGCTCCCGTCCGCCGCGTGAACGTTGTGTGCGCCGAGCCGATGCCGGGGGAGGCCGACCTGCGGGCCGAATTCGTTGCCGGCTTCGAGCCGTCAGAGCTGCGACCGGTGATCCAGAGGGCGTTCGAGGCTCTGCGCGGCGCCGGCGAGCTGGGTTCTCTCTTGCGGGCAGAAAGCCAGATCGACAAGGCCATCCGGGAAGCTATGCACCGCGAGGGCGCCGACCTTCCCACCATCGCGCCGTTGCGAGAGGGCTTCTGGGCACGGGCGGAAGAAAAGGTGATAATGGCCCTCCGTGCGTACGTGCAACAGGTGGAGAACGGACGTGGGTATCTTCGCCGGCTCTTTGCCGGGGATGTAGAGCAGGGTCTCCACTTTATCGACCTCCTCCGGCAACCCTATGACGTGGTGGTGATGAATCCCCCCTTCGGCGACCCGACCCCGCGGGCAAAGCAGTATCTGGAGGAGGACTATCCTCTCACCAAGAACGACGTCTACGCCGTTTTCGTGGAACGGGGCCTGGAACTGCTGGAGCCGGGCGGCTACCTGGGCGCCATCACGTCGCGAACAGGATTCTTCCTGTCCTCTTTCCAGAAGTGGCGGGAGGAGGTTATTCTAAAAAAGGCGGAATTAACCATTCTAGCGGATCTGGGGGCCGGGGTGCTGGACACGGCCATGGTGGAGACGGCGGCGTATGTGGCGCGCAACGGGTGCGTTCAGGTGTAATGGCATGCTCAGCTTCGCCGAATTCCAGGAGGTGGAGGCCTTGACGGGACGATCCCGTGCGGATGCATACAGCACTCCCAGATGGCTGAAACTGGCCGAGCACCTGCTACCGCCACTGGTCTCAATGGGCATGAACGTGTTGAAAGAGGCGTTCCCGCAGGACCCCGATCTTGGGACGGTCCCCATTTGCGCCATGCACCATTTGGTGGACTGTCTTGTGGAGAGTATGAACGCGAATAGGGAAGGAAGGCATGCCGTAGCGGTTTCGCTTCTTCGACAGTGCATTGAAGCCATGACCCTTGTTGACGTAGGGCTTCAGGACCAAGGCCTTGTGGCAGAGGTTCTCAGGCAGTGGAAAGATGGTAGACTTACGAACGGTGATGTGCGAGCATTTCTGGAACAAGAGGTTTGGCCTCGGTATGGCTGTGGACTGTGGGATGAACCTTGGACAGAGTTCTTCTCTAACTTATCGCGGGCGGTTCAACCCTATGCCCACTATTCGCCGCAGCTTCAGGGGTGGCAGCTTGCGTACCTCTCTGCCCCCAAAGCCACAGGCGACGGCTATATCGGGACGGTGCTCATAGGTCCTCAAACCTGTGATCCGCTCAAAGCTTCTCGGATTACGTTATTATTTGGACTGTTTTGCTGGGTGATAGGCCGCCTTCTCTTGGCATTCGGGCGGAATCCTGATGTCAACAGCCTTCGTGATAAGATTTCTGAGTTGGGAAACGCCCTAGGGTCCTCGAAGCTCCTTCTTAAGCGAAAAGACTGGGCTTTGGAGTTACTGCCGGATATGTGGTTCAAGGGCGTCAGTGACTGGATTGATGAGCCGTAGATTGGGGCCTAAGGTCTGTGTCAAGCGGGTACATGCGGTGTTGAAAGGTCGCGATCGCGTGAGAAACCATCACACCGGAACGCGACCTCGATGCCCTTCGTTAATTGTGCAGCGGCTGAACCGCGAGGTGGGTGGACCCTCGGCGGGAAAGCTTGGGAGGTTGGCTACGAGTCCGCGCTGGTCAGCTTCAGTATGAGACAAAGGGCAGTTTGGTGAGAAGGTGTGTCGCCCTGTTCGGCGGCGTCCGGGTGAGGGGAACAGGTTGATCGCCTCTTGACCGGAGTCGGGTGCCCATACTTTACCGCATGGGGTGAAGGAGCATGAATTACGGGGAAGTAATTGCTTACTGGTATTTCCGTTTGAACGGTTTTTTCCCGTTGCCCAATTTCGTTTTGCACCACGAAGATTTGCGCGCTGCTGGAAATCGCGGCGGCTCGTCAGCTGATACCGACATCTTGGCGGTGAGGTTCCCCCACGTATATGAGGAGGTCGGCGGACTCGCATCCGATTGGGACCCATTTCTTTTGGATAACCTTGGGATATTGCAACGGACTACTGTCGTCATCGTCGAGGTCAAGACGGGTACCCAAAGTCCGGGGACGTTACGCAGAGAATTGGAGCAAAGTGTATTCGCCCTTCCAAGGCTTCAAACTGCTGTTTTACGCGTGGGTGTAGTTCCTAGAGATCAGGCCTGCCCGCTGGCTGAAGCATTACGACGCCAAGCGACCGTCGCCTGGGAGGGACTCGTTGTATCGAAGATGACTATCACTGAGCGAAAGCTTGATGGCCCATGGCTGAGCTTGACGTTGAGGCATGTTGATCGGTTTATCCAAGACCGAATAGCCCGGTATAAGGATCCGAAGAGATCCGACAGGCTTTTCTTTCCCGATCCACTGATTCAATACTTGGCATGGAGGGGCGGGATGTGATGGCCACGTCCCTGTTCGTTCGCCTGTTGGGAGTCGAAGACAAGGAACCGGCGTTGCGCCAAACAGTTCAGGACCTGAACGCAGGACAGGCCAATGGGAACGTCTATTCAGCCGAACTGGTCAGCTTGCGCCTTATACCCGGTTCGCCCTTCGCTTACTGGGTTTCCGACGCCCTGCGGCGCAAGTTTCGGGAACTACCGCGCTTCGAGGGCGGCGGGCGCACGGTTAAGCAGGGGCTCGCAACCGCTGATGACTTCCGCTTTGTCCGCGCCTGGTGGGAGGTGCCACCGGAGCGCATATTGCATGTGCCGGCGCGGGCCGAGGACCTGGGCGACCCTGAGGCCCTGCGGCGCTACCAGGAGGTCTGTCGCGAGGCCACCCGACGAGGGCAGTACTGGGTGCCCTTTGCCAAGGGCGGGGAGTATTCGCCCTACTACGCCGACGTCCACCTGGTGGTGAACTGGCGGGACGACGGCGAAGAAATAAAGTCACGAATCAATCCGAATACGAGAAAGCTTTACTCGAATGTATGGCAGCTCAAGCAAACGGAAAGGGAGTACTTCTTCCGCCCGGGCCTGACGTGGACGCGGCGTACTCAGAAGGGATTCAACATGCGCACTTACAGTGCCGGAAGTATATTTGCCGACAAAGGTCCCGTCGCTTTCGTTCCTGTCAAAGAACTCGGCTCGTTTCTGGGAATCGCCAATAGCATAGCCTTCTCTGGACTCATCTCTCTTCAGATGGCTTTCGGTTCTTTTGAAGTTGGCGTCATTCAACGGACGCCGCTGCCGCCTCTGGCGCGATCTGAGGGCAGCCGGTTAGGGAAATTGGCTTTATACCACTTTCACCTGAAGCGCTCTCTTGACACCGCTGACGAGCCCAGCCGTTCTTTCATTCGCCCAGCGCTCTTCTGGGTGCCCAAAGAAGATCTGTTTGAGCGTTGCAAGCAATGGGAAATGACTTTTCAGGAAGAGAGGGCAAAGCAAACTGCCTGCCAGCACGAAATCGACAAGATCGTGTACGGCCTGTACGGGATCCGTGATGAGGATCGGAGGGCTATCGAAGCATCTGCGACGGAGAAAATCGATCCTGCGACAGAGGAATGCGATGATGAAAAAGACATCCATGAGAGCGAAGCACCATCGACGGATCATCCCGGCTTCATCGCGGCAGTTCTCTCTTACGCCGTTGGCTGCGCCTTCGGCCGCTGGGACGTGCGTGTTGGCAGGGGGGACATCGAACCGCCGCCGTTGCCGGGCCCCTTCGATCCGCTGCCCCGCTGCTCGCCGGGTATGCTGGTGGGTGGGGACGGCCTGCTGGGGCGGGCAGCGCCTGCCGACTACCCCATCCGGGTACCGTTGGACGGCATCCTGGTAGACGACCCGGGCCACCCGGCGGATATCGTGGCTCGGGTCAGGCAGGTGCTCGCCCACCTCTTCTCCGACGGCGACCCGGCGGCCCTCGAGGAGGAGGCCTGGCGGCTCCTCGGCGTAAAGGACTTGCGGGACTGGCTGCGCAACAATTTCTTCCCCTACCACATAAGAATGTACAGCAAGAGCCGGCGCAAGGCGCCGATTTTCTGGCAGCTTTGCTCCAGCCGCAAGAATTACTCCGTCTGGCTCTACTACCACCGCCTGAACCACGACACCCTCTTCACCGTGCTGCGCTCCTACGTGGAGCCGAAGATCCAGTACGAGGAGCAGAAGGCGCGGGAGACCGAGGAACGGCTGGCAGCCGCACGTACGGCGGGCAACCGTCGGGAGGAACACGAACTGGCCAGGCGGGCAGAGGCGCAAGAGAGGTTACTGGAGGAGTTGAGCCAGTTCCGGGATCAGATCAGCACAGTGGCGCACATGGGGTATGACCCGGACTTGGACGACGGTGTGCTGCTGAACATCGCCCCGTTGTACCAGGTGGTGCCTTGGAAAGAGGCGGCGAAGGCCTGGCAGGAACTACAGGCCGGCAAGTACCCCTGGTCCTCGATGGCGAAACGGCTGGGGTTGGCCGTTTCGGGGGGTAAACGGTCACGATGAGAGAGGATGAGTACGGTGGCGGAGGGCCGTCTGTTGCGACAGCTCTTCAAGGTTGGGGCGAAAGCGGGAGGGGACGAATTCCGCAGCGTTGCGGAAGAGGTCATCCGCGAGGAGCGCGCCAGGAAACACCACCTCCTGGCTAGCGACCTAGCATCCGCCCTATCAAGTGGATGGTTCTGAAGGGGCGCGAATTCCTCACTGTGGAGTTGGTGGAGCCCGCCCGGAAACGGGAGGAACACCGGCAGCAGGTGGTTAGCCGCCTATAACTTTACCGCGTGATGGTGGAGAAGATTCAGCCTGAGGACCTCAGATTGAGCAAATGCTCCGAGCCAGGGTGCTGGTTTAAGCGTCGCGGTCCAAGAGGAGGGGCCTATGGGAAAGGTCAGCCAATGGGTGATCGAGGAGATCCGGAAGAAGCTCCGTGAACAACGTGTCCTCATATGGTACGACTCGGACTGCGCCTTTAAGGGGTTCGCTGAAAACCTGACCCTGGGCGGCGCGCGGGTGGTGCGGTTCCAAGGCAGTTACTTCCGCCTCCGCCGCGAGGTGGAGGACCTGTTTACCCGATATGGGACCGAAAACATGGCTGTGTTAGACTGCCTGCTCATCTACGTCCCAGCGCCGCGGCTGGACGAGCGCTCGGACGTGCTCCTGGGCGTGGCCAAGGCCGGCGGCATATTCGACGCCACGCTGGAGACGGTTGCGCGGCAGGCGCTGCAGTCGGTCTATGCCCCGTCAGAGTTGGACGCCCTGCTGGCCAACGAAAAGCTCACCCTGGAGGATCTGGACCGCTTGGGTGAGCCAGGGGCGGCCGGCCGCGGGGTGATCCCCATGATTTTCGGGACCACCACCCCTCACGAGATTGCTGTCCGTTACCTCGTCGAACCGGAGATGGAGAAGGTCTTGGATGCAAAGGGCGCACTGCCGGACCTGGCCCGGCTTCTGGCTGAGGCTTTCGGGCTGCCGCCGGACGGTCCGGCCACTCACGCGGAGTTCAAGCGACGTCTTGGGCGGCACCTCCTCGTCAATGAGTTCCTGGCTGGCCTGAATGCAGAAGTTGAGGTTCCCGCCCTGTCCCGTTTGGCCCTGGCGGCGAGGCCGCAGCAGGTGGAGGCATGCCAGCGGGCGGCCAGCCACTTGCGCGCTCTTGAGCCGGCGAGGGACACCTATATCACCCTCGCCCGCCAGGTGCAGGAGGAGTATCGCCTGCGGGATCTGGGGCTCAGGGCCACCGACCTCGGTGGTTCGGACACCTTTCCGTTTGCGGCGGAGGTCATCCTCGCGGCCCTGCCCGACCTTGTTGCCCAGGGGCGGGTAGGCGATGCGCTACGGCTGCTGGAGGGCAGGGCATCTTCTTTCTGGGTCAAGCACGATCAGCATTTGGGCGTCCAGTGGCAGGCCGCGGGGATGGCCGTGCGGCTGGTGCAGGAAGCTAGGTGGGTAGAGGCTGAGGTGCGTTCGCAAAGGTGGACGCCGGAGGCTTTCGTCCGCCTGTACGCCCAATCTGAAACGGGTGTCGGCGCCTGGTACCTGGCCGATACCTTTTACCGGTTGCTGGAGTGGCGGCTGGCCGAGTCGGAGGAGGACGTTGCCCTGGACGATCTCGTGCGGGCTGCCCGCGAGGCCCATCACCAGGCCTGCGAGCGCCTGGCCGAAGATTTCCTGGCTGCTATCAAGGACCACGGGTTTGACTTCGGCCGCATCGAGCACCAGGCCGATGTCTTCCAGTCCGAAGTGGCGCCTGCACTACAAACGGAGCCGGTTGCTTTCTTTCTGGTGGATGCCCTCCGCTACGAAATGGGCGTTGATCTGCTGGAGCGGTTGCCGGATGCAGAGGATCAGTCCATTCGACCGGCGGTGGCCGTTCCTCCCACGATTACCCGGATTGGCATGGCTGCTCTTCTCCGGGGTGCGGAGAAGGGGATGGCTGTCATAGAAGCCGGTGGGAAGGCGGTGGCCGAGGTAGCCGGCCGGGTGCTTGCCACCAGCCCGGAGCGGATGAGGTTCCTTGATGCAACCCTTGGCGGTGCCGTTGTGGACATGCCCTTAGACTCGCTCCTCTCGTTGGGGCAGAAAGCCCTGGCCGCACGCTTGGAGGGCAAGCGGTTGCTCGTGGTGCGCTCTCAGGAGATCGACGACATCGGCGAGCGGGATAGCGTCCACCTGGCCCGCCAGGTGATGACTCCCCTGCTCTTCAACCTGTTAAAGACAGTCCGCAAGCTGGCAAAGGCCGGGGTCTCCCGTTTCGTCATCGCTGCCGACCACGGCTACCTGCTGGGCGAGGAACTCTCCGAGGCCATGAAGGTGGATCCCCCCGGCGGCCACACGGTGGAACTGCACCGCCGGTGCTGGATCGGGCGGGGCGGCGCAGTTTCTGAGAAGTACTTACGTTTCAAGGCGGTGGACCTGGGGGTGGGGGGCGACCTGGAATTCGCCTTCCCTCGTGGCCTTGGCGCTTTCAAGGTTGCCGGCGGTAACCAGGCCTATTTCCACGGTGGACTGTCTCTTCAGGAACTGGTGGTTCCTGTGCTCACCTTCCGCCTGGCGGCGGCTCCCGACCCCACAAAGGAAGATGCCTTCACCCTGCGGACGGCCCGCGACCGTATCACCAACCGCATCTTCACGGTAACGGTGCGATACGATCAGGGTACCTTCCTGAGTACATCCGAGCGTCGCGTGCGCTGCGTAGGCGTGGCTGGCGGCCAGGAGGTAGCTTTTGCCGCCACTGCGGTTGAAGGATACGACCCAGCGACCCAGGAGGTCGTCCTCAGCGCGGGCCAGGACAACCATATTACCCTAATGATGCAAGGTGCGGAAGGGACAGGGACGCTATCCATCCAGCTCCTCGACGCGGCGACTGGCGCCGTGCTAGCGTCCAGGGACGTCAAATTTGATCTGGCGATGTAGGGGGATGACCGCCCCGGGCATCACTCCAAGACGCCTGGAAGGTCAGTGGAAGGTGGGCGGCGAAATAGCGGAAGCAACAGTGGCCATTAGCGCACATTAGCGTTGCGAACCCGTGGAGGTGGGGCCGTGCCGGGACCCGATCTGCTGGATCAGAAGGCTAACGCCGTCTTCTCCGGCAAGGTTGTGCGCAAGGATCTAGTTCGCAAGGTGAAAGTCGGCGCCAACGTGCCCGTATATGTCCTTGAGTACCTACTGGGCAAGTACTGCGCTTCCGACGATCCGGCGGCCATCGACGTTGGCCTCCGCGTGGTCAACGACACGCTTGCGCGCAACTACGTCCGCCCGGACGAAGCGGCCAAAGCCCAGTCCCGGGTCAAGGAACAGGGGCGGTACACCTTCATCGACAAGGTAAAGGTGCGCCTCCTGGCCAGCGACGACAAGTACTGGGCCGAACTGGTCAACTTCGGTGATAACCACGTGCACATCCCGGACCGCTATGTCCGCGAGTTCGAGCGGCTACTGGAGGGCGGCGTCTGGGCCCAGGTAGACATGGATTACCGTTTCGATGACGCGGCTACCGGCAAGCGCAGCCCCTTTTACATCCGGGAACTCAGGCCGATCCAGCTTGCCACTTTCGACCTGGCGGACTACTGCCGGGGGCGGGCCGAGTTTACCACCGACGAATGGATCGACCTTCTCCTCCGCAGTATGGGCATGGAGCCCGCTACCTTCCCCCGACGGTTGAAGCTCCTCCTGCTTGCGCGCCTCATTCCCTTGGTGGAGAGCAACTACAACCTGATTGAGTTGGGCCCCCGCGGGACTGGCAAGTCCTTCGTCTATCGCGAGGTCTCGCCCTACGCCATCCTTGTCTCCGGTGGCAAGACGACGGTGGCCAACCTGTTCCATAACATGGCGACAAACAAGGTAGGCCTGGTGGGTCTCTGGGACGTGGTGGCCTTCGACGAGGTGGCGGGGATACAGTTCTCGGACAAAACTGGCGTGCAGATCCTGAAAGACTACATGGAGGCTGGTTCCTTCAGCCGTGGGAAGGAGGAGATCGTCGCCGAGGGTTCCCTCGTCTTCGTCGGGAACATCAACCAGCCGGTGGAGGTACTGGTCAAATCCAGCCACCTGCTCCAGCCCCTCCCCGAGGCCATGCAGGACATGGCTCTCATCGATCGCTTCCACCTCTACCTGCCCGGCTGGGAAGTCCCCAAGATGGCCGCGGAGTTCTTCACGGACCGCTACGGTTTCGTTGTCGACTACCTGGCTGAGGCGCTGCGGGCGCTCCGCAAGCACAACTTCGCCGAGGCCCTGGAGCATCACTTTGCCCTGGGCAAACACCTCAATGCCCGTGACGCCAAGGCGGTGCGCAAGACAGTGGCCGCCTTCCTCAAGCTCTTGCATCCCAACGGGATTTTCGGAAAAGAGCAGTTGAGCGAGTACCTGGACCTGGCCCTGGAAGGGCGTAGGCGGGTAAAAGAACAACTGAAGAAGATGGGGGCCTTTGAATTCCATCAGACCAGCTTCTCCTACATCGACCAGGAGACCCGGCAGGAGCGATTCGTGGGGGTGCCGGAGGAGGGCGGCCGCAATGCGATTGCCGGGGATCCGCTGGCTCCCGGGACTGTGTATACTGCCGCCGTGGGGGATGAAGGCCGCGTAACCTTGTACCGAATTGAAGTGGGAACTGCCGCCGGGACGGGGAAGCTGAAGGCTGCCGGCGGCATTGTCGGGCCGGTGCGAGATTCGCTGAACCGCGCTTTTGCCTATCTGCAGGCCCACAAAGTGGAACTGGGCCTGGGCTGGGACATGGAGACGACGGACCTCCACGTGGAGGCCATCGATCTCCTGAACAGCCGAGTGGAGGGTGAGGTCGGGGTGGCTTTGTTCGTAGCTATCTACTCCGCCCTAAAGCGACAGCCGGCCCTGCCGGCGCTGGTGATCCTGGGTGACCTCACGATCCAGGGGAACCTTCGCGGCGTTCGCTCCCTGGCCGAGCCGCTGCAGGTGGCCATGGACAACGGCGCCAAGCGGGCACTAGTACCGCTTGAGAACAAGCGCCACTTCCTTGAAGTCTCCGGGGAGATCGTGGAGAAAGTCGATCCGATATTCTACGCCGACCCTCTGACCGCGGCCCTGAAAGCTCTGGGGTTGAACTGATTTTTGTTACGGATGCAGTGCGGTCTTTGGGGGGGAGCAGCAACGCTCAAATCAAATCAATGAGTGATACTTTAACGGTATCCAGACTCCAATCCTGGAACCAGTTTTTGTTATGTCAATACTCCGGGACGGGTCAACTACCCGGAGAGGCAGATTCCACGGCTGGCAGGCGAGCGTCCCGACTAGTCGACAGGCGCCGTGTGCTACTATATGACCCCAACGTCCACGGTAGATAGGTTACGCAAGAGTAACCATGAGGCCGTTTCAGCCGCTGTGGCGTAGGCCCTGCTTCATAACTCCAATAACTTCCTCTGTTCGCCTTGCGCGGAGACGTTAACTAGAACTATAATGAAGCCGACATGACGAACATAAGTTCGCCCATGGAGTAGAATGGATTCGGGATAAATCCGTCGGAGGCGTGAGAATTCCGAAGGGGAAAGGACAGATCATGGTGAAAAGTAGTCACGAGATTAGAGACCCGATTCACGGCTTCATTCGTCTTGACTCTTCTGAACGGTTGGTACTTGACTCGGAACCGTTTCAGAGGCTACGTCACATTCACCAATTGGCCCTTTCGTACTTGGTGTATCCCGGTGCTACTCACCGGCGTTTCGAACATTCACTGGGGGTGATGGAACTTGCCGGACGCGTCTTTGATGTGGTGACCCACCCGGATAACGTCCACGAGAAAATCAAAGACCTGATCCCAGAACTTAGGGAACATGAAGTCGGCTATTGGCGAAACGTCCTTCGGATAGCTGCCCTTTGTCATGATATTGGGCACCTCCCTTTCTCGCATGCAGCTGAGAAGGATTTGCTGCCAGACGGTTGGAAACACGAACGTCTTACCAAAGAACTGATCCTTAGTGATCACATGAAGCCTATTTGGGACAAGGTGAATCCTCCCGTTCGCATTGAACATATTGCCAAACTTGCCGTCGGCCCCAAGTACTTCAGGGAGGCGCCGTTTACAGACTGGGAGGCTATTCTTTCTGAGATCATAGTAGGAGACGCATTTGGTGTGGATCGCATCGACTACCTATTACGCGATTCGCACCACGCAGGTGTGGCCTACGGCAAGTTCGACCACTACCGTCTCATCGATACATTAAGGATCTTACCACGGGAGGCCGGTGATTCGCAGGAACCTGCCCTGGGAGTGGAGGAGGGGGGCCTGCACGCTGCGGAGGCGTTGCTTCTGGCCCGCTACTTCATGTACACCCAGGTCTATTTCCATCGAATTCGAAGATCTTATGACATTCATTTGAAGGATTTTCTTGTGGAGTGGCTACCGGATGGCAAGTTCCCCACTAGTCTTGATGAGCATTTGAAGACCACCGACAATGAGATCATGGCAGGCATCAGGGCTGCAGCCCGAGATTCGTCGCTTCCCGGGCACGACCATGCCCGGCGTATTGTGTGCCGCGAGCACTTCAGGGTCGCTTATGAGCGGAACCCCGGTGACATCAAGCTTCACCCAGAACCCGGCCGTGTGCTGTATGCCGCTGCCCAGGAGAAGTTTGGTAAACAGAACATTAGGTGGGACAAGTATGTTCAAGAGGGTGGTGCCCCGGACTTCCCTGTGCTGTGCGGGGACAAGAGGATTTCCTCTTCCCTCATCATGTCAGATGCGTTGACAAACCTGCCGGTTGTGGCGGTGGATTACCTTTTCATCTCGCCTGCCAAGCACAAAGAGGCTGAAATATGGCTTAAGGAGAACCGAGAAGCGACTTTGCGACAATTCGCCGCGGGGGAGGATTGAGAAAGGTGGAGGAACTGAAGCGAAAGGCTGTGGTCCTGTCCCTCCTGAGCAACATGAAGGAGGAGGGAAGTTGGTGTGGGGAAACGCATGTCCAGAAATGCATGTACTTCCTGCAGGAGATGCTCTATGTTCCAACTGAGTTCGGATTCATCTTGTATAAGCACGGTCCCTTTTCCTTCGAACTTCGCGACGAACTTACAGCCATGCGCGTCGATTCCCTGATCGAGCTTCAAGTCAGGTCAAACATCTACGGACCTTCGCTCTCACCGGGTGCCTTAGCTGCAGCCTTGATGGATCGTTTTCGAAAAACACTTCGCGATTATCAGCAAGGGATAGAGTTTGTTGCCAAGCAGTTATCGCCAAAGGGAGTAGCGGAATTGGAACGACTTGCCACTGCCCTTTACGTGACTGAAGAAGAGGAGGGCGTTGACCAGGCGGAAAAAGGCCGTGCGCTTCGCCTTCACGAGTTGAAGCCACATGTTTCAATCGAGGAAGCGCTTGCGGCGATCAAGGCTGTTGATGAGTTGCGGCTCGAGGCACCGCATTAACAAGTGGCCGGTTCTCAAGATAGCGGGCGTGGTAGCTCCTAGGTCGATATGGTTCTAACATAACCTTCCGGTGGCGCGAGGAAGCCTCCAGTAGCAACGGCTGGAGGCTTCTTCTCACCAAGAATGCAGGTGCTGGACCGCGGGCGTCAAGAAAAGTGATGACTCGCCAATGATCCACGTCGGGTGGGGCAGTAGAGCAGCACAGTGCTCTGACAGTTTGCAAGGGCGTCTCGTATAACTAGCGGGAGGGTAGGGACGCGGCCCGCTACACGGGGGGGGGAGGGGGGTGAGAAGGTGGACCAACTTGCATCCAAACGGACTTATGACGCGAAATTGGTGGAGCGCCTGAAGGTTCATGATGAAGAGGCCGTCAATGAGCTTCTTGAGCACTACGGACCTCCGCTCATTCGCTATCTGATGAGCATCGGCATCCATAACTACCATGACGCAGAGGATTTGGCGGCCGAGGCGATCTACAAGGCCATGGACAAGCTGGACAGCTACCATTCTGGCAAGGGGGGCTTCAACACCTGGCTTTTTGAGATCGCTAAGAACCGAGCACTGGACTTCTTGAACAAACCGTCAAACCGTTGGCACAGCGAGAACGTCCAAAGCCTCGACGCGATGTACCAGATCCCCGGCAACAACGATCGCTCCGGCGATCAATTGAGTGGTGCCGACCAGGCCGAAAAACGCATTATCCGCAAGGTGGACGATGAGGACACTTGGATGGGCTCCGACGAAACTAATGCCCTAAGTACCCTGACGCTTCCTGCCGACGACAGGAGTCTGCCTAGGAAGGCTCGCAACAGGTGAGGCTCAAGACATTGTCTTGGGACTGCCCGCTGACGACACCAACCCGCAGACGGCTTGGCTTCGCGTCCTCGATGATGCCGATCGACGGGTGGAGTTCAAGGCACCGTTCAAGGTCGAGGACCTGCCGCAGCAGGCCCAGGCTCTTCTCGCACCTCTGATCGAGGAGCAGAAGCAGAAGTGGGACACGCTGCAGCGCCTCGCGGAGGCCTTTGCGGTGGATAGGTTGTTCGTCAAGGCTCAGGACCAGGAACTTAAGTTCTTCCAACAGAAACGGGTGGCCGACCGGGGGGATGGCGTCTTTGAGTTCAAGCTCCTGGCCCCGCTCATGAGCTTCAAGGCGGCCAACGCGATCAACATTGGACTGGTTATCCACCTGCCCCGCGGGGCGCAACTGGCGGAAGAACCGACCGTCGATACCGGTCCGGAGGCTACCCCCGTTGCAGAGTACAACAAGATAAGCCTGGCGGGTCGGCTTGCCCTGGCCTGGGTTTTCCGCCGGGACCCGCTGATCACCGTCCGGTACCGCTATTAGCTGTCGGCGGGGTACGTTGGACTCGGGGCCGCATTGGTCGTAGTGCGGCCCCCAGTTTTGTCGAGGGAATATATTCTCGATCCAACCGCTGATCGCCGGCCAATCCTCATCGGCAACACCAGCGACGATGGCAGATAGGTATGCCCGGCTGGTATCCATGAACGGAGTCAGGATCTCGGCCAAACAACGCCTAAAAAGTGGCGGCCCGCACCCTGCAGGCACTCTCACAGGGGTTCGGCCTTTCAATGAGCCCGGGGCCCTTTGGGGATAGTTTCAGCCACCTGGTTTATCCCTGGGGAATCAACGTCTTGCACGTGGATATTCAGGTTATCCCGTAGCCATAACCTGACTTTCTCAGACCAATCGCTATCACGCCAAGGGAACATAACATTGCACCGCTTCCGGGGACATGATCGAGCAGTTTTCTCCCAGTGGCACTGCTACCTTTGCCTTCGTTCAAGGCGGCCTGTCAGGTCTTGTCGGTTCGGAATGACAACAAATCTGACTTTTGCCAAGAGGTAGCCGAGCACGTGACCGAGAATCGAATAGCCACCAAGCCGGTCGGGGGGATAGACCACGCTGAACGCTCGCCGACAACGTATCCTGCACCAACTGGTCCGGGAGCCAGGGCACATTCACATCACCGACCTCGGCAAGAAACTCGGACTTGATCCGCGCTGGGTGCGCTATGATCTATCGGCCATCGAGGACTGGGCGGCCAGGAACGGCGGCCACCTCATCCGGCAGCGCGGCCGGGGTGTTCTGCTGGAGGGACTGACCCCGAAGGCCTTGCGGGCTGCGGGGATAGAAGAAAACGGCAGGCAGCCGCTCGTGCGGTATGAATACGTGCTCTCTCCCGTAGAGCGACAACAGATCATCGTCGGCCGCCTCCTTAACCGGAACGGCTGGTTGGCGATCCAGGAACTTGCCGCTTTCCTCTTCGTAAGCCGCGCTACCCTATATAAGGACCTGGATGAATTGGACGAGTGGCTGGCAAACCGGGGACTGGTGCTGCAACGTCGCCCCAATGCTGGGGTGCGTGTCACGGGTGCAGAATCGGCCTGGCGGCGGGCAGCCGGCGATGCGCTGGCCAAGATCCTGGATCCTGGCGGGTTGGCGCAACTGCTCCGCGGACAGTCGCACCCGGCTTGGGACCAGGGCTGGGCGGGGGAACTGGTCCCGGCCAACATCATCACGGCGGTCGCCCGGGCGGCCCGCCGGGCGGGTGAGATTCTGCAACTGCAGGTGGCCGACGGGGCGTTCTTGCGGCTGGTCATCCGACTGGCCGTAGCGGTGAGGCGTTTGCAACTGGGATTTCAGCTTGCTGATCAGTCCCGAAGCGAGCCTCCTGGTGAAGCCCTCCAGGGGTGGCGGGTCGCGGTGACCATTGCGGCGGAGGTGGAGGTGGCGACCGGAGTTGCCCTGCCTGGGGCGGAAGTGGGCGCATTGGCCACCGATTTGGCCGGAGCGCCCCTCTGGGTAGAGAATGCGCGTCCCGCCCCTGCCGTGGAAGGCGCCGCGGAGGAGCTGACCCTTGCCGCTACCCTCACAGGTCGGGCGGGAGCGCTACTCGGTCTCCCGCTCCTCGAAGACCGGGAACTGGTTCAAGCCTTGGCTTTGCACTTGCGCCCGCTGTTCACGCGGCTTCAACAGGGAGTCACCACGGACAACCCGCTGCTGGAAGACGTCAAGGCGAAGTACCCTGCAGTGTGGCGGGTTGCCAATGAAACGGCGCGGGTGCTGCAAGCCGAGTGGCATCTCCCGATACCGCCGGCGGAGGTCGGCTTCATCGCCATTCACTTCGGCGCGGCGCTGGAGCGAACACGGGTGCGCACGGCCGGTCGCTGCAAGGTCCTGGCGGTGTGTGGACAGGGGTTAGGCACTGCCCGCCTGCTGGCCGCCCGCTTGGGCGTTCAGGTGCCGGAAGCGGTGGTGGTCGGGGTCACGTCGGTCTTCAACGTGGCAGCCAGGTTGGCCCAGGAGCGTTGCGACCTGGTGGTGAGTACGGTGCCCCTGCGGGACATGCCCGTCCCCGTCGTCGAGGCAAGTCCCCTCATCACCGATGAAGAGGCTGTCAGACTTCGCAAGGCAGTGGCGGACCTGGCCGCGGGACAGCACAACACGAACGAGAAAGGGTGCCAACGGGTGTTGACGCAACTATTGACAGCCGACCGGATTGCGCTTGATGTGCGGGCGAGCGATTGGGAGGAGGCGGTACGCGCGTCTGGCGACCTGCTGGTGCAGACAGGGGCCGCCACTTCGGAATACATCGAGGCGATGGTTCGTAATGTGCGCGAGATCGGACCTTACATTGTCATTGCCCCGGGAGTGGCTATGCCGCACGCCCGCCCCGAGGATGGTTCGATCGAGGTGGCCATCAGCATGGTCCGGTTGTCTACTCCCGTAGCGTTTGGCCACCAGGCCAACGATCCTGTCGATTTGGTTTTCGCCCTGGCGGCCGTGGACAGCGAGGCGCACCTCACGGCTATTGTGCAGTTGTCTGAATTCCTAGGTGACCAGGCCAGGGTGGAGGCGCTCAGGCGCGCAGCATCGCCCGACGAGGCGCTCGACGTTCTGACCTGGATGATCCCGCAAGGAGAAAGGGGGTGAGGTAGTGCGCATTGTCACCTTGTGCGGCATGGGCTTCGGGACCAGTCTCATCCTGAAAATGGCCATCGACGCCATCTTGAGGAAACACGGCCTGAGAGCCGAACTGCTGGCCTGGGACCTGGGGAGTGCCAAGGGCCAACCGGCAGACATCGTGGTGGCTCCCCGCGATATGGAAAGTCATCTCCGATCGTTTACGGCTCACGTCGTACTGGTGGATAACCTGACCGACAAGGCAGCGATTGAGGCCAAGCTCTTGCCGGTCATCCGCGAACTTCAGGCGGCTGGTCGGGCGTAAGAACTGAACCACGCGAGACCGGGAAAGGACCAGGAAAGGAGCGAGACCGATGCTCAAGATCGTTGTGGACTTCTTCTCTACTCCGGCTATTGTCATTGCGCTCGTCGCCCTGATCGGACTGCTCGTCCAGAAGAAGGCTGTCGCTGAAGTGGTAACCGGGACGCTCAAGGCCACCCTTGGCTTCCTGATTATCGGTGTTGGTGCCGGGGCCATCGTCGGAGCTCTGGACCCGATCCAGAAGATGTTCCTGCAGGCATTCAAGCTGCAAGGTTTCGTGCCCTTCGACGAGTTGGTCGTCGCCGGTGTGGCGGCGCAACTGGGGCGGGAAACGGCGCTCATTCTCGCTTTTGGTTTTCTGCTCAACGTGGTGCTGGCGCGCATCACGCCCTGGAAGTACATCTACCTGACGGGGCACATGCTCTGGATTCACGCCGGCGCGTGGGCGATCCTGTTGCATTCGATGGGGATCACCGGCGCCGCCAACGTTGCGGTTGGTGCCATTCTACAAGGCCTGTATACGACCTTCTTCCCTGCCCTGGCCCAACCGATCATGCGGAAGGTGATTGGGAACGATTCAATCGCTTTTGGCCATGGCCAAACCCTGCTGGCGGTAGTGGGCGCTTACCTGGCGAAGCCCTGGGGCAAGCCCAACGACACCGCCGAGCAGGCGCAGATCTCGGACAGGTGGTCATTTTTCCGCGACATGGCTGTTTCGATGTCCCTCATCATGCTGATCGTGACCCTGGCGGCGGCGGTCTTCGCCGGTGGCGCCTATGTCGAGAAGGAACTATCCGGCGGCCAGAACTGGTTGATTTTCTCCTTGTTGAGAGCGCTCGGCTTCACCGGCGGCGTCCTGGTCCTGCTGCAAGGGGTGCGGATGTTCATTGCCGAAATGGTCCCCGCTTTCCAGGGAATCGCGGAGAAAATTGTGCCCGGTGCCCGTCCGGCCCTGGACTGCCCAGTGATCTACCCGTACGCTCCGACTTCCCTGATGATCGGTCTGATCACCGGGACCATTGC
This sequence comes from Bacillota bacterium, assembly GCA_021786825.1. Classification (GTDB taxonomy): domain Bacteria; phylum Bacillota; class Sulfobacillia; order JAMDAP01; family JAJYMS01; genus JAJYMS01. The sequence goes on along the minus strand of JAJYMS010000236.1, from coordinate 20,828 downwards.
CCAGGTGATCGCCATCTTGCTCATCGTGGTCCTCAAGTGGCCGGTTCCGATCCCCAGCATGATCGTGGCCTTCTTCGCCAGCGGAACCGGGGCCATTTTCGGCAACGCCCTGGCCGGCCGGCGCGGGGCCTACTTCGGCGGGTTCTTCTGGTCCTTCGCGGGCTTCTTGCTTTCATCCTGGGCCTACCAATCACACCTCTTCGGCGACTTATCGGCCCTGGGGGCCAAGGGGGTAGGCTTCGTGGTGCCGGACGCGATCGTGATCGCCGCAGTCGTCAAGCTCGTTCTAAGGGTCGTCGGTTTCGGCGGCTGAACCGAACGCTTCCCGATGCTTCAGGGGCTGTCTGCCACCGGCTGGGCGGTGTCCGGCCGGTGGCAGGGGGCCTGAATTGCACGGCAAGGGGGTTTGAAGCCAACCATGAAGCACGCTGCGGAATACTTCGCAAACCTGCACGCTGTCCTCGACCGGATTGCGTCGTCCCAACCCGAGCCGCTGACAAGAGCGGTAACTGCCATCACCCAGTCCGTCGCCCGGGGAGGTGTAGTACACATCTTCGGTTGCGGCCATACGCAGATGCTGGCACTGGAGGTCTGGTACCGGGCAGGTCAGCCGGCTTTCATCAGCCCGGTTTTTGACCCGGGCCTATGGCCTCAGAACGCACCCCTCAAGGGAACTGAGCTGGAGCGTCTGCCAGGTTACGGCACCCTGCTCGCTCGCCACCATGACGTCCAGCCGGGGGAGGTGGCGATCATCATCTCCAATTCGGGGCGCAACCCGGCACCCATTGAGGTGGCGTTAAACTTCAAGGAACGGGGCCTCCAAATCGTGGCGGTCACCTCCATGGATTATGCCACCACGGTACCGTCGAGGCACGCCTCCGGGAAACGCCTCCACGAGTTGGCCGACATCGTACTCGACAACGCCGGACCGGCGGGGGACGCCAGCATCGCGCTGCCCGACGGCCGTCGGGCTGCGCCGATCACCACGATTACCAACGCGGCCCTGCTGGGGGCGATATTCCTTGAAGTCGATTTCGCCCTGCACCAGCAGGGAATTGAGCCGCCGGTTTTCACCAGCGTTAATATGGACCGGGATGCCAGCCCCAACCTGTCCTACGCCGCACGGTATGCCGGCCGTGTCAAGTACTACGTTGGCTAATGCGTCGGAATCTCTCCTGGTCCATGACGGTACCCTGATCACCCCTTTGGAGCGGATCGAGGGGGGGAGCGTGGGGGTGCACCGGGGACGAATTGTCTACGTCGGCCCCGGGCGACCCTCGGGGCGGTGGGAGCGGGAGATTGACGCGAACGGGATGTATGTATTGCCCGGATTTCTGGACCTGCAGGTCAACGGTTCGGGCGGCCACGACTTCATGTCCGGTGATTCCGCCGCCCTTGTGGCGGTTGCGGCGATGCTTCCCCGTTATGGGGTCACCGGTTTCCTGGCCACGGTGGGCACTGCTGCCCGGCCGCTCATCATCCAGGCCCTCTCCGCCCTGGCCAGGGGCGGGGAGGCGCTGCTGGCGCACCGCCGGGCTGCCGCTCTGTTGGGCATTCACCTGGAGGGGCCGTACATTTCTCACGAACGCAAGGGGGCACATGACCCGGCCCACATCCGCCCCTTTGACCACGCCGAATGGGCCGAATTCCTCACGGTCGCCCGCACCATCCGCATGGTGACCCTGGCCCCGGAAGTGCCCCAGAACCTTCAAGCGATCCCACACCTTGTTGGCAGCGGCGTCTCGGTGGCGGTGGGACACACCGACGCGACCTACGAACAGACGCTGGCTGCAGTGGCGGCAGGGGCCAGTTGCGCCACGCACGCGTTTAACGGCATGCGCGGTTTTCACCATCGGGAGCCTGGTGTCGTCGGGGCGCTCCTGGCCAGCGACGGACTGCCCTGTGGGATAATTGCCGACGGCGTGCACGTTCACCCTGCTGCGCTGCGGGTCCTCTTCCGCGCCAAGGGGCCGGACGGTATCTATCTGGTTACAGATGCCTCATCGGTCGCCGGTTTGGCAGCGGGACGCTATGAATGGTGGGGGAGGCAGGTCGACTTCGACGGTGTGGCGCCGCGCCTCACGGGTGGTGGAAGCCTGGCCGGGTCAGGGCTGGACATGAACCTGGCCCTGCGCAACGCCATGCGATTCATGCACACCAGCCTGGAGGAAGCCGTTACCATGGCAACCTTGACTCCGGCTCGGGTCCTGGGACTGGCCGGCGACCGCGGACGCTTGGCCATTGGTCTCCGGGCCGACCTGGTACTGTTGAACCAGGATCTGAGAGTGGTCCAAACCCTCGTGGCCGGGGAGAGTGTCTATGAGCAGGGAGACTGCATACCTGTTGAGGAGTGATCCGGCGTGAACCCGCGTTCCACCCAGACTTATCGCGAAATCATGAACCAGCCCGATAGTTGGGCCCAGACCGTCGCTGCGGTAACGGGCAACGCACTTCCCCTTACCCGTCTTGTGGACAACCGGGAGGAACTCGTCTGCATCGGTTGCGGCTCGTCCTATTACCTGAGCACGGCTGCGGCGGGACTCTGGGAAGCGGCGACCGGTTTGCCTGCCCGCGCCTATCCTGCGGGCAGTTTGCTTCTGACACCCGAAGAGGTACTTCATCCTGGCAGGCGCACGCTCGTGGTCGGCTTCTCGCGCTCTGGGGAAACCACCGAAACCGTCCAGGCCCTGGAAATGGCCCGGCGACGCTTCGGGGCCACCGCCGTGGCGGTCACCTGCCACCGGGGCGGAGCGATGGTCGCCCATGCTGATGCGGCCATTGAACTGCCCTGGGCCGATGACTCGAGCATCGTGATGACCCAGTCCTTCACGAATATGCTGCTGGGAATGCAAGCATGGTCCGCCGCGGTGGGCGACTTTCCGGCGACCGGCGATGAGCTGACCGCCCTGCCCCGTCTGGCGCGGGAGGGACTGCCAGCCTGGGACCGCCTGGCGGAGACCCTGGCTGCCGACCGGACCTGGTCGTCCGCCGTCTTCTTCGGGACGGGAGCCTACTATGGTCTCGCCAACGAGGCGGCCCTGAAGCTGAAGGAGACGTCTCAGGCGCCGGCGGAGGCCTATCACCCCCTGGAGTTCCGCCACGGTCCCATCTCCACGGTCACCAGCGGCCTGCTGGCCATTCTCTTCGCCCGGGACCGGGCCGCGGCGGAGGCCGACGTTCTGGCCGACGTGGCCGCCCGCGGCGCCCGAGTCCTTCGCGTGGGAACAACCGGGGCCGATATTGCCCTCGCCCAGGGAACCGACCTAGGCGATTGGGCCAGGGCCGCCCTTTACCTGCCTTTCCCGCAACTGCTGGCCGTCCACCGCTCGTCTGTGCTGGGCCTGGATCCGGACCGGCCCCGGAACTTGTCCAGAGTGGTACACCTGCAAGATGCCGAGCTTAACGGGCGCAGATAAACGCGGCCGCGAGACGGCACCAACGGGGAGGGATGCGCACCTGATCGTCACGGTTACGTTAAACCCTGCCCTCGACATCACCTATTCGGCAGACCGGTTCATGTGGGGAGAATCAAACCGGGTGGCCTTGGTACACGCGCGCGCGGGAGGCAAGGGCATCAACGTGGCCAGGGTTCTGCAGCAGATGGGCCAGGCGGTAATCGCCACCGGACTGGCGGGGGGAACCACTGGAACCGCGATCCGCGACGACCTGCGCACGTCAGGGATAAGGGAGCACCTGCTGCTCATCGCCGGCGAGTCTCGCCGGACGATTACCGCCTTTTCGGTCGGCGACGCCGAGGCTACCGAGTTCATCGAACCCGGGCCGGCCGTGGGACCAGAGGAGTGGTCCAGGCTCCTGACCTCTTTCAGGGAACTGGCGCCAACGGCCCGGGTGGCGGTCTTTGCGGGCAGTCTTCCGCCCGGAGTACCGGGGGACGCCTATGCCCAACTTTGCTCCATCGCTGCTACCGCTGGGGTTCCTACCCTCCTGGACACCAGCGGGCCGGCACTCTTGGTCGGTCTGGCCGGCCATCCGACCGTCGTCAAGCCGAATCTCAGGGAAGTGTTTGCCGCCGTGGCGGAATTGGAGGGCGAGGTACCCAGCGACCTGGCTGCAGTTGGAAGCGCCGGCAACACCGAATTGGAGGATGTGCTGCGCGCCGCGGCCAGACTGCGCTCTGGCGGAGCAGTGAGCGTGGTGGTATCAATGGGGTTTGGAGGCTTGCTGGCGATAACCCCGGAAGGCACTTGGCGCGCCGTTCCACCGAAGGTGAGCGGCAACCCGGTTGGCGCTGGGGACGCAGCCGTGGCAGCCTTGGCGGCGGGCATGGCGAACGGCCGACCGTGGGAAGAGCGGCTTGCCCGGGCGGCGGCGGTGTCTGCCGCGGCCGTGCGTTACCCGGTGGCCGGAGGCTACCACCCGGACGATTATCGGGAGTTGCTGAGGGGAACTACCGTAACACCATGGAGGCGATCGTCTTGGTAGAAGTCACGGCCACCATCGTCAACCCGTCCGGTCTGCACGCGCGCCCCGCGGCGGAGTTCGTCAAGGCCGCGGCCGGTTACCAGGGTACCACCATCAAAGTCATCAAAGATGGCCGGGAGGCGGAAGCCAAGAGCATCCTGGCGATCATGGCGTTGGGGATCCGGCAGGGCCATACTGTCAGGCTACGCGCCGAAGGTCCGCAAGAGCGGGAGGCTGTCGAAATGTTGGCCCGATTGCTGGCCAGCGGATTTGGTGAGGTCTAACAGGGGGAAGGGAGCGGAACCATTGCTACGGGGGATCGGTGTTGCCCCGGGTGTCGCCGTGGGCAAGGTGCTTGTACTTTCCAGGCCCGAAGCTGCTCGAGCCGGGCAAGAGGACACATCAGCCGCACCGGGCAGGCAGGTTGAGCCGATGGTGGAGCAAGAGGCTCTCGCCCGGGCCATCGCGGCCGGCAGGCAGGAACTCGAAGGGATCAGGGCCGATGCCGCAAAGCGCATGGGACCGAAAGAGGCGGCGATCTTCGAGGCGCAGCTCCTGATGTTGGACGACCCGGTCTTGAAAGAAGGTTTGACCGAAGCCATCCAGAGCGGAAAGGCGGCTGACGAAGCGGTCCGGGAGGTCACCGCTCGGCTCACGGCAACCTTACGCAACGTGGAGGATCAATACCTTCGGGAGCGCGCGGCGGACGTGGAAGACGTGGCACGGCGGCTGCTCCGGCACCTCCGGGGGATGGGAGAGGAACGGCACCTCCGACTGCCGGAACCGCGGATCGTGGTGACATACGATTTGACTCCCTCCGACATGGCAGCCCTGGACCCGAAGGATGTGCTTGGTGTGGCGACCGAGGTGGGGGGCCCGACCTCCCACGCAGCAATCTTGGCACGCTCTCTGGGGATTCCCGCCGTGATGGGGGCGGAGGGCCTGCTCGCCGCCGTTGGGGAAGGCGAAACAATGGTCCTCGATGGTGATACCGGCATGGTGCTGGTCAATGTGGCGGCCGAGGTTCTGAGGGACTACGACCGTCGAGCCAGGCAGACCCGGGCCGCGCGGGAGGATGTGCCTGTGCAACCGCGGTTGCGGGCGCGAACCACGGATGGACGCCGGGTGAAACTGGCGGCCAACATCGCCGGCCCGCAGGAGGCGAAAGCCGCCCTGGCCGTCGGCGCCGACGGGGTCGGCTTGTACCGGACGGAGTTTCTGTTCATGCAGGGCGACCAGGCGCCGTCCGAACAGGTGCAGTATGAGGCTTACCGGACTGTGCTGGAGCCAATGCAAGGGCGGCCCGTCATCATTCGCACCGCCGACATTGGCGGCGACAAGAAAATCCCTTATCTGCCCACCTCCGTGGAGGCCAATCCCTTTCTTGGGTGGAGGGGGTTGCGGGTTTGGCTGGACCAGCCCGATCTGTTCAAGGTTCAGTTGCGGGCCCTATGGCGGGCGGGGTCCCATGGGAACCTGCTGATCATGTTCCCAATGGTGAGCGTTCGGGAGGAGGTTCGTCGCGCCAAGGCCTTGCTGGACGAGGCCAGGCTGGAATTGCTCGCGGAACGACAGACGGTTGCCTCCGCCGTCAAGGTCGGTGTAATGATTGAAGTCCCTTCGGCAGCCCTCATCGCCGAGGAACTGGCACCGGAGGTGGACTTCTTCAGCATCGGCTCCAACGACCTCATCCAGTACACGCTGGCTGTCGATCGGGTCAACCAAAAAGTCGCCGGTTTGTATCAGCCGCTTCACCCCGCGGTTCTGCGCCTTATCCACGCCACGGTGATAGCTGCCCATCGACACGGGAAATGGGTTGGCATATGCGGCGAGATGGCCGGCAGCATCGAGTACGTTCCCATTCTACTGGGCCTGGGCCTGGACGAGTTGAGCATGAATCCGGGGTCTGTTCCCAGGGTGAAACACCTGATACGGAACGTCTCCTATAGCGAATGCCGAGCCGCGGCCGATGAGGCCCTCAAGGCCGGCTCGGCGGAAGAAGTGCGGGCGTTGGCGGAGGCGGTGGGAAGGAAGGGGTTATAGCTAGCCGGTGGCTTGCGCTGCAGCGCGCTACCACCCAGCGACGGTTTCGGTCCATTGGGTGGCCGCGTCGACCATGTCTAGAGCCTCAAGGCTTCTTTGACTGGCTCTTCGTAGATCGGCTTGTGTACCTGGCCCTTACGGCGATTGGCTGACGACCCGCTCTTCAAGACAGCATTGGTCTTCCGGTCGTCCGCTAACCACAACCCCATCTAAGAAGGGCCGCCCTTTCGCCAAAGAGCAGAAGGGCGGTTCTACTTTAAAGACATCAACCCAGCAGGTCGCCGAATAAGCGAGTTCCGAAATGATGCCCCAAGCTGCGCCTGCTACGCCACCGACATCCGACTTGCGGGGGCAACTCGAGGCCGTCCACCTGCATCATACCTGAAAGAGAAACTGCACCGCGCACCGCGGCGCCACATTTCGAACTTGCTAGTCATCTTTTTGCTATGCTAATTTATGGGTAGAGGGGGCCAAGCTTACAAGCATTCAGAGGGGGGGGTGGCGGGTTGTGCTGAAGGGCCGCATGGGCATGAAGAAGGTGGGGGTCATCTTCGGGGTCTTCTGCCTGGCCCAGGTGACGATGGCGGCGGCAGGGTGGGTGATGCTGGGCAAGGTATCGATGTCTTTGCGACTCTCGCCGGGCGGGGAAGCAATGCTGGCCAGCGTCGCGTGGTTGCGGGTGCTGGTGCTGCTGGCGGCGGGACTCAGCTTGTTATTGTGGGTGGCCATCGACTGGTACCTCGTGAACCGGGTTATGCGCCCGGTGTCGCAAATGGCTGAAGGTGCGGTCAGGATCTCCGAGGGAGACTTTGGGGTAGGCCTGGAATTTGCCGCCGAGGGGGAGATCCACCGCATGGCGGAGGCCTTTCGCCGGATGATCCGCAACCTGAAGGGCCTTTCCAAGATAGCTCGCCTCATCGCCGACGGCGATCTGACCCGCCAGGTCGAACCATACTCGGAAAAAGATGAACTGGGACACGCCTATTCCCGCATGATCGCCAACCTGCGGCAGATTGTCAGCCAGGTGCGCGACTCGGCGGCGGGGGTGGCGGCCGGCAGTGATCAGGTGGCCGGCAAGAGCCACGACATTGCCGAGGGGGTGCAGCGGAAGGCGCTTCTCTTGCAGGACGCCTCCGCGGCGATGAACGAGATGGCGAGTCGCATCCAGCAGACGGCGCAAAATGTGCAAGACCAGGCGCAAGCGGTAGACCGGGTGGACCTGGCGGTGCAGGAGGTGTCGGCGGCCATCCAGCAGGTGGCCGGCAGTGCCGAGGTGGTGAACAAGCTGGGCCGAGAAGCCCTGGCCCAGGCCCGGGCGGGGTCTCGGTCGCCAAGACCGCCGAGGGAATGAAGGGAATCGCCCGGGCGACCATGGACATGGCCTCGGTGATCCAGGGCCTGGGGCAGAAGTCGGAGGCCATCGGCAACATCGTGGCTACCATCTCCGACATCGCCGAGCAGACCAACCTGCTGGCTCTAAACGCGGCGATCTAGGCGGCTCGCGCGGGCGACCAGGGCAAGGGCTTTGCCGTGGTGGCCGACGAGGTCCGCAAGCTGGCGGAGCGGGTCTCGGCTTCCGCCAAGGAGATTGTCCAGCTAATCGATGGCGTACAGCGCGAAACCAAGAACGCCGTCAGCGGCAACGAAGAGAATATCCGCCAGGTGGAGGAGGGCGTGACTCTGGCTGAAGAGGCGGGCCAGGCGATTGGGAAGATCGTCCAGGCGGCGGAGAACACCGCCCGGCTGATCGATCAGATCTCCGGGGCGGCCAGGCAGCAGGCCAACACCACCGGTGAGATCGTGAAGGCCACCGACCTCCTCAAGAACCTGACCCGGGAAATCGCCACGACGATGCAGGAACAGTCAGCCAGCGCCGAGGAAATCGCCGCCGGCTCGGAAGAGATGAAGGACGTCACCCGGCGCAGCGCCGGTGCCGCGCAGGAGCTTTCCTCCTCGGCGGCGGAGATGGCCAGGCTGGCCGATACCCTGCATGGTTTGGTGCGGGGTTTCAAGCTGGAGGTAGACGTCTCCAGAGAGGGCAAACCTGGGTCCGGTGTCCGAGGGCAAGCCTGTGTCCGGTGGCCGCCAGGGGTTGTGAGGCCATTTCTGCTCTGTACTCGCATCACCGGTGAGCCCGCTAAGGAAATGTTGCTGGCGCCTTCTCAGAGCGACCTCGGGCATTCCTGTTCCTGAAACGAACGGGTCCGGAAGACCTCCTAAGTTACTGAAGGCCTGAAGGTTCTGGAGACCGAACATCTGTTTACTGACAAAACGCTGTCACCCTTGTCGGCTAGAATGAAAGTATTCGGCCTACAAGGGTGTTGTTGTTTGAACGTACGGCTGCTTGCTGCTGCAACTGGTGGCGCCCGGGGTGGCGTCGTGCGAGGGCGTCGTGCGAGGGCGTCGTGCGAGGGCGTCGTGCGAGGGCGCCGGCGCCACACTGCCGGGGGAAAAGTAGCAGGAGTTGGGGAAAACTTTGCCGAAGTCTGGCAATGGAGGGGGCCAAATGGCACATCCTGGAGATTCCGTGCGGGAGGCATTGGCGGAGGTCGCGGCCGTAGGTCAGAGCCGGGACAAGAAGGCCGGCGCCAAGCTCCTGCGACTGCTCGGCATCCTGACGCTGATCCATGGCTACCGTACCGCGATATCGAAACCCTGTGCGAAAGCGGAATCCCGGTTTACTGCGACAACGGTCACCGGGTGGCGAGGGTTTCTTTTTGCCGCCTGTCCAACTGACATCCCGAGGGGGTGGCCCTGACCGTGGCGGCCTAGGCGCTCCGGAAGCAGGAGGGAGGTCGAGCGGGGCGAACCGCTGACGGTGAAGCTCCGCTTCAGCCCCAAGGTCGCACCCCTCGTCCGCGAGGCCAAATGGCACGAGTCCCAGGTGGTGGTGGAGCCCGACGACGTGGGTGCGGAGGCGGTGCGCGTGGCCGAGGCGGCGGCGGAGGGGCGAACAGCAGTGATCGGAAGTGACTCTTGGCGCTTCTATTCCACTTGCGGTGAGATGGGTTCGGAGGTGAGGACTCTTGGATCGGGACTACCGGGTAGAGATCCCACAATTCCTCATCCACTACGACCCCAAGGAGCTGCGTCAGTGGAAGTCCGCTGACCCGGCCGTGGTTCCGTCCGACGTCCTGGATTGGAAAGGCCCCGGATTGTCGGGCGGCTATGGCTATTCAGAGTTTGTCTCCGAGCGGCAACTCCGCAGCCGGAGCTTTGAGGTCCTGAATACGAACTATGACTTGTTTGCCGAGAAGTCCAAGTACGGCGCGAACAACCGGCGTGTGGAAGCTGTCTCGGGAACATGGGGTATGCCCGGCTACGCAATGGCCTTTGCGCGGTGCGACAAGCCGGGTATCGCATCGAGCAGCCCGACCTCTTTGTTTATGCGCCGAACGAAGCTTTCTTCGTTGAGGCCAAGAAGAACCAGGACAAGCTCAGGGCGCCGCAGGGCCTGCCTGGCAAGCCGTCACGGGAGGGGTCCAGTCATTGATTGGGACCGGGTCGCTATCTGACCACATTATCGGCAAGATCTGAGGAAGCCGCTGGACTGTATCACCGCCTCATCGTAGTCGTCGTCCCATCAGGCGGTGGAAAGATGGCGGCTCTTCAGGATGTGGCTAGCAGAACGGGCTACCCTTGCATCAATGTCAACTTGCAACTGAGCCGCCGTTTGCTTGAACATGTCCACAGCTCGACTGACCAGGTTACACACCCAGTTCCCGCGCCCGTCCTATTACTTGGTCAGTGCACAAGTAAAAAGGAGGGAAATCATATGAGGCTCACGCATCTTCACATTCAGAACTTCCGGTCATGCCGCGATGTCACCCTCGAACTTGGCGGAATGCACGCCTTGGTTGGAGCGAACAATGCAGGCAAATCATCGGTTCTCCGGGCCTTGGATTTCCTCTTCAACCCGAGCACCAAATCCCTGAACGAGGAATCTTTCTGGAACAAGGACACGAGCCTCGAAATCCGCGTTGAAGCGATCTTCTCCGATCTTACCTTGAAGGAGAAGGAAGCATTGGGTACTTACCTGAAGGCAGACGGAACGTTCCACATGGCTCGTTCCGCAAGAATGGGCGTGAAGAGCGGCGAATCCGAATCCGATTCGGAACAGGGCGAAGACAAAATAGTGATAGGGCAACATTACAGGAAACCCGTACCTGAGTCCGAATGGCTTCGGGAGTCCAGCATCAACGGCAAGAATGTAAACGAATGGTGGGAGAACAAGGACCAGTTGACTGTAGGCGGCGTGAGTTTTGCTGAATTTCTCGGCGGAACCAAAGCGCCCACCGTGGGAGATTGGAAGGACAAGGCGAAGGAGTTCGTGGCGACCCATACGGACAAGGTTCCGATGCAAGATCCATGGACTGATAATCCTAAGGGCTATGCCAACGTCTTGAAGGGCACACTGCCCTTCTTCGTCCTCGTCCCCGCCGTTCGCGACGTAATCGAAGAATCCAAAGGAACCAAGAGCAGCCCCTTCGGGAAGCTGCTATTCGCGATTCTGGACACGGTCACGCAGGAGAAGAGAGCGAAGATCGAGGGCATTCTCGGCGAAGTCGCAAAGCAGATGAACCGTGTTGGCGGGGACGAACGGGTTTCCCTGATCGCCGAAACGGAGGAGCAACTCAACACGCTGCTGAACGATTTCTTCGCCGGTTGCGATTTGGAGATTGAATTCGAGACACCGACATTGGAAGTCCTTCTCAGCGCGCCGAAAGTCTACGTCAATGATGGCTTCAGGAATGCTGTTGAGAACAAAGGCCACGGACTGCAAAGGGCGGTCATCTTCACCATTCTGCGGCGCTACGCGGAATACATGACATCTGCGCCCGATGGAAAGAAGCGAAATCTCATCCTCGCCGTAGAGGAGCCGGAACTCTACATGCACCCGCAAGCGCAACGCACCATCCGGCGCGTATTTCGGAAAATTGCCGAAGGCGGAGACCAGGTGCTCTTCTCAACCCACTCATCCCTTCTTGTGGACGTGGCCTATTTCGACGAAATCATCCGGCTGGAAGCCAATTTCGAGACAATCGACGGCAAGAAGACAAGGGCAAGTTGGGCATGGCAGTTGCTTATGGCCCGAATGATCGAGGACCTTGAGACCAGGCTTCCGAGCTTGAAGGGCAAAATCATTCCTAGATCCATGCGCGACCTGTATTACCATGCCTACAATCCACGGCGCAACGAAGGGTTCTTCGCATCCAAAATCATCCTTGTCGAGGGACTTACTGAGGAATACAGCCTCCCGATTTATGCCGACGCGATTCCAAACTGCGCCTTCGACCCTCAGGGCATCAGCGTCATCGAATGTGGCGGAAAGGGTTCGATGGATCGGCTTTTCAGGATATTCAATGAATTCCACATTCCCTGCTACATCCTTTTCGACTACGACAGTGGCAACTTGAACAAAGACATCATCGATAAATCCAAAGAGCTTCTTGCCTTGGCTGGTGAAAGCGAAGGCGCACCACCATCCGTTTTCGTTGCTGATGGCGTTGCCTGCTTTCCCAAGAAATGGGAATTGGACTTGAAGGACGAAATCCCCGACGCCGATACGTTGGCGAGGGAAGCCAGAAAAGAGCTTGGACTAAACCCTGAGAATGATAGCGGCAAGCCGCTGATTGCTCGATACATTGCCAGGAAACTCATAGCCCGCGATCCGGCTGTCGTTCCCCCAAGTCTTAAGACGATTATCGAAAAGGCGGTCACGGTGAAGTGGAAACAGAGCTGTCTCAAAGAAAAAGGGGCTGCGTCCATGGCGGAAGTTGAGGAATGACGCCAATGGGTGACCTTCTCAATTGGAACCGAAACCAGCGCCGACCGGTCCGGTGGAATGTCTCTGCATGGGCCTTCCCTAACGACGAGGAGCGGCGGAAGTATTTCCTGGAGAAGCTCAGTGAGAAGTTGAAGGCCCCCGAGTTCCGCAAGATCGAGGGGTTCCCCATCGGCTCAGGACATCCTGTCGCTATCCGACCCGCCGTACTACACCGCCTTCCCGGACCCGTTCATCGCGGACTTCATCAAGCACTACCGCAAGCCCTACGACCCGAGCAAGCCCTACAGTCGCGAGCCTTTCGCGGCGGATGTGAGCGAGGGAAAGAACGACCCGATTTGCAACGCCCACTCCTTCCACACCAAGGTGCCGCATAAAGCCATCATGCGGTACATCTTGCATTTCACAGAGCCTGGGGATGTCGTCTTTGACGGGTTTTGTGGAACAGGAATGACCGGGCTGGCTGCCCAACTGTGTGGTGACAAATCAGCAGCCGAGCCCTTGGAGACCCTTCTAGCCGGCTTCTTGCGGAGAAGAAAGAAGGTTTTCTGCAAGGTCACTGTTTTGGCGCCTTCTCCAACGAGTTCAAGTGGATTGCGGAAGCGAGGTTGTAATCAATACGCACTTATTGCTTCCGTGGCCGGGCGCGTACTTGAGTTACCGGTTGTTGAGGGCGCCTTCGGTTTCAAGCGGCGCATCTATCCTCAGCATACCCAGTTCAACTACCGGAAACGGTTGGAGAATGTTCGGGACGCTTACCTCGTCAATGAACCCCTGCGCCTTCAACTACATAATGTGCTGATCTTCGACGACATAACTACCAGCGGAGCGACGCTTGAAGCGTTGCAGCTAGCGATGAACACGGCTGTTCTTCTTGCACCATTGCCACTCTGGCCCTAGAAAGAACCAAGTAGTGTCGACGCGAGAAAGGGTCATCGGCCTTCGAGCTGACCGAAGCAGGGTTACGCAGCATCGAAGCCGCTCTGGGTGACGTCCCGGTTGGAGGTGGGGCAGACGGTGGCCGATAAGATAGTCGTTACAACTAACCTTGCACGCGAAAAGCTGATTAGGCTGTTGCAGTTCTTGGAGGCATTGGACCAGCTTTGCAACCCAGTGCAGCGGCAATAGTGTGGGAGTTCTAAGCGGAGGGGCGAGGATATGATTAGTATTGCACACAATACCGATCCTGGCCTAAGAGTCTCCTCTGAGCATCTCAACCGTGTCACGAAGATGTTGCTTAGCTTTCGGAGTAAACCTGAAATGTATTGGGGCTGGCTCAACGACCGTAAAGGGAAACGTCTTGACAAAATGAGTGCAAACAAGTTCTTGTTGGCATCTATCTTGGACTACCAGATACCTGCCTAAAAAGTTGGGGATAACGCCCGCCGTTTAGCGGAGGACATCCTTGATGACCCAGACGACCTTTGGGGAACTATCACTAGGTCCCTGAGGCCGGCTAGCAATGAGCTGGAGCGTCACGGATCTGCCTTACCTGGCCCTCGCGTTGGCAGCGAAATGAAGGTCGGTATGGTCTGACGAAGGTATCATTCAGTCCTATTCCGCCCACCGGAGGCTACATGCCGCAAAAAACTTCCACCCGGACCGCCCCGCAACCCAAGCATCGCCCTACGCGCATTCTGCAAAAGGGCCAGGTCGTCTGGCACGAACCGTCCCCCGGTCACGTATGCCTGGGTCAAATCGAGGCGGTCGCTTCCACCGGGTACCTCGTGCGCCTCTTCGACGGCGTTGAGGTCCGGGTTCCGGCCTCTGACGCCCAAGACCTGGTACCCCTGCGGAACGTGGTGGCGCGGAACAGTGCGCGGCGCAAATGGACCGTTAAATTTCGGACTGTGCTGGGATGGTTTTTCGGGCCGCGCGACTATCAACGAATCCGCCTGGCTCGGCGCCAGACAATAGAAAAGGCTCTGGCCGACGCGGCGGTGGAGGCCAAGCTGCCGCGGTCGGCGGATGAGTGGGTGACGCTTGTGGTCGGGGCGAGTGCGCCTCCACGGGCGACGCCCAACGCGACCGACCGGGTAACGCCTGAGCCGGTCGACCGGGCACAGGCCAAGACTCCCCGCGCTATTCCCGGCGCCTGGGCGGAACTGCTGCCGCGGTGGACGGAAAGGGTGGCGCGCCCACCCTCGTCACGGGACCCGCTGGGGTTTCAGAGCGGGGCGGCCGTCTTGGCGGACCGACTGTTGCCCGGGCTCACGGTCTTCACCCAAAGGGCCGGATACTACGGCTTTCTGGCGTGGGCCCTGGACCACGCGCAGGCCCTACATAAGGGCGCTGGCGAATGGCGGCAGCCCGACCTGATCTATCGTTTGGAGCGAGCGCTGGCAACGTGCGAGTTCTTCCACCACGACCGCGACGCGGACAACCAGCCATGCGCCATCATCGGGTCGCGGCGGCGCGGCCCAATCCTATCGTCGGCGCGAGACGGGCGGGTGCCGCTGCCGGAAAGGTTGGTGCGCAACCAGGCGGCCAGCGGCTGCCTTCGGCTCTACTCCAGCTCGATGGTCTCCCTCGGTCTTTGGGAGGAAGACGATGAACGCGGCGCGGGTGGGGGGGTGCCCTACCGAAACACGGAGCTGGGGAAAGCCCTGGCGGACCGGTTTAAGACGTACGGGGGGGAGGCGACGGAGCACCTCCTGGACTGGGCCCGGCGGGCTGGTGGCCGAGAGGTCGGGAACGTTCGCGATTGGGGAAGCACCCTGTGCCTTGGCGGTATCGCACGGAGGGGCAATCACGGTGTTCGAGGGCCTTTCCTGCGGGGCCTGTTGAAGGCGGGTGGTCCTGGCGGCGAAGCCCAGGAAGAGGCTTACAGGCGCTGGGAAACCGCCACGGCTCTTGAGGGGGCGGGGTTCTTGGACCCCGAAACATCATGCTCCGCGGGAACGAACGGTTCGCGGCCGGCAACCAACCTGTTGGATGAACCGCAATCCCTGGCGGTCCTGGACTTGGAGTTGGCCGAACAGACCTCTGGGCCGGGGAATCTGGACGTACTCGTCCATTTCTACTCCCTGAAGGCGGTTGACGGCCCGGTCAGGGAAGGTTGGCTCCGCACTGGCCGCGCGGCGGCGGTTCACGAGTTCGTGGCTTGCGCTCTAAACACTATCTGGGCCAGTGCCCTGGACGCCTTCCGGACCGAACGCAAGCGTTGGATCGCGACAGACTTGGTGGCGTGGCTCCACCTGCCCCCCCAGACTCCCCAGGAACTGGGCCGGCGCGAGAAGCGGTCGGAGGCCGAGTGCGTCGGGGAGCTGCTGGTCCGAGAGCCCTCCGCGGCTCGCTCGGACCGGGGGCGGGCCGCCGTCTTGGCCTGGATGACCCTGGCCAAGGTTTTGACGAGGCGCCGCAACCGGGAGCTGATCCACAGCGAAATAAGACCGGATGGCGGCATCGCCCACTTGACCGATGTGGTCCAAGACCTGCTGAACCGGCCCGCGCCCGACGCCACCCGAAAACTCCTGGTGGAACTGGTGGCCTGGCACCGATCGGTATCGGACGACAAAGGCAAGGAGGCCTGGCTGCGGCTGGAGGGCGAAGAGATAGTTTGCGGGGACTTGCACGACTTCACCGTCGGCATCCACAGCTACCGTTTTCCGCAGTTGCTTAGCCTGTGCAGGGATGTGAAGCTGACTCGGGAGGACTTGTCGGATGCTGGACGCGCGAATCAACCTGGTGGAGACCGTTGAGGAATTCGTCGGGCGGGACTCCGTCGCGCACGCGCTGTTCCTCACCTACACCTTTGACGCCCCCCTGTTCGAAGAACGCCTTCTGCCCCTGGTCCTCCGGGGACCCAATCGGGCCAACATCCTGGTGATCCACGACGGGAGCCCCCAGGCGGTCTTGCGGCCCGCGGCGCCCCGTCTGCACCTGGAGTATCGCGTGGCGACGGCTGGCTACACCCGCAAGACCTTTCACAGCAAACTGGTTCTGCTGATTGGCGAAGCGGAAGCCCTGGCGTTGGTCGGGTCGTGCAACCTCTCCCGCGGCGGCCTGGAAAGCAATCTGGAACTTGTCACGCCGGTGAGCCTGAGTCCTGGCGGGGGGCAGGTGGCCTTCTTCCGGGACCTCCACGAATACCTGTCTGCCTCAGATTGCCTCCCCCGGGAGTTGGCGTCCGGGGATCGGGGCGGTGCTGATAGCCTCGCCCGCATGGCCCGGGACCTGAGATTCCTCCTGGAATCTTCGGAGGTGGAGCCCGCGGGTGGCCCCGTCTGCCGATTCGTCCA
Source organism: Bacillota bacterium (assembly GCA_021786825.1). Classification (GTDB taxonomy): domain Bacteria; phylum Bacillota; class Sulfobacillia; order JAMDAP01; family JAJYMS01; genus JAJYMS01. The sequence goes on along the minus strand of JAJYMS010000236.1, from coordinate 4,337 downwards.
CAACTACAGGCGACCACTGTGGGAGCGGTTGAGCGCGACCCTGCCTCCGGATCAACCGGTCCGGCGGGCGCTTGTCGTGTCCCCTTTTTTCGAGCTTCCGGCCGGCGGCGGGCGGGGAGACCAGGAGGCCGACCTCGACCCCGAAAATGAGCCGTCTGACGGCTCCTTGATTGACCAGCTGATGGGGCTGGGCTTTGCGCACGGGGCGGAAGCCCCGGTCCACTTCTACGTGCAGACCGATGGCGACCGCACGGCGCTGCCTCTTGCCCGCGTCAGGCACTTTGGCCGGTTGGCGGCGATATGGGCGCACGGGGACTCGGCGGTGGAGGAGGCGGAACGGCGGCTGCACGCCAAAACCGTGGTCATCGAATGCGAAGGGAAACGGGGTCGGCCGAGACGCCTGACGCTCTACCAGGGTTCGGCCAACTTCACGCCTTCAGCCATGCTTCGCGGACCCTCGAACGGAGGGAACGCGGAGGTCGGTTGCCTCCTCACCTCGGACCGTGGCCTGGGAGCGGATGCCGTAGCCGCGTTTCTGGGACTGCCCGGAAAGTTTGCGCGGCGCAACGCGGAGGGGTTGGAACAGGCCGAGCCCGCCCCGGCCGCCGAAGCGGGCACGCGGTTTGCCGCACCCTGCGCCCTTTACTCGTGCGCGAACCGGGAACTGCGGGTCTGGTTCAGCGTCTGCGGAGCCCAACCCGACCGGGTGCAACTCTTCGGCACCATGGACGACGGGGAGCGACTCCTTGCGGAGTGGCCGGCATGGATTGGTCAGCCGCTGATCGTAGGCACCACGGACGCCGCGGCTGCCTTTGTGCCGGACGACGCCCTGGAGGGCCGCCACCGCCTGCGCCTCAAGCGGCTGCGGCTCGTCGCCCTGGATCAGGCGGGCCGGGCTCTGGCCGAGGCCTATCCACCCTTCAACGTGGACTTCCCGGAGCGCTTCGTGGAGGACGTCGAGTGGGAGGCGGCGAGCCTGGAAGAACGCATCTTTCAGTCCGGTCTGAGTTTGAAGTCGACTTACGAGAGACAACTGGCGGAGGTCCGAAGCCTTGAACGAAGGAGCCGGGGAGAGGCGTCCGGAACGGGGGTTCTTCCCCGTCACAAGGCTGACCTCGACAGTTTCTTCAAGCAGGTTGACCGTGGATTCCGGGTCTGGCGACGCCGTTTGGACCTGAGTGGTTTTGCTTCCCACGCTCTTTACCGTTACGTTCGCGAGTTGATCGGCTGGGGCGACGACGCGGTCGGCCGCCTGTTGGCCGCGGGTGGCACGGGGGAGGCGCGGTGGGTGTACGTCACCAGGCGGATCACCGAAGAGTTGGCGGGGGTTTTTCTGAACCCTCGCCATGGGGACGTAGCCCAGGGCATCAGGTCTGCCTGTCCCTGGGAGGTGCTGGAGAAGTGGGCGGGAGAGTTGGCCCTGGCCGGCGAAGGGCTCGGAGACCTCCTCCAGGCGTACGACGCGAACCTAATCCCGCGCGCGAGGCGGCTTCGGGACCTGGCGGCAGAATGGCAGCCGGCGGGACGGCAGGCGGTGAGCGCCCCATGAGAAAGATCGAAGTGGATGCCCTGATGGCGCAACTGCCGTTGGGGGAGGGTCATCCCCATCAGGAGCGGGCCGTGCGGCGGGTGCTGGACCGGCTTCTGAACGCTGGACAAACCGGTATGATCCTGGCGGATGAGGTGGGCTGCGGCAAGACCTATGAGGCTCTGGCAGTGATGGCCCTCTTGTGGCGACACAGCAAGGCCGGCAAGGCAAAGCCCCCTCAGCCGCCCAGGGTTCTAATCCTGTGTAAGAGTTCACTCCTGGCCAAGTGGGAGAGCGAACTGCAGTCCGCCGCCGGAGAAAAGGGATTTCCCCAATACCTGCGTGAACCGGAGGGCCGGTGGGCCCCGCTTTTGGATGGGAGAAATTCCCTGAAGTCCGTCTCGGTGCCATCCCTCGCGGAGGCCAAGGACCTGGAGGACACGCGCCAGGGGAGGGGCAAGCGGAAGGACGGCCACAACCAGGCCAGTGAAGGAATCTGGCTCGTCAACGACAACCTGCTGGCGGACGTGGATAGACGGGGTCACAGCAGACTTCTGAGAATGCTGTGGCGGACGAAGTGGGACCTGGTCATTGCCGACGAGGCTCACCATCATGGGAAGAAGAACGCGTGCGCTCGCGTCTTCACCCCGGACCTCAGCTTTGAGGCCCAGGACCTGGCCCGGGGGCTTCAGTTCCGGCGCATCCTCTTGCTGACCGCTACCCCCTTCGAGCTCGACCCGGAGCAGATGGTCAACCTACTGCGGATCATCTGGGCGGATGAGAACGATGTGGAGTTGATCCTGCAGAAGTTAAAACGCTACGAGAAGGTCCTCAAGCGTTTTTACGCCGCGCGTAACTTGCCGCCCCCGCACGACGAGAGGCGGCGGTTGGTCGACAAGTTGCAAGGCCTACGCGGAGTTGACGGCGCCACGAAGTCTGAGTTCCCGGGCCTGGAGGTTCTGCTCCGAAAGTACCTGGTGCGTAACGTCAAGGACGGAGACCGCCGGCGGTACTCCTTCGTGGAGCAGGTCGACGATCGCCTTGGGGTTCGTGAGTTCAGCAAATACGAAGATCTGCGCGGGCTTGTCTCCGGCAGTCCGCTGCTGCCTTTCCAGGGTTTGGACGAACTGTTCTACCTGGAGCTTCGCGAACTCATCCAGGCGACCTTTGAGGAGAAGGGGGCGTCCGCCAAGGCGAGCTTTGTCACCACCGATCTGCGCCAAGGCCTTTCGTCCTACCCCCAGGCGCTCAAGTCGGCGCTCTTACAACGGCCTGAAGCCGCGCGCCTTCGCGGGCTGGTCGAGGCTTGGGACAAGCCGGCCAATGGACAGCCGCCGAGGATCCACCCCAAGGTGCGGGCGCTGCGGCAACTGGTGGCCGAGTTGACCGACTTTGAGGCAAACAAGCTGCTGAAGTCCCGCCAGGGGTGGTTCTCGAAGATCCTGGTCTTCAACAAACTAGTGGCGGGCACCGCGCCGCATTTGAAAGCAGTGCTCGAAGACGTGGTATCCAAGCGAGTGCGAGACTTGCTGCGGGAACTGGTTCGTGACACGCCGTGGAGGGAGCCGGAGCGGCTGCGGCGGGCAATGAGCCAATCCGCCTCTCGTCAACTCGGCGAACTTGGTTCCCGCCTTGCGGCCAACTACGATGCAGAGGCCATCCTGGACTCCCTGGAATCCCTGGACTCCCCGCGGTTTAAACGGGGGGCCGAGGGCAAGACGCCGATCGGGGATTTGCTACGCGGAAAAAGAACCATTATCGGCCCCTTTGAGCACCTGCTGCAGGAACGGTCCCGCCAGGAGCTGTTCCTCATCCGTTTTCTGCTGCGAAGTTCCCCCTGGACCCTGGACGGCATTGACGGGTATGTGAAGCGGGAGTTGTTAGGCGCCCGCGGCGACGGAGAGGGGGACAGGGCGGGCGAAGGGGTGGAAGGCCAATTGGAGGCCTTTGCCGAGACCCTTTCGGGGGTCGGATCGGAGGGTAAGGACAGGGCGAAGACCCGCCAGAAAGCCACGCGTACCCTCCATCACCTGCGCCAGCAGTGGGCCAACCCTGATCTGGTGGCCCGATTTGACGGCGCGACCCAGGATGATCGCCAGGCGCACCTGCTCAACTTTAACGATTACTACAGCCCCTTGGTTTTGATCGTTAGCAAAGTCGGTGAAGAGGGAATCGATCTGCAGCGGCACTGCCGCTACATCGTCCACTACGACCTCGAATGGAACCCGGCGAAGATGGAGCAGCGCGAAGGGCGGGTTGACCGCGTGGGATGGCTGGACCGGCGCACGCCCGTGCCGGGTGACGAGAATTACATTGATGTCCGTTTTATGCTCCTCAAAGGAACGTACGAGGAACGCATCTTCCACACCGTAATGGAGCGGGATCTGTGGTTTCAGGTTCTCCTCGGCTCGACCAAGCGCGAGCTGGGCAAATCGGAGGACCTGCTGGACAACCGCGACGAGGACGAAAACCCAATGGAAGAGTTCGGATTGGTGGACATGGGGCGCATCACCCAGGAAGAGCAGCAGGCGATCATGTTCAACCTTGTCCCATAGGAGGTCTCCATGCACCCCAACCGCCTGGTTTTCGAGTTAGCCCAGACCATCCGGGACTACCCGACGGCCGAGAAGGTGTTGGTCGTACCGAACCTGTCGGCGGGACAGCAACTGCTGGAGCAGGTTGCGTTGGCGGGTGTGCCGTGGCTTGGCCTGCGGCCGGCGACGGCCACCAACATCGCCTCCGAGCTGGTTCAGGTGGACCTCGCGCGGCAAGGGTTGCGCGAGGTTGGAGAGGTTACCGCCGGCCTCCT
>JAJYMS010000055.1 GCA_021786825.1 Bacillota bacterium | reverse complement strand
GGATCGGTTATGCTTTCTCGCCCCGGTTCGCCGTTTCCTGCAGTGAGCCCCTGCTGCGGGAGGTGGGGGAACTCGCCCGGCAGTATGGGGCGATGGTACATACCCATGCCTCTGAGAACCGTTCGGAGGCAGACCTGGTCCGGTCCGAGCGCGGGCGGTCCAACGTGACCTACCTGGGGGAGGTCGGGTTGCTGGGCCCCCGCACGGTCCTGGCCCACTGTATCTGGCTGGAGGAGGAGGAACTCCGCCTGCTGGAGGAGACCCAGACGCGGGTCAGCCATTGCCCTTCCTCCAATTTGAAGCTGGCTTCCGGGGTGGCGATGATCGAGGAGATGCTGGAGCGAGGCATCTCCGTCTCCATCGGGGCGGATGGGGCCCCGTGCAACAACAACCTGGACGGCTTCCTGGAGATGCGGCTGGCCTCCCTGCTGCAGAAAGTTCGTCGCGGCCCCACGGCGCTACCGGCCCTCCGGGCGCTGGAGCTGATGACCATCGAGGGGGCCAGGGCCCTCGGTCTGGAGCGCGAGATCGGCAGCCTGGAACCCGGCAAGAAAGCGGACTTGGCGATTCTCGATCTCCAGCGGCTGCACGTCGCTCCCTTTGGCGGGAAGGTCGCATCGCAACTCGTTTACGCCGCGCACGCGGAGGACGTTGTGGCAACGATGGTGGACGGCCGCCTGCTGGTCGAGGGTGGCCGCTTGCTCGCCCTGGACCAGGACGAGGTGATCGCCCGGGCCCGCCGCTCGGCGGACCGGGTGGCCCACCGCGCGCAACTGTCTTAGTCGGAGGAGGGATTGGCATTGGACTACTTTTGGACCGTCTGCGCCCGCTGCGGTGCCGGTCACGGTTTAGAAGACTTTGCCCGGCAGGCGCCGGACAAGCACCGGCCCCTGGACATCCAGAAACTACCCCAGGGAGCGGTGGAGAATCACATTCGGACCATCTGGACCCCGGTCTGCAGCCATTGCGGCCACAACCAGTTTCACGTGCAACTCGATCCCGAGGACATGATCGAGTTCTGGGAGTCGGTGCAGCACGAACTGCTCAGCGTCGACGCCCCGGTGGACGTGGCGTCCCAGTTGCGGGTCTGGAAGGAGCGGCGGCGGCAAGAGGAGAGCGAGTATCGCGACTGGCAGCGGCAGGAATCAAAAGACGGAAGACGAATCTAGTCGATGGGTACGACCCGCATATTTTGACGGAGGAGGCGCATTGAGTGTCGGTTTTGGAATCATACTTTAAGCTCCGCGAGCGCGGGACCACCGTTCGGACCGAAGTGATAGCCGGGTTCACCACCTTCATGACCATGTCCTACATCATCTTCGTCAACCCGGGGATCCTCAAGGCGGCCGGGGTGCCCTTCGCGGCCGCGGTCACCGGCACCGCCCTGGCCGCCGCCCTGGCGACCTTGATGATGGGCCTTTACTCGAACTATCCGTTCGCCCTGGCCTCCGGCATGGGCCTGAACGCGGCCCTCGCCTTCGGTCTGGTCGCCGGCCTGAAGGTCTCCTGGCAGACGGCGATGGGCGTGGTGGTGGCCGAAGGGATCCTGGTTACCATCTTTGTGCTCACCAACGTCCGTGAGGCGGTGATGAACGCGATCCCGCTGAACCTCAAGCGTTCGATCGGGGTAGGCATCGGCCTGTTCATCGCGGTGATCGGCCTTTCGGAGGGCAAGTTCCTGGTCAGCAGCCCGGCGACCATCGTCACGTTCAACCCCGACTTCGTGAAGGAACCGGTCACCGCCGTGGCGATCTTCGGCCTGGTCGTGACGGGTTGGATGATGGCCCGGGGCGTCAAGGGCGCCATCCTGCTGGGGATCTTGCTTTCGACGGTGGCGGCCGTCCTCAGCGACGCCGTGCTCGGCACCAAGGTCCTGGCTCCCGGCGCCCTCCAGGGAGCGGCTCAGGTAGTCCAGGCCCCCCGGTTCGATACCTTGTTTCAGTTCGACCTGATCGGCGCCCTGCAGGTCGGCCTCTGGGCGTCCATTTTCGCCTTCATGATCACCGACTTCTTCGACACCATGGGTACGGTGGTCGCCATCGGCGGCGAGGCGGGCTTCCTCGACAAGGGAGGGCGGCTGCCGCGTTTGAAGGAGGTGCTGCTGACCGACTCCCTGGCGGCCATCATCGGCGGTGCCTTCGGGGTGAGCTCGGTCACGACCTACGTCGAGAGCGCCTCGGGCGTCGGCGAGGGCGGCCGCACCGGGCTGACCTCGGTGGTCGTCGCGATCCTGTTCGCGCTTTCCATCTTCTTCGCTCCGATTGTCGGCCTGGTGCCGTCGGCGGCCACGGCCCCCGCCTTGATCATCGTCGGCTTCCTGATGATGTCCGTGGTCAAGGATATCCCCTTCGGCAACTTCGAGGAATCCTTCCCGGCCTTCTTAACCATGATCACGATCCCGCTGACCTACAGCATCGCCCGGGGGATCGGCTACGGCTTTATCCTTTATACCCTCATCAAGCTGCTGCGCGGCAAGGCGAAGGAAGTCCATTTGCTGATGTACATCGTCTCGGTGCTTTTCGTGGTGGCCTTCTGGCTGGGTAAGTAGCCGGAGGGATCCCGGTCCCCGACTGGCGCGGCGGCGCCCACCGCCATCGGCCCAACGGCAGTAGGAGCTGCGCGAGCGCGCCCGGGCGCTTCGCAGCTCTTCAACTGTCTCGACCGCGGTGCTAACCCCGCCCACCGCTGGATTTCGGATGCGTGATGGGAGGGCCGGGCGCGCAAGCTATGGGCAAGGAGGCGGCGTTCATGGAAGCCACGGCCTTGATCAACCCGATCGCCTTTCACCTGGGACCACTCGCGGTTCACTGGTACGGGGTGATTATCACCGGAGCCATCGGCCTGGGGATCTGGCTGGCCGCCCGCGAGGCCGCTCGGCTGGGCATGGACCCCGATTTCCTGATCGACCTGGCCACCTGGGCGGTGCCCGCGGCCATCGTCGGCGCCCGTCTTTATCAGGTCTTTGTCCTCGAATGGCCCTATTTCCGTACCCACCCGGGCGAAATCCCGGCAATTTGGCAGGGAGGGCTGGCAATCCACGGGGCGGTCCTTGCCGGCGCGCTGGTGGGGTACATCTTCGTGCGCCGGCACCGGGCGTCCTTTTGGCGGTGGGCCGACCTCATCGCTCCCAGCCTGATTCTGGGCCAGGCCATCGGCCGCTGGGGCAACTTTATCAACCAGGAGGCTTACGGCACCGTGGCGCCGGACTGGGTGATCCGGTTGCTGCCGGGCTTCATCCGCGAACAGATGTGGATCGAGGGAGCCTATCGCCATCCCACTTTTCTCTACGAGAGCCTGTGGAATCTGGCGGTCTTCGCCCTCCTGGTCTGGTTGCGGCGGAGACATCCCCGGCAAGGCATCATCTTCATGACCTACGTCGGCCTGTACTCCGTGGGCCGATTGCTGATCGAGGGAATCCGGACCGACAGCACCTTCACCGCGGGGGGGTTGCGGGTCGCCCAGATCGTCAGCGCCGCCCTGATCGTCGTGGCCATGGTCGCGGTGGCCTGGATTCAGCGACATGTGCGGGAGCGCTACGGCGAGTACCCGTGAGTTCGCGAGGGCGCCCCCCGCGCGCTCAGCGCCCGGGGAGGTCGAGCAGGCGCCTGGCGTCGGCCAGGATGGCCTCCAACCCCCGCATGCTGGCGGCCTCGCAGTAGAGGCGGACCAGCGGCTCCGTGCCGGAAATCCGCACGAGCAGCCAGTTGTCCTTTTCCAGCAGCAGCTTCAGGCCATCGCGCGGGTCGATGTCCATCACCCGCAGCCCGGCAATCCTTCGGGGCAGCCTGGAGAGGAGGCTCAAGACTCCTTGCTCCTGTAATTGAGGACCGATCTGCAGGTCCAGACGCTGGTAGTGGAGGGATCCCACGAGCTTTTCGAGGTCCTCCAGCATGGCGTCCAGGTGCCGGCCGGACCGGACCAGCGCCTCCAACAGCAGCAGTGCCGCTAAGATCCCGTCGCGTTCCGGAATGTGCCCCCGGACCGCCAGCCCGCCGCTCTCTTCGCCGGCGATCAGCAGGTTCTGTTCGGCGAAGAGGGGACTCAAGTGCTTGAAGCCGACGGGCGTCTCAAACACGGGCAGTCCGTAGCGCTGCGCCAGGCGATTGACCATCCGGGAGGTGGAGATCGTCTTGCCCACCGGGCCCGTGTCGCCGCGCACCTCCACCAGGTGTCGCAGCAGCAGCGTCAAGACCTCATGGGCGGTTACGAAGCGACCACTGGGAGCCACGACGCCCAGGCGATCGCCGTCCCCGTCGAGGGCCAGCCCGATTACCCCCCGGCGCTTGCGAACGCTTCGCCGCAGGCGGCGAAGGTTGCGCTGAATGGGTTCCGGAGGGGGGTCCTGGGGCCGCAGCTTGCGGGAACCTCGGATCTCGGCCACCTTGAAGCGGTGTCCGCCCAGCACCCGGGGCAGATAGCCGGAAGCGGCGCCGTTCATGGCATCCACAACCACTTCCAGGCGGCTCTGACGGATGGCGTCCAGGTCCACCAATTGCCCCAACCGGTCCAGGTAGCGCGGCAGTGGGTCCACCTCGACCACCCCGGTATCGGCGGTCGGGGGTGGCATCGGCTCGGCGGACAGGTGGGCCGGACGCGCACTGCCGATCTTGGACTGCACCCCGGACAACAGTTCTTTCTGCGCCGGCCCCCCTTCGGGGCCTTTCATTTTCACCCCGTTGTAGATGGCCGGGTTGTGGCTGGCGGTGATCACCATTCCCGCCGCGGCGCCGCGGTCGGCGACCGTGAAACTGAGCACCGGCGTGGGAGTGGGAGGTGGGATCAGCAGAACGGGGATCCCCAGCCCGGCCAGTTGACCGGCCGCGGTGAAGGCGGCTTCTTCCGACATGGTGCGGGTGTCATGGGCCACCGCGGCGCCCAGGTCACCCTGCCCGCGATTCAGAAGGTGCAGACCCAGAGCGGCGGCAAGGCGGGCGACGTTCTCCAGGTTGAAATCGCGACCGATGGTCGCCCTCCAACCCTCGGTGCCGAAGCGGATCTCCTCGCCGGACAAGGCCCCAGCCTCCTTTGTCTAACGGTTGGGTCTTCCGGAGGCGGCCGCCCGGTAGACTCCAATCATCTCCTGGGCGGTCCTCTGCCAGCAGAAGGATCGGGCGCGCGACAGGCCCCGCTCCACAAGCTGGCCTGCCAGGTCAGGACGCCTGAGCACTTCGTGGATCGCTTCCGCCAAGGCGAGGGTGTCGCCGGTTCTAACGGTCAGGGCGGCTGGTCCGGCCACTTCCAGGAGGGCGGGGGCCCGGGCGATCACTACGGGAGTGCCGCAGGCCATGGCCTCCAGGGGTGGCAGGCCGAACCCCTCGTAAAGGGACGGATAGACGAGCAGGGCGGCGCCGGAGTACAGGGCCGGCATGTCGTGGGTGGGAATGAAACCAGGAAAGAGAACCTCCCCCTCCAACCCGAGGGAGTCAACGAGGCGGAACAGGGGCTCCTCGCGGCGGCTTACCTTCCCCGCCACGACCAATTGGTGTGGCGGATCGAGGTACCGCCGCACCTTGGCGTAGGCGAAGATCAACTCGGCGACGTTCTTGCGCTCGTTCATTCCCCCGACGTACAGGATGTAACGGGGAGGCAACTGGTACTGGGAGACCAGGTAGTGGCGCGCCGCTGCTTTCGGCACCGGGTGGAAGCGCTGATCGACCCCCGGGTAGACCACTCTGATCTTGGCCGGTGGCACCTCGAGGATGCGGACCAGATCCTCCCGGGAGGCCTTGGACACGGTGACCACCAAATCGGAACGTTCCAGGATCCGCGGCAACTCTCGCATGAAGCGACGGCGGAAGCTGGCCCTGACCAGTTCCGGCAGCACGAAGGGGATCAGGTCGTGAACTGTCACTACCAGCGGTACCGGGCAAGGGGACGGGGCTCGAAAACCGTTCTGTGGAGCGTGGTAGACCTCGGCTCCGGCGGCCCGCAACCACCCGGGGAGTTCCCTCTCCTCAACCCCCTCGTCCTTGGGGACGGCGTGAAAGCGCAGCCTGGCCCCGGGCGGAAAGGTAGTCGGTTCCCCGGGAGGCCACACCAGCAGGTAGCGGTTGGCGGGGAAGGCTTCGATCAGCGCCCCCGCGAGTTGGTAGGTGTACTCCCCGATCCCGGTGCCCCGGTACCATACGGCGGGACGGGCGTCGAGGGCTATGGTCAGGTCTTCCATACATACCTCTGTGCCCGCCGCCGTTTCACCGGAACTTCAGGGTTGGCTGGACGCGTCACCGTACAACGCCTCCTCGATCAGGCTGCAGGCGATATGGCCGGCGGCAAGGTGCCCCTCCTGGATGCGGGCGGTCTCCCGCGAGGGAACCCGGAGGATCGCGTTGGCGAGTTCCACCAGGGCCCCGCCGTCACCCCCGGTAAAGGCCACCACCCCCAGCCCCTTGGCACGGGCCATCCCGGCCGCTTCCAGGATGTTAGGGGAGCGGCCGCTGGCGGAAAGAGCCCAAAGAATGTCGCCGTTCTTGCCCAGGGCCTCGATTTGGCGGGCGAAGACGCGCTCGAAGCGGTAGTCGTTGGCTACCGCTGTGAGGACCGGAGCACTTGAGGTGAGGGCGATCGCGGGCAATCCCGGCCGTTCCCGCCGGAAGCGGGCGACGAGTTCCGCCGCAAGGTGCTGGGCGGTGGCCGCGCTGCCGCCGTTGCCGCACAGCAGGAGCTTGCCTCCCCGCCGGAGGACTTCGGCGCTGAGCCCGGCGATGCGGGTGATCTCGCCTGCCTGTTCCTGGGCCAACAGGCGCATCAGCCGGGCCGCTTCAAGGAGTTCGCCTTTGACCCGCCGGGTGGTGTCCACTACTGGCCACCCCCCGTTTCCCGGAGGCGGGGCGCCGGAGCGGCCACTTCCCAGGTCTGCAGCCCCTGCCATTCGAAGGCGAAGGAGACCGCCTGCCCGCTCAGCTTCTCCAGCCGGGAAACGACCAGATGCCTTCGGTGAGGCGGACAGAAGAGCAGGAGGTAACCGCCCCCGCCGGCTCCCAGCAGCTTGCCCCCGGTGGCCCCGGACTCCAGGGCGGCCTGGTACAGCCCGTCGATCTCGCGGTCGGTGATGGCCGGCGCCAGGCGCTTCTTGTGGACCCAGGCCTCGTGCAGCAACTCGCCGAACTCATCGAGGTCCTCCTGCAGGAGCGAGTTCTTGAGTCGCACGGTCAGTTGCTTGAGTTGGTTCAAGGCCGCCATGGTGTTGGGTTCCTCGTTGCGGCAGCTGCGAACCTGGGACTCGATGATGCTGGCGGATACCCTGGTCTTGCCCGTGTAGCACAGCAGCAGGTTGGCCTCCAGTTCGTTGACGACCTCCGGTCGTAACCGCAGCGGGTTCACCACCGTGTGGCCGGCCTCGAATTCGATCAGGTTGAAGCCTCCGAACACCGCCGCGTACTGGTCCTGCCGGCCCCCCTTGATTCCCATCTCCTCGCGCTCCACCCGGTAGGCGAGGTCGGCCAGTTGATACGGGCTCAGCCTGCGCCCGAGCCAGCGCTGCAGGCAGCCGAGTACGGTGACGACCAGGGTGGAGGAGGATCCCAAGCCGCTGCCGGGCGGGGCGTCGCTGTAAAGGTACAGGTCAAAACCCCGAGGCACCGGACCCATGTGTTTGATCGACGCCTTCACCAGGTCGAGTTTGCCGTCGTAGACCGGGTCCTCGTCCACCTGGTAGCGGACGGTGAGGTCGTAGTCCAGGGACCTCACCTGCACCTCGCGGTCGCTGCGGGGCCGCAGGGTGCCGAAGCAGTACTTGTTGATGGTCGAACTCAACACCAGGCCCCCGTTGCGGTCGCAGTAGGGGGAGATGTCGGTGCCTCCGCCACCGAAGCTAACGCGGAGGGGGGCCTTGCTCCGGTAAATCATGTACGTTCCTCCAGCTCGCGCAAGCCAGCCGGTACCTGGCTGGGGTTCCGATGTCGTAGAATGGCTCGGTCGTCACGAAGGCCCGCAGACGGCCCAGGAGACCAGGGAAGATGTCATCCTCCAGGGAGCAGAAGCGGTCCGGCGGAACCAGGTCGACCACCCGCCGGTCCAGGAGATAGACTCCGGCGTTTACGCAGACCTTGTCGGACGGGTCCGGCGCTCCGCCCCGCCCGGCACTCCCCTTTTCCTTGAAGGCCCGCACCAGGCCGGATGCGTCCACGAGGGCGCGGCCGTAATCACCCTCGCCGTCGACCGGCGCTTCGGCGGGTTCGAGGCTCATCACTATGGTTACGGGACCGCCGTGCTGGTGGTGCCAGGACCAGGGGGGTCCCAGGGGAAGGTCGATCAAGGTGTCGCCGTTCACCACCCAGAAGGTGCGCGGCAGAAGGTCACGGGCCAGGCGGAGGGCCCCCGCGGTCCCCTTCGGCTCGGCCTCGTGGGAGTACAGCAACTTGAGCCGCCACCGCCCGCCGTCGCCGCAGTGTTCGCGCAACTTTTCCCCGAGGTGACCGGTCAGCAAGACCACCCGCTCGACGCCCTGGCGCCGCAGCCACTGCAACTGGTGATCGATAACCGGCTTGCTTCCCACCACCGCCAGGGCCTTGGGCCGGTCCGCCAGGATCGGGCGGAGCCGGGTACCGCGCCCCCCGGCGAGGATCGCCGCCGTCGTCGGCATCTTCAGGACCTCGTCCTTCAATGCAAGCGCGTCCAGCGTACCGGGCTGCGTCGCTGCGCGGCGGGTGCCGCCTGCGGCCGGCGCGGGGCCGGGTTCAGCCCGCGAAAGTGTTCCGCCTGGTAGCGGGCGAGAAACCGCTCGCGGAGCAACGGTCCCTTGATCTTTTCCGCCAGTGAGTTCAAGAACCGATCCAGGGTCCAGGGCTGGTGCTCGACGTAGTACTGCAAGCCCACCTGCCAGAAGTCCTGCGGCCAGCGGAACAAGGCCTCCAGCACCTGGAGTGCGCCGTCGCTGAGGGGGAGAATCCGGTCATAAGCCTCGGCCACGGCGCACGCTTCGCCGTAGTCCCAGTGGGACCGCTTCAGGGTGCGGAGAATCAGGCTGCCGAGGTCGTGCAGGTGCAGGTCGCAGATGCAGTAGTCGAAATCCACCAGGTAGACGCGGTTGTCGGCGCCCAGCAGGAAGTTGTACGGGGAAATGTCGTGGTGGCACAGGGTTCCGGCGTCCTTCGCCGCTTGGGCCAGGCTGTGGTAGGGAGAACGGCCCAGGAGTTCCAGGGCTTGAAGCCCCTGCTGGTGATAGTAGTAGACCTCCTGCAGGTAGACCTCGTCGAAGGCGCTCCGGTGCTCCCGGGAGGAGGCCGCCTCCTTCCACTCCAGCAACTGATCGGCGCGGGATGAGAACCTGGCGGGCCACGCACCCCACAACACCCGCTGGGGGTAGGGCGGGGGCACGAAGCCCCGAGCGGCCTGGTGAAACTCGGCCAAGGTCCGGACTGCCAGGTTCAGGTCTCGCGGGTCATCGAAGTCGAGCTCCCGGCTGTCCATCCACCGCGTCAAGGTGTACAGGTGGGGCCCGTGACGGGCGAAGGGGAGCCCCGCGACGGTCCATTCATGCGGAATGACTCCTTCGTAGCCGCATCGGCGAAGGTGTTCCATGGCCGCCTGGCTGAACCACAGTTCCTCTTCCGTGAGGCGGCAGCGCTTCAGACAGTGGGGACCGGCATTGGTCTCTATCCGCAGGACTCCTCTGACCTCTCGGCTTCCCCTAACTGCCAGCCCGTATTGTGCGATCACTGCCGGCTCCAGCGCGGGAGCCTTCCGACCCAATCGCCACACCCCCCGATTGGCCTAATCCTTTTATATGGAGCGTTGACATAAGGGGTGCATGGGCCGGCTCACCTTTTGCGCGGCCTCCGGATATCATGTAGCACCTGGTATTCGGGAGCACGCCATGAAAATCTGCTTCGATGCACGATCGGCCCAGTGGTACGCCGGAACGGGAATCGGTACCTACACCGGACGCTTGCTGGAGGCCCTGGCCAGGTTGCGCGCGGCCGACTTTCACCTCGTGTGGGCAGACCGCTGCGACCTCCGCCTGGCCGGGCCCGGGGAAGAGCCGTCGGCCCCGCCGCCGGTACCTGAGCCCTTGTCCGAGTTCTGGGACCTCGTCGCGGTCCCCCTCCAGGACCCTGGCAACTCTTTCGACGTCCTGCACGTCCCCCATAACGGCCTGGGTCTGCCCGCCAGGAAGGAGTGCGCGTGGGTGGTCACCATCCACGACCTGATCCCCTTCCGCCTGCCCGAGTCAGTCGAAACCTCCTACGCGCGGCACTTCCGGGAAGAGGTCCCCGCCGCCGTCACCCGCGCCGACGTGGTCATCACCGTCTCCGAGCAGTCGAGGAGGGATCTGCAGGACCTGCTCCGGGTGCCCGACGAGAAGATCGTGGTGACCTACGAGGCTGCCGATCCATCCTACCACCCGCGGGACTACCGGGCCGCGCGCCGCGCGGTGAGCGGGCGCTACGGGATCGATCATCCCTACCTGCTGTACATCGGAGGCTTCGCCTTCCGGAAGAACCTCGTGCGCCTGGTGCGGGCCTTCGCTGCGGTCGCCGACCAGTTCCCCGACCACCTGCTGGTGATCGTCGGCCGGACCGGCCGGTCCTATCCCCTGGTG
>JAJYMS010000035.1 GCA_021786825.1 Bacillota bacterium | reverse complement strand
GGCGCCGCCTCAGCGAGGTTGAATGGCTGATCCAGCAGACCGCGCGGCTTCTCTCCGACCTCACCAACTACACCTCCATCGTCGCCGGCCCGGAGTTCAAGGAGGCCGCCTTCTACCGGCTGGAGGTGCTGCCCCTGGAGGACGGGCGCGCCCTCCTCCTGCTCGTCACCGATACGGGAATCGTTGAGAAGCAGATGGTGGACCTCCCCGAGGGAGTCTCCCCGGACGATCTGCAGCGCTTTTCTCGGTTGATCAACCGCCACCTGGGGGGGCAAAGTATCGATTGTATCGCCTCCTCTAACCTGCGGGAATTGGAGTTTGAACTGCGGCACTACCGCGCCCTGCTGCTCCAGATGCTGGAGTTCCTGGAGTCGGCCGCGCGGGAGGCCGAACACCGCCGCTTCTACCTGGGCGGGGCGCCCAACATTCTTGGGCAACCCGAGTTCCGCGACGCGACCAAGGCCAAGGGGCTGCTGGAAAGCCTGCAGCGCGAAGACGTCATGGCCCAGATCCTGGCGTGCGACCGGGACGACCGGAGTTCCCCCGTCAGCATCAGCATCGGCGAGGAGATCAAGTACAAGGAGTTCACCGATTGCAGCGTCATTACGGCCACCTACCGAATCGGCGGGAAGACCGTCGGCCGGGTGGGGGTCTTGGGGCCCCGCCGGATGGAGTACGCCAGGGTGGTGGCCCTGGTTGACCGCGTAGCCAGGGAACTTTCCGATTTATTCGGGCGCCGGTAGAGGCCGGGCTGTCGGCCTCCGCCGCTGAGCGCCCGGGGATTCTTTTTGCCATCCGGGCCGATCTCAGTTCGTCAGGGGGACGAAGGATTGAATGTCAAGCAGGTTTCCGCCGGTTCCGAGGTCGATGAGCGCCTGGCGGCGCTGCTGACCAACGCCAACGCCGTCCGCGCCATCGCCTCCGCGGTGGAGGGGACCATCGGCTCCAAGGGGCTGGACACCATGCTCGTGGACCGCTTCGGCGAGGTTGTGATAACCAACGACGGGATTACCATTCTGACCAAGATGGAAGTCAATCACCCGGCGGCCAAGCTGGTGATCAACGTGGCCCGCGCTCAGGAAGATGAGATCGGGGACGGAACCACCACGGCCACCATCATCGCCGGAACGCTGCTCGGTGAAGCGGTCAATCAGGTGGTCAAGGGTGTCCCCGTGACCCGGGTGATCGAAGGGATCCGCAAGGCCATCCGCCTGGCCACCGAGGCGATCACGGAAAGGTCCCGGCCGGTCTCGGGGGTAAACGACCCCGTCCCTAACCCGTGTGGCCTGGTCGCCGGCCGCGAGCACGAGGACGTTGCCGAACTGGTGGTGACCGCCGCCGCGATGATCGGGGCCGAGAAGTTCCAGGAGCCTGGGTTCAAGCTGGCTGACTGTATCACCGCCCAGGAGGGGGCGGGCAACGAGGTTTTCGCCGGGGTGGTCATCGACAAGCAGCGCCTCAACCAGCAGATGCCGCGGACCGTCGACGACGTTCGCGTGCTGGCGGTCGACGACGCCCTGGAACCAGAGGAACTCAACGAGGAGGCCCTCGCCACCGAGGCCGGGTTCAAGAAGTACCTGGAGCTGAAGGAAGAGTTTAAGTCCAACCTGCAGAAACTGATCACCCTGGGGGTAAAGCTCGTGCTAGTGGACCGCGGGGTCGCGGATGTCGCCGAGGAGGCGCTGACCGACGCGGGGGTGATGGTGGTGCAGCGGGTGGCCTCCGACGAGTTGCGGCGGGCGGCCGAGCACACCGGCGCCCGCCTGGTCAAGCGGACCGCCCTGCGCAAGGAAGCGGCGGAGTTGCAGCCTTACCTGGGCCAGGCCGAGCGCGCCAGCGAGGACGAGAAGCTGGAGCACGTCCGGATCCTGGGTGGCCGGGGCAAGCCGATGGCCACCATCCTGGTGGGCGCCGCCACGGAAGAGGTGGTCGACGAACGGGAGCGGATTGCCAAGGACGCGGCCGCTTCGGTTCAGGCGGCCATCAAGGGCGGGGTGGTGGCCGGCGGCGGGGCGGTGGAGATCGCCGCCGCCAGGGTGCTGGAAAAGAACCGGGACGCCCTCCGGGGAATGGCCGTTTACGGCCTGGATTGCGTGGTCGAGGCATTGAAGAAGCCTCTGGCGCAGATCGTGGCCAACGCGGGCTTCAACCCCCTGGAGAAGGTGGGCGACGTGCTGGCGGCGCAGTCGCGTTCCACCTCGGATTCCCTGGCGGTCGACTGCGAGACGGGCGAGGTCGCCGACATGCTGGAACTGGGAGTGATCGACCCGACGCTGGTGAAGACCCATGCCCTGAAGGCGGCGGGCGAGATCGCCGAGGCCATCCTGCGGATTGACACGATCATCAAGAAAAAAGAGGAAGCTCAGCCCGGGGCGCGGCCGGCCGGCCCGGAGGCGGAGGGACCCGGGGAGATGGATTTTTAGGTGGTGATGAGTATTGGCGGAAGATGAGAGGCGCGATGCCCAGCCGGCGGATGAGGCGGTGAAGGCTGATCCGGTCCGGGAGGCGGCGCCCACCCCTGAGCAAGTGGCGGATTGGCGCGAGAAGGCATCGCTGGCCGACGAGTACTTCGAACGCCTGGCGCGCACCCAGGCGGATTTCGAAAACTATCGCAAGCGGGTCCGGCAGGAGCGCGAGGAACTCGCCGCGTTCGCCGCCGAGCGGCTGGTCCGCGGCCTGCTTCCGATCCTGGATAACCTGGAACGGGCCCGGGACGCTTCCGACACCGCCGACCACGCCGCCTGGCGGCAGGGGGTCGAAATTACCATCCGGCAGTTCCAGGACCTCCTGGCCAAGGAGGGGGTGGAGCCGATCGAGGCGGTCGGGAAACCCTTCGACCCTCGCCAGCACGAGGCCATCATGCAGGCCGAGAGCGAGTCGCAGGAGGGCACCGTGCTGGAGGAGTTTCAAAAAGGTTACCGACTCGGGGAGCGGGTGCTCCGCCCGAGCCTGGTTAAGGTCGCTGGCCGACCCGTAAACTAAGTCTCGGGGAAGTTTGGAGGGGACGCAGCGTTGAGCAAAGTTATCGGCATTGATCTGGGGACCACCAACTCCGTGGCCGCTTTCATTGAAGGCGGCGAGCCGACGGTCATTCCCAGCGCGGAAGGCGGCCGTCTGACCCCGTCGGTCGTCGCTTTTTCCAGGTCAAGGGAGCGGATGGTCGGGCAGGTGGCCAAGCGCCAGGCGATCACCAACCCGGACCACACCATCATCAGCATCAAGCGCCAGATGGGCACCGACCACCGGGTGCACATCGGTGACAAGGAGTACACCCCCCAAGAAATCTCGGCGATGATCCTGCAGAAGATGAAGAGCGACGCCGAGGGCTACCTGGGCGGGGAAGTGAAGCAAGCCGTGATCACCGTTCCGGCTTACTTCTCCGACTCTCAACGGCAGGCCACCAAGGACGCCGGCGCCATCGCCGGGCTGGAGGTGCTGCGGATCATCAATGAACCCACCGCGGCGGCTCTGGCCTACGGCCTCGACAAGGGCGAAGAGCACACCATCCTGGTTTTCGACCTGGGGGGTGGAACCTTTGACGTGTCGATCCTAGAGCTGGGCGACGGGGTTTTCGAGGTCAAGGCCACCTCGGGCGACACCCGCCTGGGGGGCGATGATTTCGACCAGCGGATTATGGACTGGATGGCTGACGCCTTTCAAAAAGAGCAGGGGATTGACCTCCGTAAGGACAAGGTGGCCCTGCAGCGACTCAAGGAGGCGGCGGAGAAGGCCAAGATCGAACTGTCATCCTTGACCACCACGAACATCAACCTGCCCTTCGTCACCGCCGATCAGAACGGCCCCAAGCACCTGGACATGACCCTCACCCGCGCCAAGTTCGAGGAGATGACCGCCGACCTGGTGGAGCGGACCATGGGTCCCGCCCGGCGGGCCCTGGCGGACGCCAACCTGGAACCCAAAGACATCGACAAGGTGATTCTGGTGGGCGGCTCCACCCGCATTCCGGCGGTCCAGGAGGCCTGCCGGCGGCTGCTGGGCAAGGAGCCCTACAAGGGTATCAACCCGGACGAGGTGGTGGCCCTGGGAGCGGCCATCCAGGCGGGAGTTCTCTCCGGCGACGTGGACCCCAAGTCGGTGCTGCTCCTCGACGTTACGCCGCTTTCGCTGGGAATCGAGACCCTCGGTGGGGTATTCACCAAGCTGATCGAGCGCAACACGACCATCCCGACCCGCAAGTCGCAGGTCTTCTCCACCGCCGCGGACGGGCAGACGCAGGTGGAGATCCACGTCCTGCAGGGCGAGCGGGAGATGGCCGCGGGCAACAAGACCCTGGGCAGGTTCGGGCTGGACGGCATCCCGCCCGCGCCGCGGGGTATCCCCCAGATTGAGGTCAGCTTCGACATCGACGTCAACGGCATCACCCACGTGTCGGCCAAGGACCTGGGCACCGGCAAGGAACAGAAGGTCACCATCAAGGCCCAGACCTCCATGTCCAAGGGCGACATCGAGCAGGCGGTAAAGGAAGCCGAGCAATACGCGGCCGACGACAAGCGGCGCCGGGAGGAAGCCGACCTCCGCAACGCCGCCGATTCCGCCGCCTACAACGCCGACAAGCTACTTAAGGAAATGGGCGAAAAGGTGGACGCCGACTCGCAGCAGAAGGTGCGCCAGGCGGCCGAGCGGGTGCGAGAGGCCTTGAAGGGCACGGATCTGGACAAGCTCAAGCAGGCCCAGGAGGAATTGACCGAGGTCGTCTACCAGGTTTCCTCGGCGATCTACGCCAAGACCCAGGCGGCGGGGGCCGACCGTCCGGCCCAGGGGCCCGGGGAGGCCGGCGCCGGTCCGGAGAGCCGCGGCGAGAAGGTGGTCGACGCGGACTACCGGGTGGACAACGACCAGAAGTGACCGGCCACGCCTTCCTTCGATAAAATGGCGCAGGAAAGCCAGCAGCCAGACTGGAAGTGATCGCTGTGGCCCAGCGGGATTACTACGAGACCCTGGGCGTCCCGCGGGACGCCGGCGAGGCGGACATTAAAAAGGCCTATCGCCGCCTGGCGCGGGAGTACCATCCCGACGCTAACAAGGACGATCCCAACGCGGCAGAAAAGTTCAAACAGATCAACGAGGCTTACGAGGTGCTCTCCGATACCGAGAAACGCGCCCGCTACGACCGGTTCGGGCAGGCCGGTACGCAGGGCGGGGCGGGCCAGGGCGGTTTCGGCGATTTCGGGTTCGGGGGCGTCAACGACATCTTCGATATGTTCTTCGGCAGGGGCATGGGTGGTCAGGCCCGCCGCCACGGACCCCAGCGGGGGGCCGACCTTCGCTATGACCTGGAGCTGGACCTCGAGGAGGCGGCCTTCGGCAAGGAGACCGAACTCAACGTCCCCCGGCTGGAGGCCTGCCAGACCTGTCACGGCAGCGGCGCCCGCCCGGGGACGAGCCCGGTCACCTGCAACGTCTGCGGCGGCCGGGGCCAGGTGCAGACGTACCAGAACACGATGCTCGGGCGGTTTGCCACCGTCCGGACGTGTGACCGCTGTGGGGGTGAGGGGCAGGTCATCGAGACCCCTTGCCTGGAATGCCACGGGATCGGCCGGGTACGGCGGACCCGCAAGATCGAGGTGAAGATTCCCCCCGGGGTGGATACCGGGCACCGCCTGCGCCTCTCCGGCGAAGGGGAGGCCGGCGAGCGCGGAGGTCCCCGGGGAGACCTCTACGTGGTGGTCCACGTCAGGCCGCACCGGTTGTTTAAGCGCGACGGCGACGACATCTACGCCGAGGCCAGGATCGGTGTCACCCAGGCCGCCCTGGGAGCGGAGGTGGAGATCCAGACCCTCGACGGCCCCTTTAAGCTCAAGGTGCCCGAGGGTACCCAGTCGGGAACCGAGTTCCGGCTGCGGGGCAAGGGGGTTGCCCGGCTGCGCGGTCACGGGCGGGGGGATCAGTATACGCGAATGACGGTCGAGACCCCCACCAAGCTCACCGAGCGCGAACGCGAACTGCTCCGGGAGTTGGCCGGCCTGCGGGGTGAGGCCGTGGACGAAGACCGGGGGTTCATGAAGAAGGTTAAAGACACGCTGGGGATGTGAGCGCGGACGGGGCACCGACGTGGGGGCAGGTTGATGGCGGGAGGGTGCGGCTGAGGTGGTGGCCCTGGACGTGGGCAGCCTGGTGATGGTCAAGTGAACCGCTTCTTCGTGGATCCGTCGGACGCGCAAGGAGACCTCGTCCGCATCGCCGACCCGGGCGACGTGGCCCACCTGGTCCGGGTCCTGAGGGTGCGCCCGGGGGAGCGGGCCATCGCGGTGGCCGCGGGCGAGGAACTTGTCTTCGAGGTCCTGCGACTGGAGGCCGCGGAGGTGGTCGGGCGGGTCGTCTCCCGCACTCGCCCGCGGCGGGAACCACCCCTTCGGGTGATCCTGGTGCAGGGCCTGCCGAAGACTGACAAGATGGACCTGGTGGTGCAGAAGGCCACCGAGCTCGGCGTCAGCGGGATCGTCCCGGTGCACACCGAGCGCAGCGTCAAGCGCCTGGAAGACGGCCGGGCCGAGCCGAAGCTGCGCCGATGGCGGAGGATCGCCCGGGAGTCCGCCCGGCAGTCGGGGCGCCTGGCGATACCGGACGTCCGCGAGGTCACCGACCTCGAGACGGCGCTGCAGGCGGCCGCCCAGGCGGGGTCGCTCCTGCTGTTCCCCTGGGAGCAGGAGGGTGGACGGGGGCTCCGCGAGATTCTTCAGGCGGCTCCCGAACCACGGCCTTCGGTCCACCTGTTCATCGGGCCGGAAGGAGGGTTCTCCCCGGCCGAAGCCGAGCTGGCCCAACGGGCCGGCGCCTGGCGGGTAAGCCTGGGGCCGCGCATCCTGCGCACCGAGACGGCGGGGCTGGCGGCCCTGGCAATGGTCCTTTACGAACTCGGCGACCTGGGCCGTCCGGGGGAGGTGCCGGGATGACGGCGGATCGCCGGGTCGCCTTCACCACCCTGGGATGCAAGGTCAACCAGTACGACTCTGAGGCCATGGCCGAGCTCTTCCGGAAGGCGGGGTACGACGTGGTCGGCTTTGATCGGGTGGCGGAAGTTTACGTCATCAACACCTGCACCGTCACCGGCCGCGGGGCGGCCAAGTCGCGCCAGTTGATCCGCCAGGCGGTGCAGCGTAACCCGGCGGCGGCCGTCATGGTGGCCGGATGCTACCCCCAGACGGCGGCCGGGGAGGTGCTGGCCATCCCGGGGGTTTCGGTGGCCATCGGGACCGCCGACCGCCACCGGGTGGTGGAACTGGCCGAGGAGGCCCGGGCCCGTTTGGAGGCGGCCGGAGGCGGGGAGGACCCTCGGCCCGTCAACGCCGTCGGCGACGTGATGGCGGCGCGCGAGTTCGAGGAGACCCCTGTCGAGGCCTTCAGCGGGCGGACCCGCGCGGCGGTAAAGGTGCAGGAGGGGTGCGATTACCGTTGCACTTACTGCATCGTCCCCTTCGCCCGGGGACCGGTGCGCAGCCGGCCCGCGGCCGAGGTGATCACGGAGGTGCGGCGGCTGGTGGAGGCGGGCTTCAAGGAGATCGTGCTCACCGGGATCCACCTGGGGTCTTACGGCCTCGACCGGCCGCGGGCCGGCGGAGGGCGCGCCCAAGCCGGAGCCGTCCTGGTGGAACTCATCCGCCAGGTGCTCACGGTGCCCGGTCTCTGGCGGCTTCGCCTGAGTTCGCTGGAGCCCGCCCACGCCAACCCCGACCTGATTGCCCTGCTGGCTTCCGAGCCGAAGCTGTGCCGGCACCTCCACCTCAGCCTGCAGAGCGGTTCGCCGGCGATTCTGCGGCGGATGGGCCGTCACTACACCGCCGACGAGTACCGCCGAACGGTCCAGGCCCTGCGGGCGCGGGTTCCCCTGCTGGGGCTGTCCACCGACGTGATGGTCGGCTTTCCGGGGGAAACCGAGGAACACTTTCGGGAGAGCCTCACTTTTGTGCGGGAGATGGCCTTTTCCCGCCTGCACGTCTTTCCTTTCTCGCCACGGCCGGGCACGCCCGCGGCAAGCTACCCCGACCAGGTCCCCCGCGCCGTCAAGGAGTACCGGTCCCGCCGGATGATCGAACTCGGCCGGGAATTGGCCCTGGAATACCACCGCCGATGGATCGGCCGGGCGGTGGAGGTGCTGGTCGAGGGGCGCGCCGGGGAGGGCCTCGAAGCTCCCGCCCAGGACGCCGCCCCGGTCTGGCAAGGGCACAATGACACTTACGTCCGGGTGACCTTCAGGGCCGCCGGAAACCTGGAAAACCGCGTCGCGACAGTGCTGGCAAGAGGGGCCGACGAGGCAGGGATACGCGGGGAGCTTCGGGAATAGCTTTGGTTACAGGCTTGGAAGCGAGGGATGCGCGGTGAGCGAGAAGATACGAGTGGCAGTCATTTTCGGTGGCCGGTCGGGCGAGCACGAGGTCTCCCTGATGTCCGCCAGGAACATTCTCCAGTCCCTCGACCCGGACCGCTTCGAGGTCATCCCCGTCGGCATCACCCGGGAAGGGCAGTGGCTCCTGACCGGTGACCCGATGAAGTCGCTGCAGGTGGGGATCACCCAGGCCGGGGGAACCCCGGTGGCGCTCCTGACCGACCCCAGCCGACGGGAGCGAGGCCTCATCCAGGTGGGGGAGGCTGCGGGGGGACCGACCGGCGACGGGATCGACGTGGTGTTCCCGGTCCTGCACGGCCCGATGGGGGAGGATGGAACCATCCAGGGCCTGTTGGAGCTGGCCAATCTGCCCTACGTCGGCTCCGGGGTTCTCGGCTCCGCCCTGGGGATGGACAAGGTGGCGATGAAAACCGCCTTTATCCAGGCCGGCATTCCCACCGCCCGGCACCGGCTGGTCCTCCGCCGGGAGTGGGACCGGGTTCGGAGCGGCCGGACGGCCGGGGAACCGCTGGAAACCCTGTTGCAATCGCTGGAGGCCGAGTTCGGGTATCCCTGCTTCGTCAAACCCGCCAACCTGGGCTCCAGCGTGGGTGTCTCCAAGGCCCACGACCGGGCTGAACTGGTGGAAGCACTGGACCTGGCCGCTCACTACGACCGCCGGCTGCTGGTGGAGGAGTTTATCGACGCCCGGGAGGTCGAGTGCAGCGTGCTTGGCAACGAGGATCCCGTCGCCTCGGTTCCCGGCGAGGTCGTCCCCTGCAACGAGTTTTACGACTACAAGGCCAAGTATATCGACGACGCTTCGGACCTGGTCATCCCGGCTCCCCTGGGGGAGGAACTTACGCGCGAGATCCAGCGGCTGGCGGTGAGCGCCTTCGTGGCCCTCGATTGCGCCGGGATGGCCCGGGTTGATTTTTTTGTGCAGCGGGGCACCAACCGCCCCCTGGTGAACGAGGTGAACACCATTCCGGGTTTTACCTCCATCAGCATGTACCCGAAGCTCTGGGAGGCCACCGGGTTGTCGCAGCGGGAACTGGTGACCCGGCTCATCGAATTGGCCTTGGAACGGCACGAGGACAAGCGTCGTTCGTCCCACCGCTACGACCGGGGCTAGGGCGGGAAAGGCCTGTAGAAAAACGTCGGCGAGCGCGCCTCATTGGCAGGATTATGGGGCTATATGCAGAAATAGGCAAGGACGACGCCATTGTCTAATGAGGAGGGCGCTCTGGTGGTTACCAAAAACATCGGGATCGATCTTGGCTATGGTTTTGTAAAGGCCACCGACGGGGATAGGGAGTACATCTTTCCCAGCGTGGTCGGGGCGGCGCGTGACTTGAAGTACAAGTCCGAACTGGCCAGCCGGACTCCCGGGGTTGATCACCTGGTAATCAGCGTAGACGGGCGCCGCTATTTCGTCGGGGATCTGGCGATCAAGCAATCGGAAATCGCCTCCCGCTCCCTGGACCAGGACCGGATCGAGGACCGCAACACCAAGGTTCTGCTGCTTACGGCGCTGGCGCTGTTCGCCCAGTGGGAGCAGCAGACTTTTAACGTCGTGACCGGGCTGCCGACGGTCTACTACGCGAGCTACAAGGACGCCTGGGTCAACGCCATGCGCGGCAGCCAGACCGTGCGCTTCGTCGTCGGCAACGAGGAGAAGGAGCGAACCATCACGGTCGATCGGGTGCAGGTGGTGCCGCAACCCTTCGGTACCATCTACGACCGCGCGCTGAACAGCATCGGCAACGTGGTCGACACCGACCTCTCCAAGCTCACCGTGGGGATCATCGACGTAGGTTTCAAGACCTCCGACTTCGCGGTATCCAACGGCCTCGAGTTCATCGACCGCCTTTCCAGTTCCACCACCACTGGGTTATCCGCCGCGTATGCCATCATCGCCGAGAGGCTGCGCGACGAATTCCGCATCAACAAGGAAAACCACGAACTGGACGCCATTGTGCAAAGGGGAGAGGTCAGGCTGGCGGGCAAGGCCTGTGACATCACGTCCATCCGGCGCGACGCCTTCGACCGGGTGGCGCAGAAGATCATCACCGAGGTGGACTCCCAGTGGGATCGCC
Source organism: Bacillota bacterium (assembly GCA_021786825.1). Taxonomy (GTDB): domain Bacteria; phylum Bacillota; class Sulfobacillia; order JAMDAP01; family JAJYMS01; genus JAJYMS01. The sequence goes on along the minus strand of JAJYMS010000035.1, from coordinate 130 downwards.
GGGATCTGGACGTAGTCCTTCTCACCGGCGGCGGGGGGCAGGCGCTGTCGGAATACCTGCTGCCGCACTTCCGCAACGCCTTCGTGGTGGACGGAGCGCAGATGGCCAACGTGCGGGGTTATCTGAAGCT
>JAJYMS010000085.1 GCA_021786825.1 Bacillota bacterium | reverse complement strand
CTGCAGGTGCTGCTGGAGGGCGACGACGCCGGGTACGTGGAACTCTGGGAGCCGGCCTGCGCGGCGGCGGGCATTCCGGTGGAGGAGATTTCGCCCACCCTGGCCCGGCGCCTGGAACCGCGGCTTTCGCCGCAGGTGCGAAGGGCGTTTCGGGTGCCTGACGCCGCGGTCGATCCCTTTGTCCTGGTGGAGTCGCTGGTTTACTCCGCCGCGACCCGCGGCGCAACGTGGCTGAATCACACCCGGCTGGAGGCGGTGCGCCTGCGGGAAGGCGGGGTGGTCGGCGCCGAGCTGCGAGATGAGCGGACCGGAGAGCGGTGGGAGGTCGCCTGCCAGGCGATCGTCAATGCCGCCGGACCGTGGGCGGCCGAGGTGGCGGCCCTCGCCGGCGCGGAGGTGGCCATCGAGTACCACCGGGGGGCGCTGCTGGTGCTGGACCACCGCGTCAACCGGACGGTGGTCAACCGCCTGCGCCCGCCGGGGGACGGCGACCTGGTCGTCCCCGAAGGCCCGGTGACGCTCCTGGGGACGACGGAGGTTCCGGTAGCGGCCCCCGGCGATATCAGGGTCGGCGCGGCGGAGGTGAGCCAATTGCTGCGCCTGGGAGGCGAACTCCTGCCGGGGATCGAGCAGATGAGGGTCTTGCGGGCCTTTGCCGGGGTGCGGGCGCTGGTGCGCAACGAGGTGTCCGCCGGGGAGGCTCCCGCGTCCGGGTCGCCGGCCGCCGGCGTGCCCCGCGAACTCAGCCGCTCGCACCAGGTCGTCGATCACGCCGCCGCGGGCGGTCCGCGAGGGCTGATTTCGGTCCTGGGCGGAAAACTGACCACCTTCCGGGTGGTGGCCGAGGAAGTGGTGGACCTGGTGCTGACCCGGCCGGAAGCGGGCGACGCGCCTCCGGCGGCCAGCCGGGAGATTTCCGTACTTGCGCCCCCGTGGCGGCGGCGGCCCGGGATGGAGCCGCTGGTGTGTGAGTGTGAGGGAGTGGCGAGGCGGCAGGTGCTGGACGCCGCACGGCAGGGCCGGGCGGCTGACCTCGACGATCTGCGCCGGCGGGTACGGCTGGGGATGGGTCCGTGCCAGGGCGCCAACTGTGCCTATCGGGCGATTGCCGCCCTGCAGGAGGCCGGAGCCCTGGACTGGCCGGGGGCGGTGGAATCCTTCGATGCCTTTCGGGCGGAGCGCCTGGCCGGACAAGAGTTGGTGGAATGGGGCTCCCAGGCGCGTGAGATGCAGGTGTCAAAAGACCTTGCGGGGCTGTTGCGGGGGCAGGTGGCGTCCCCGCCGGGGCGGTGAGGGAAATGGCTTTCGACGTGGTGGTGATTGGCGCCGGCCTGGCCGGCTGCGCGGCGGCGGCCCGGGCCGCCGGCGAGGGCGCGCGGGTCGCGATGGTCGCCAGCGGGCTGGGGCGGCTCTTCCATCTGGGAGGCGGCAGCCTGGATGTCCTGGCGGTGCGCGCCGCCCGGCCGGTCCGACGGCCGCTGGCGGAGGTGGCCGCCCTGGCGACGAGCGAGCCGGAGCATCCCTACGCCATCCTGGGGTTGGAGGCGGTCCGGCGGGGGCTGGCCCTGATCGCGGAGATCGCCGCCCGGGAGGGCTATCCCTTCTCGGGGGCGGCTCCTGCGGACGGGGCGGGGCTACCGCCTGATCAGCCCAACCTGTGGCTGCCGACGGCCCTGGGCGGCTGGCGGGCGGCGTTCCTGGCGCCGGCGAGCATGGTGGGCGCCGCCTGGGCAGGGACGGATGCCTGGCCCCTGGGCCGGGAGGTCCTGGTAGCCGGCTTCCAGGGCTACGGCGACTTCAGCCCTGAGCTTTTGGCCCGGGGTATCCGGCACAGCGCCCGGGCCCAGGCGCGGAGCGTCTGGCTGGACGTCCCGGGGGTGGCCGGGGCAAGCCTTGCCGGCGGTCTCAGCGCGCCGTACCTGGGGCGGTATTTCGACCGTCCGGGGGCCGTCGCCGGCCTGGCCGGGGAGGTCGGCGGCCGGCTGGGCCGGAGCGAAGTGGTCATCTTCCCCGCTTTGTTGGGGTTGGAGCGATCCGTCGCGGCGCACTCCCAGTTGGAGGCGCTGCTGGGCCGTCCGGTGGCGGAGGTGCCGGCCCTGCCTCCTTCGCTGCCGGGGCTGCGGTTGTGGCGGGCGATCAGGCGCTATCTTGCCGCCCGCGGGGTTCGCTTCTACCTGGGGGCGACCGCGGCCGCGGCCGAGCCCGCCGCCGGGGGGCGCGCAACGACCGCCGCCGGGGGGCGCCTGGCCTCCATCCGGGTCCGGGGAGTCTCCCGGGAGGTGGAATTGCGGGCCGGCGCCTTCGTGCTTGCTACCGGGGGGATCGGTGGTGGAGGGATCGCCCTCTCCCCCGGCCCGCCCCCGGGTGGCCCGGTCGCCCGGGAAGCGGTCCTCGGCCTGCGGCTTTCGGAGGCGGGCGCGCCGCACCTGCCGGTGAACCATCGCCTGCAACCGCCGGGTCCCGGGGGGGAGCCGGCCTGGGCGAACCTATTTGCGGCCGGTTCCATCCTTTGCGGCCACGACCTGGCCGTCGAAGGATCAGCAAGCGGCATCGCCGCCGCAAGCGGCTGTCGCGCGGGAGAGTTGGCGCTGGATGTCCTTTGAAGCCTGCCTGAAGTGCACGATCTGCGTGGCTCACTGCCCGGTGCTGCGGGTCGACCCCGATTTTCGCGGACCGAAGCTGCTGGGCCCGGACCTCGCGCGCCTGCGGGAACCGGACCCCGATTTGCCGGCGGCGCTGGCGGTCGATGAGAGGGAGCTCGAGCGGTGCACCGGCTGCCGAACCTGCGACCTGGTGTGCCCGGCGGGGGTGAGTCCCTCCGAGCTGATCTGGGAAGCCCGCTCCGGGACGGGGCCGAAGCGCTTCCGCGACCTGATGCTGGGGCGCCAGGAAGACCTGGCGCGGATGGCGGGTCCGCTGGCGGCGTTGGCCAACGCCGCCATGAGCGTCGGGACGGTCGCCCGGGCGGCGAAAACGGCCCTCGGGGTGGCGGCGAACCGCCCGCTGCCCAGGTACGCGAGGCAGGCCCTGCGCGCCTGGGGAAGGCGCCACTCGCAAGCCGCCGGGGTGACCGCGCCCGGAACCCGGATCCCGCGCCGGGTCGTCTACTTCTATGGCTGCTACGCCAACTACCACCGGCCGGAGCTGGGCCGGGCGCTGGTGGAGGTGCTGGAGCGCAACGGCTTTCAGGTGACCCTGCCGGAACAGCAGTGCTGCGGCCTGCCGATGCTGGCCAACGGCGACCGGCGGCGCGCGATCCGCAACGCCGGGTTCAATCTCTCCCGGCTGCTGCGGGAGGTGGAGGCGGGCGCCATCGTGGTGACCACCTGCACCAGTTGCTCGCTGGCGCTGCGGCGGGACTATCCCCGGCTCCTGGGCGCTGCGGCGCCCGGCGGCGGTGGCGCGGCCGCCGAAGCGGCGCGTCGCGTGGCGGCGGAGGTTTACGACGTGTCCGAGCTGTTGCTGGAGTTGCACGCCGGCGGGCGACTGGACACCGCCTTCGGCGCCGTCCCCGGTTTAGCGGCGAATTCTGGGTTGGCCGCGGCTCCCCGCCTGGGCTACCACGCCCCCTGCCACCAGAAGGTCCTGGGGATCGGCACCCCGGCGCTGGAGCTTCTGTCGCTGGTCCCGGGGCTGAAAGTCCGTGACCTCGACGCCGGCTGCTGCGGGATGGCCGGGACGCACGGCTTCAAGGCGGAGCACTACGCCGCCGGCATGGCCATCGGGGAGCCGCTGTTCGCGGCGGTCCAGGGTCTGTCGGCGGAAGGAACCACCGGCGCCACCGTGCTCTCCGACTGCGGCACCTGCCAGCTCCAGATCGAGCACGGCACCGGGGCGCGGACGATGCACCCGGTGGAGGTCCTGCGGCTGGCCTACGGGGCGGGTCTGAACCCGGGGGGGTCGGAACCCGGGCGGGTTCAGGGGTGAGGGTCAAAACGAGAGCGGAGGTGAGCCGGCCGGTGAGTGGCAGCTATATCCTGGCCCTGGACCAGGGAACCACCAGCTCCCGCGCGATGCTGTTTGACCGCGTTGGGCGCGCCCTGGGGCAACTGAACCGGACTTTTCGCCAGATCTATCCCCAACCGGGCTGGGTGGAACACGACCCGTCGGAAATCTGGAACACGCAGATCGGGGCGGCCCGGGAACTGATGGCCCAGAAGGGTGTGGCGCCGGCTGAAATCGCCGCCATCGGCATCACCAACCAGCGCGAAACCACCATCCTCTGGGACCGGGCGACGGGCGAGCCGGTCCACAATGCCATCGTCTGGCAGTGCCGCCGCACCGCCGGGTATTGCGACGAACTGAAGGCCCGGGGTTGGAGCAGCCCGATTACGCCGGCCACCCGGGGCGCGTTGCTGGGCGTGTTCACCCAGGCCCGCCAGACGGTGGAGGGCGCGATCGAAGCGGTGCTGGCAAACAAGGCCGGTTCCCAGGACGCTCTGGACAAGGCTGCCAAAACCATCGACGCGTCGCTCCAGCAGTATAACGCGACAGTCGGAAAATAGCCGTGAATCAAGGTACCACATGGGCGGGGGAATCGAAGTGAGGCGATGGCGGAACGGCACCAGCACCACGGCCTACCTGCTCCTGTTGCCGTCTTTGCTCTTCCTGTCGGTGTTCACCTATTACCCGGCGATCCAGTCCATCTACCTGAGTTTTTTTGAGCAGAAGGCCTACACGCCCGTACCCAGGTTTATCGGCTGGGGCAACTACCTGACCCTGGCGCGCGATCCGGTGTTCTGGAAGGTGCTCAGGAACAACGCGGTCTTCGCCCTGGGCACGATCCCGGCGGCGATGCTGCTGGCCCTGGCGATGGCCATGTTCGTGAACCGCCGGTTCCGCCTGCGGACCTGGTACCGGGTGGTGTACTTCCATCCCACCTTCATTCCCCTGATCGCCGCCGCCGCCCTGTGGCTGTTCATCTTCGTGCCGCGCTACGGGCTGCTCGACCAGTACCTTTCGCGGCTCTTCGGGCTGCACGAACTGAACTGGCTGGGCGATCCCCGGCTGGCCCTGCCGGCAATGATGATCCTCACGGTGTGGAAGAACGCCGGCTACTTCATGATCTTCTTCCTGGCGGGGCTGCAGAACATCTCCCAGGAACTGTACGAGGCGGCGGCGGTGGAGGGAGCCAACCCCGCCCAGCGCTTCCGATACGTCACCCTGCCCCTGCTGACGCCCAGCACCATGTTCGTACTGATTATCGCCATCATCGGATCCTTCCAATGGGTGGACCAGGTCTGGATGCTCACCGAGGGCGGCCCCAACAACGCCACCAACCTGCTCCTGTACTACATCTACGTCAACGCCTTCAAGTACTACGACGTGGGCTACGGCGCGGTGCTGACGGTGGTGCTCCTGCTGATCCTGTTCGGCCTGTCGGGCGTCGGTTTTCGGGTCCTGGAAAGAAAGGTGCACTATGAGGCCTGAACGGTCCGCGCGGCGGCGCCCACCGGTGCGGCTGGGGAGGCTGGTCCAGGACGGACTCACCTGCCTGGGCATGAGCGGGCTGGCCTTCCTGTGGCTGGTGCCCTTCTTGTGGATCTTCGCCACGGCGGTGAAGTCGCCCCAGGAGCTGGGCAGCCACATGGCGCGCTGGTTTACGCTGCACCCGACCCTGCACAACTTCAGGGAAGCGTGGGATTCGGCGCCGTTTCCGCAGTACTACCTGAATACCGTGCTGGTGGTGGTGGGAATCGTGGTGATTCAGTTCATCACCGCTACGCTGGCGGCCTACGCCTTTGCCAAGTTCCCTTTCCCGTTCCGAAACTTGCTGTTCGGGCTTTTCCTGCTGCAGATGATGCTTCCGGCGCCGGTGCTGATCCTGCCCAACTTCAACACCATCAAGTTCCTGGGGCTGGTGGACACCCGGACGGGGATCGTGCTGCCCTACGTCGCCTCGGCCTTCGGGACCTTCTTCCTGCGCCAGGCATTCCTGCAGATACCCCAGGATCTGGACGACGCCGCGCGGATCGACGGGTGCAACGTGCTGCAGCGGCTGTGGTACGTCTACGTGCCGCTGACCCGGCCCTTTTACACCGCCTTCGGCCTAGTGGCGGTGATCTTCCACTGGAACGAGTTCTTGTGGCCGCTGATCGTGACCAACACCCCCTCCAGCCGGGTGCTGACCGTGGGCCTGGCCAGCTTCAGCCAATTCTCGGAGGGGGCGCCGCAGATGGCGGTCATCGCGGCGGGGACGCTGATCGTGATCATCCCGCTGCTGTTGGCCTTCGTCCTTTTCCAGCGGCAGTTTATCGACAGCTTCGTGCGCACCGGCATCAAGGGGTGAACGCGACGGGTCCAGCATGGGACGGAGGGGGTGAGAGGGGGGGAGGCGAGGCGGTTCCGAGGCAGAGGCCTCCGGTAGACTGGTTTGCACAGAAGGGGGTAGCGCAAGTATGAGAGGGATCAGGCGAAACCGATTGGTGAAGATGGCGCTGGCATCGGCGGTGGCAGTGGGCCTGCTGGCCGGCGGCCTGACCGGTTGCGGCAAGCAGCCGGCGGCGGAGCAACCCAAGGGCGGTCAGGCGGGCACGGTGGTCAAGCTCAACTACTACTTCCCGGTCGACGCGGCGGGCCCCCTGGCCAAGCTGATGACGGAGATGGTCAACGACTTCAACAAGTCCCGCGGCGACATCCGGGTCACGCCCGTGTACGCCGGCAGCTACGAGGAGACGCAGGCCAAGGCCGTGGCGGCTTCCAGGTCGGGCTCACCGCCCGACGTGGCGGTGTTGCTGAGCACCGCCCTTTACCAGTTGAAGGACCTGGGCGTGATCGAGCCGCTCAACCAATTCGTGGACCGGGATAAGGACGGCAAGGATTACCTCAACGACTTCTTCCCGGCCCTTTTCATGAACGCCCGCGACGGGGATACGCTCTGGGCCGTGCCGTTCCAGCGCAGCACCCCGGTCCTGTACTACAACAAGGACGCCTTTACCAAGGCGGGGCTCGATCCGAGCAAACCGCCGAAAAGCTGGAACGAACTGGCGGAGGACGCCAAGCGGCTGACGGTACGCGATCCCAGCGGCAATACCACCCAGTGGGGCGTGGAGATTCCGACCTACTACTGGATCCTGCAGGGCTTCGTGATCGAGAACGGCGGCCAACTGATGAACGATGACGGCAGCAAGGCCCTCTTCAACTCGCCCGCGACCATCGCGGCGCTGAAGTTCTGGGTCGACTTGCAGAAGCAGGACAAGGTGATGCCGTCGGCGGCGATGCCCTGGAAGACGGTGGCCACCGACTTCACCAGCGGCCGAACGGCGATGATCTTCCACTCCACGGGCAGCCTGGTGGGCTTCCGGACCGGGGCCAAGTTCCCGGTGGGGGTAGCCTTCATGCCCGCCAAGCAGGACTTTGGGGTGCCCACCGGCGGCGGCAACCTGTACGTCTTCAAGGGGCTGGCCGACGATCGCAAGCAGGCCGCCTGGACCTTTGTCCGTTGGATGACGGCGCCCGAGCAGGCGGCGCGCTGGAGCATCGGCTCCGGCTACATCGCGGTGCGCCAGTCGGCCTGGGACCTGCCGGTGATGAAGGAGTACACGGCCAAGTACCCGGAGGCGCTGGTAGGCCGCGACCAGCTCAAGTACGCGAAGAAGGAGTTCGCCACTCACGAACTGACCCGCCTGTGGAAGATCATGGACGACAGCTTCGCGGCCGTGATGACCGGCTCCAAGACGCCGGAGGCGGGCATGCAGGAGGCCCAGAAGCAGGCCGACGAGGTGCTGAAACCCTTCCAGAAGTGACGCGACGCGACTGCACCCAGCCCCGCTCAGGCGAGCGGGGCTGGTGCTGCGCGTGGAGTGGGTCCTACGGGAGGCAACGGATTCCCTTGCCTTCAACCGGCGTCTTGCCGCCCAAAGATTCCGGCTTCGGCTTTAGTCGCGGGAGCGCGTCAGCCCCACAACTCCGGCCGTGACACCGAGGTGGCGTGGGCGCCGGCGGCGATCGCGCGTTCAATGTCGGTGCGGTTGGTCAGCAGGCCGCCGAGGATGAGGGGGATCTTCAATTCTTCGCGCAGGGTTCGAATCACCCACTGGGGCAGCGTCCCTGGCATCGCCTCGATCGCTGTGGGAGAGGCCGATCTGGCCACGGTGATGGCCGTCTGCAGCGCGGTGGAGTCGAGCAGGAAGACGCGCTGGATGGTCAGCAGCCCCTCCTCGGCGGCGTGCTTCAGCAGGTTCGTGCGGGTGCTGAGGACGCCGTGCGGTGCCAGGTGACGGGCGATGAAACGCAGGGCGCTTCGGTCGCCGCCGAACCCGCCCATCAGGTCCAGGTGCAGGAAGACCGCCTTGCCGCGCTCCTTGAGCCGCTCGACGACCCCTGGGGCGGTATTGATGTCGCCGTACAGCAGGAAGACGACCCTCCCCGGCTGTGAGATCGCGGTATCCAGGTCGGCTTCGCGGCGCACGGCGGCGATGACGGAGGTACCCCGGAGCTGTTCCGCCAGCCAGCTTGAGCCGCTGCCCCTGGTCAAGCGGCGGGGGTCGATCGACATCGGCATCCTCCTGTGACAATTTCCTTACCCTTCTGACTTCGCCGCGCCGGCGGTCTTCCCCTGCCTGCCCGCGCGGCCCTTTACCCGCCCGCGGTCAGCCGCCCGCGGCGGTCTCCCCGGCGGGAATCCAGGTCGGTGCGGGCGGACGCCAGCATCGTCCCGCGCTGGTCGTAGAGGCAGAACTGGAGGGAGTCCTTGTAGAAGTATCGCCGGGTGAGTTGAAAGACCTGGCACAGGCCCGGGTAGGAACGTCCGACGAGGGTAGCCTTGTAGGCCCGGTAGTTGCATTCCCGGACCTCGGCGTTGAAGGCCGCGAGCACCAGGTTCGCTCCGAAGTCCGGGGGCCGGTCGGCGGGAAGGGTAAGCCCTGGGTTAGAGGATAGGGAGCGGTAGGCGTCCACGTCCGGGAGGACCGACAGTGATGGCCCCCAGGCCGCGAGTTCCGGGCGCAGTTCGGCCGCCACGGTCCGGACCGGGATCGGGATGTACTCGACCGTTGGAAACTCGTATATGTGGGGCGGTCTCAACCAGTTGCCCACAGGCATCACCTCCACCGGTCAGCATATGACGCTACCCCTTGCCCGGGTTCCCCAGTGGGGCGGCGGGAGTGCGTCACGGGCGGCAGGAGTGTGCCGCCGGGGGGTGGAAGTACCCTGAAACCAGGAGGAGGGGGCCCATGAACGGAATCAGAATCCGCCCCGCGCGGGTGGAGGACGCCGAAATGCTCAACGAGCTTCGCCGGCAGCCGGGCGTCATGGAGTTTACGCTGGGAATGCCTTCGGAACGCATCGCCGACAACCGAAAGTATTTGGAGAACCTCGGCCCTGATGACCACGTGCTGGTGGCAGAGGCGGAAGGCCGGGTGGTGGGGATCGCCGGTCTACACGTGGCGGGCGGTAAACAGCGTCACGTCGGCCACATCGGCATCGCGGTGCACGATGACTTTCAGGACCGGGGCATCGGCCGGTCCCTGATGCAGATGCTGCTCGACCTGGCCGACAACTACCTGGGCCTGGTGCGGGCCGAACTGGAGGTTCAGGCCGACAACCCCCGGGCTATTCACCTCTACGAAAGCCTGGGCTTCGAGCACGAGGGCCGCAAGCGCAAGGAGGTCTTTCGCGGCGGCCGGTACGTCGATCACCTGATCATGGGACGACTGCGGTGAGGTGGTCATGTCGGCTTGCCAGCCGTCGGAAACCCCCAAGAAACAGGCCTCGGCGAAACGAGTGATTGCGGTGGGTTGCCTCGGGTGCGACCTTATGATAAAATAACTCAGGTCGCGACTCGTTAGCGCGGGCGAATAGCTCAGCGGGAGAGCACCTGCCTTACAAGCAGGGGGTCACAGGTTCGATCCCTGTTTCGCCCACCATTAGACACCTTGAAAACTTGCGGATAAGTTTGCGGAGGCGTGGTGTAGTCCGGCCTAACACATCTGCCTGTCACGCAGAAGACCACGGGTTCGAATCCCGTCGCCTCCGCCATTAAAGTATACGGGCAAGACAGTGTGCCGCGGTAGCTCAGTTGGTAGAGCAGTGGACTGAAAATCCACGTGTCGCCAGTTCGATTCTGGCCTGCGGCACCATTTTTGTGGCCGATCGAGGGCTTCCGCGCATGTCGGAGGCCCTTTTTGCGTTGTCACGCGCGGGCCTTGGCCGGCCGCGCGGCCCCGGGGAGGAAAACCGCGCGGTGGTACAGAAAACAGTACCGTAGAGCGCGGAATGCTGGTTGGGAGGGGTTTTGGTACCGATGGGCCTGGGTAGCAAAATGGTCTATCTCGCGTTGTTGGTCGCCGCCATTACCGTGTTCGGCCTCCGCGTCCGGACCCTTTACCGCTTGTTGCGCATCGGCCGGCCGGAGAACCGCTTCGACCGCCCCGGCGATCGCCTCAAGCGCGTGCTGGTCTACGTCCTGGGGCAAAAGAAGCTGTTCAAGGACGGCTACTCCGGACCGATGCACTTCGTCATCTTCTGGGGCTTCATCACCCTCTCGGTGGGCGCCCTGCAATTCTTGGGCGAGGGGTTTTTCGAGGGCTTCCGGCTGCCGTTGGTGGCCACCACCCTGCGCCCGTTCTTTCTCTTCAGCCAGGACCTGCTGGGGGTGCTGGTGATCGCGGCCGTCGCCATGGCCGCTTTCAAGCGCTATGTCCTGCGGCCCAAGCGCCTGGAGGTCAACCTCGAGGCGGCCTACATCCTGCTCGCCA
>JAJYMS010000002.1 GCA_021786825.1 Bacillota bacterium | reverse complement strand
TCCTCGATGGCGTACAGCATCCGCTGCAGCGCCTCTTCCTGGTGCTTGCCGTAATACAGGAACTGCGGGTCAGGGGTCTTGGAAAAGGGCTTTTGAGAAAAGCCGTAGAAGCGCTTGTACATGCTCACGCCTCCTCGGCTACGCAATTCGCCATTTTTCGCCAGGAATCCTGCCGACCCCGCCGCGTTGCGTTGACAATCCCGGCCGGGCACCCTATACTTCATTAGTTAGGCTTGACGACAGTCGGGCCTGGCAATCCAGGCAAAGAGGTGTCCCCGTTTGCTCCGGCAGGACCTGCGCAACATCGCCATCATCGCCCACGTAGACCACGGCAAGACCACCCTGGTCGACGGTTTGCTGCGCCAGTCGGGCGTCTTCAGGGCCAACGAGCAGGTCGCCGAGCGGGTGCTCGATTCCAACGAACTGGAGCGGGAGCGCGGCATTACCATCCTGTCCAAGAACACGGCGGTCAACTACCATGGGGTCAAGATCAACATCGTCGATACGCCCGGCCACGCCGACTTCGGCGGCGAGGTGGAACGGATCCTGTCGATGGTGGACGGAGCCCTCCTGGTGGTGGACGCCTTTGAGGGACCCATGGCCCAGACCAAGTATGTACTGCGCAAGGCGCTGGAGGCAGGCCTGAAACCGGTGGTCGTGATCAACAAGATCGACCGCGCCGACTCCCGGCCGGCGGAGGTCGTCGACGAGGTCCTGGACCTGTTCATCGAGCTGGGGGCCAGCGACGAGCAAATCGACTTTCCGGTGGTCTACACCTCCGCCCGCAACCAGGCGGCCAAGCTGCGCCTGGAGGACGACTCCCGGGACCTGCGGCCGCTGTTCGACACGATCCTGGCGTCGATCCCGGCGCCGCAGGGCGACCCTGACGGGGTCCTGCAACTGATGGTCACGACGCTGGATTACGACGACTACGTGGGTCGGATCGTGATTGGTCGGCTGCGGCAGGGTCGGATCCACCCCGGCGACTGGGTCGGGGTCGCCCGCCGCGACGGTGGCGTGGAACGGGCGCGGGTCGGCCTGGTTTACGCTTACCAGGGGCTGCGGCGAATCCCCGTGGATGAGGCCACGGTAGGAGAAATCGTGGCCGTCACGGGGCTGGAGGGGACCAACCTGGGCGAGACGATCACCGCTTTTGACGACCCCCGGCCGCTGCCGGCCCTGACCATCGACGAGCCGACCTTGACGATGCGGTTCTCCGTCAACGATAGCTCCTTTGCCGGTCAGGAGGGGCAGTACGTGACCTCCCGCCACCTTCGCGAGCGCCTGGAGAAGGAGCTGGAGCGGAACGTCAGCCTGCGGGTGGAGGAGACCGACAGCCCGGACGTCTTTCAGGTCTCCGGCCGCGGCGAGCTGCACCTGTCGATCCTGATCGAAACGATGCGCCGGGAGGGATACGAACTCGCCGTCTCCAAGCCGCGGGTGATCACCAAGGAGGAGAACGGCCGGATCCTGGAGCCGATCGAACTGCTGATCCTGGATATCCCCGAAGAATTCATGGGCGTGGTGATGGAGTTGGTCGGCACCCGCAAGGCGGAACTGGTCAACTTGAGCAACTCCGGCACCGGGCATTTGCGGCTTGAGTTTACCATCCCCGCCCGGGGCCTGATCGGGCTGCGCTCCGAGTTCCTGACCCAGACCAAGGGTTACGGGATCATGCACCACCTGTTCTCCGGCTACGGGCCGCATCGCGGGGACATCCCGGGCCGTACCCGGGGCTCGATGATCGCCACCGATACCGGGGAGGCCACCACTTACGCCCTGCACAACCTGCAGGAGCGCGGAGTGCTCTTTATCGGGCCGGGAATCCGCGTCTACGCCGGGATGGTGGTGGGCGAGCACTCGCGGGAACGGGACCTGGAGGTCAACGTCTGCAAGAAGAAGCACGTCACCAATGTCCGCAGTTCAACCGCCGAAGAGACCCTGCGGCTTTCCCCGCCGCGCCTGCTGAGTCTGGAAGAGGCCCTGGAGCAGATCGCCGACGACGAGTTGGTGGAGGTAACCCCCCGCAGCATCAGGTTGCGCAAGGGCCTGCTGGACCCTATCGCCCGCGAGCGCGCCCGGAAGAAGGAGGTCTCCGTCACCAACAAGAATTGATAGGCAGGGGGCGATCCGGTGAGCTTTGCCCACCTGCACCTGCACACTGAGTACAGCCTTCTGGACGGCGCCTGCCGCCTGGAGGAGTTGGCGCGCGCCGCGTCCCGGCACGGCCTTCCCGCCCTGGCCATCACCGACCACGGAGTGATGTACGGGGCGGTCGAGTTCTCCAAGGCCTGCCGGGCCCAGGGGGTCAAGCCGATCATCGGGTGCGAGGTCTACGTCGCCCCCCGGACGCGCTTCGACCGCGCCGGTAAGGTTGACGAGACATCCTACCACTTGGTGCTGCTGGCGCGCGACCAGCAGGGGTATCAAAACCTGAGCCGGCTGGTCTCCGCCTCGCACCTGGAGGGCTTCTACTACAAGCCCCGGGTCGACCTGGAACTGCTTGCCGCGCACAGCGCCGGGCTGGTGGCACTGTCGGGGTGCCTGGCAGGTCAACTCCCGTCGCTGCTGTTGCAGGAGCGCCCGGAGGAGGCCCTGGCCGCCGCGGCCAGGTACCGCGACATCTTTGGCCCCGGCGGCTTCTATCTGGAGTTGCAGGATCACGGCCTGACGGCCGAGCGGACGGCCAACCGGGGTCTGGTCGAGATCGCCCGGCGCCTCGGTACGTCCCTGGTGGCGACCAACGACGTCCACTACCTCCGGCGGGAGGACGCCCGGGCCCATGACCTGCTGCTCTGCATCCAGACCAACCAGGTGGTGCAGGACCAGGGCCGGTTGCGGTTTCCCAACGCGGAGTTCTACCTGAAGTCCGCTGCGGAAATGGGCGAACTCTTCGCCGAGGTACCCCGGGCCCTCGACAACACCCTGGCCATCGCCGAGCAGTGCGATTTCGCCTTTACCCTGGGTGAGACCCACCTGCCCCGCTTCCCCGTCCCGGAGGGCCGCACGGCGGAGACCTACCTTCGGCAGCTTTGCCGGGAGCGTTTCCCGCTGCGCTACCCGGAGCCGTCCACCGAGGCCGGACGGCGGCTGGAGTACGAACTCGGAATGATCACCCGCCTGGGTTTCGCCGAGTACTTCCTGATCGTGGCCGACTTCGTCGACTTCGCCCGCCGGCGCGGCATCCCGGTGGGACCGGGGCGGGGGTCGGGCGCCGGTTCCCTGGTGGCCTACGTGCTGGGCATCACCGACATCGATCCCTTGCGGTGGGGGCTTCTCTTCGAGCGGTTCCTCAACCCCGACCGGGTGGACATGCCCGACTTCGACATCGATTTTTGCTACGAGCGGCGCGGTGAGGTCATCGAGTACGTGGTCGCCCGCTACGGCCTGGACCGGGTGGCCCAGATCATCACCTTCGGGACCCTCGGGGCGCGCGCCGCGGTGCGCGACGTGGGACGGGCTCTGGGGCTTCCCTACGGCGAGGTCGACCGGCTGGCGCGGCTGGTTCCCGACGAACCGCACATCACCCTGGCCGAGGCCCTGACGCAGCCGTCGGAGCTCCGCGAGGTCTACCAGCGCGACCCCCGGCTGCAGGAGTTGCTGGACCTGGCCAGGGCGGTGGAGGGCATGCCGAGGCATGCTTCGGTGCACGCCGCCGGCGTGGTGATCACCCGCGAGCCGCTGGCCGACCTCGTCCCCCTGCAGAACAGCAGTGACGGGGTGGTCGTCACCCAGTACGGGATGGACAACCTGAAGGACCTGGGGCTGCTCAAGATGGACTTCCTCGGCCTGCGGACCCTGACCGTGCTGCGCTACGCCGCGGAACTGGTGCGGGAGAACCGCCACGAGGAGGTGGACCTGGATCACCTGCCCCTGGACGACGCCGGGACCCTCGAAATGCTCGCCCGGGGGGAGGCGATGGGGGTATTCCAGCTTGAGAGCGGCTGGGTGCGGGACTTCCTCAAGCAACTGAAAGTCAGCCGCTTCGAGGACATCATTGCCGCGGTGGCGCTTTGCCGCCCGGGCCCCATGGAGAACATCCCCCTGTATATCAAGGCCAAACAGGAGGGTGCCTCCTACCTGCATCCCACCCTGGAGCCGGCCCTGCGGGACACCTACGGGGTGATGATCTACCAGGAGCAGATCTTGCAGGTCGCCTCGGCCATGGCCGGTTTCTCGCTGGGCCAGGCGGACCTCCTGCGCCGCGCCGTGGCCAAGAAGAAGCAGGCGGAACTGGCCCGCCACCGGGAGGCCTTCGTCAGGGGCTGCCTGCGGAACGGGCAGCCGGAGGCCCTGGCCGGCGAGTTGTACGACCTGATCATGAAGTTCGCCAATTACGGCTTCAACAAGTCGCACGCCGCCGCCTACGCTCTGATCGCCTATCGCACCGCCTACCTGAAGGCTCACTACCCGGTGGAGTACATGGCCGCCTTGCTCAGCTCGGTGATGGGCGGTTCAGAAAAGGTCGCCGTCTACATCGAGGAATGCCGCCGGATGGGAATCGCGGTGCTGCCCCCGGACGTCAATTACAGCGGCGCCAGGTTCACGGTGCACCAGGGGAAGATCCGCTTTGGACTGCTGGCCGTCAAGAACGTCGGGGGTGGGATGGTGGAGGCGGTGGTAAAGTCCCGGGCCGGGGGTGAATTCCGCTCTTTGCGGGATTTTTGCGAGCGGCTGGACGGGCGGCAGTTGAACCGCAAGGCCCTGGAAAGCCTGATCAAGGCAGGTTCCCTGGACAGTCTGGGGGCGAACCGGGCGCGGCTCCTGGCCGGCCTGGAGACCACCCTGGAAGCGGCTCAGGCGGCGCAGCGCCACCGCCAGGCCGGGCAGTCGACGTTCTTTGAGGCGGGTCTGCTCGGGGGTGGCTCCCGGGGGGGGGCCGACCCGTTGCCGGAGGTGGACGAGTTCCCCGCGGCGCGGCGCCTGGCCATGGAGAAGGAGGTCCTGGGGCTGTACGTCTCGGGGCACCCGCTGGCCTCCCTGGCGCCCGACATCGCGGCTCGCGCCACCGCCACCGCCGGCGCCCTGAGCAATTTGCCGGACGGCGCGCGGGTTTCCCTGGGGGGCATCATCACCGCCCGCAAACGGGTCCGGACGAGGGCCGGTGAGCAAATGGGCTTCGTCACCCTGGAGGACCTCACGGGCGAGGTCGAGGTGGTCGTTTTTCCTCGGCTCTACCGCTCGGCCGCGCACCTGCTGGCGGACGACCAGCCGGTGCTGGTCAGTGGGAGGTTATCGGCCCAGGAGGAAGCCCCGAAGCTGCTGGCCGAGGAGGTGTCGTCGCTGGCCTCCGAGGCGGTCCCGGAGCGGACGCTCTACGTCCGGGTGGCCGCGGCCGGCGAGAGCGACCCGCTGGTGGCCCAACTGCGGGATGTTTTGCGCCAGCACCGGGGCGCGGTGCCGGTGGTGATTCACTTGACGCAAAGCGGGCGGTGGATCAGGGTCCGGCCGGAACTCCGGGTCGACGCGGACCCGGGCCTTTTGACCGAACTGGAGCGGCTGCTCGGCCACGGCTCCGCCCGGCTGAAGTAGGTCCCGCGGCCGCGGCCGGCGCGGGCTAATCCTGGGAGGCGGTTGCGATGATCGAGGACGTGGTAAGACTGTTGCGGAAGCGCGGGGTGAGCCTGCCGGAGATCGCCGCCCTGGTGCGCGAGATTCAGCTCGTCTATTACCCGGAGCTCACCGTGGAGGAATGCCTGGAGGCGGTCACCGCGGTGTTGAAGAAGCGGGAGGTGCAAAACGCGGTTCTGACGGGCATCACGCTGGACATGTTAACGGAGCAAGACCTGGTGCCTGAGCCGCTGGGCTCCATCATCCGCAATGACGACTTTCTCTATGGAGTGGACGAGATCCTGGCCCTTGCCATCACCAACGTCTACGGCTCGATCGGCCTCACCAACTTCGGTTACCTAGACAAACTGAAGCCCGGCATGCTCGGGCGAATCGACCGGGCCAAGAAAGGTACCGTTAATACCTTCCTGGACGACCTGGTAGCGGGAATCGCGGCCGCGGCGGCGGCCCGGATCGCCCACAACCACCAGGCCTGAAGGCGAGGGCCTCCGGGGAGGTTGACAAAACCCCTTCCACACCGTACTGTTAGGGTGGCATACCCCGTGGGGTATCAAGAGGCAAAGGCCCTTGCGGCGGGAGGAGGGTGCCGTGACAGACGGAATCGGAGGCGCGGGAGCGCGGAGCAACCGGCGCCTGGTGGACCGCCTGCGGCGGATCGAGGGGCAGGTGCGCGGCCTCGAACGGATGCTGGACGACAACCGGGACTGCGGCGAGATCCTGATCCAGATCCAGGCCGTCCGCGGGGCCCTCGCCCGCGTAGCCGCGCTGGTCCTGGAGCGACAGGCGCGCGAGTGCATGCGGGAAGGGTTGGACGAGAGCGAAGACGCCGCCCAGGCCCTGATTGCCCAGTTGCTGCGAAAAATGGGGCGGTACCGCTAGGACCGGCGCCCCGTTTGGCTGCTTGACACCGTTTTCGCACGGGTCTACAGTATTATCCAGGTTGTACCAATGGGGGTACGGGTAAATGCATGGCAAGGCAGGACCTCGTGAGGTGCCGCCGGAAGTCGTCAAGGACCTGATCGAACGGATGCGCAAGATCGAAGGGCAGGCCCGCGGTATCCAGCGGATGCTGGCGGAGAACCGCCCGTGCGAAGAGGTTCTGCGCCAGCTTTCAGCCATGCGGGCCGGCCTCAGCCGGGTCGGGATGAAGGCCATCGGTTGTCACCTCGGCCAGACCCTCACGGACGAGATGCAGGAGGGCGGCAGCGGCCAGAAAGCGGTCGAGGAGGTCATGGACCTCTTTCTGAAGTTCTCGTAGACATCCCCCGTCCAGGCCTCCGGAAAATACCAGGGCGGCTGCCCGCGATCAAACGGGGCGCCGCCCTCGTGCATTCCGGGGGGATGGCGGGTGCTCAGTCCACGACCACGGCCAGGACGTCGGAGCGACTGAGCAACATGTGCTCGATACCGTCAACCTTGACCTCGGTCCCGCCGAATTTGGTGAAGAGTACCCGGTCGCCCACCTTCACCTTCTGCTGGAGGTCTTCGTCGGTACCGACGGCGACGACGGTTCCTTGCTGGGACTTCTCTCTGGCCGTATCGGGCAGGAAAATGCCGCTTTGGGTCTTCTCCTCACTATCGACCGGTTTTACCAGTACGCGGTCGTCCAGGGGTTTGAGCTGCACAGTTCACACCTCCGAAAAGTCATTGGCGCGGCCAGACTAGCCGCGTAAGCCGAGCGCCTGGTTCAGGCGGGGGCGGTCAAACCCGATGATGATCTTCCCGTTGACGTCGATCACCGGGACCCCTTGCTGACCCGAGCGGCGCACCATGTCCATGGCCGCCCGCGGGTCCCGCGAAACGTCGACGTCGCGAAAGGGTATGCCCCGCTCTCGCAGGTAACGCTTGGCCGCAGTGCAATAGGGTCACGTCGGAGTTGTGTAGACCGTAATCGCCACTTGCCCATCAGACTCCTCTCAATTTGGTTTGGCCCTGCCGCAAACCTTTCCATCAGGTACCCACCCCGGTACCCTATAGCACTCCTGATTCTAGCAACCCCAGAACCGCAAGTCAAGTATATTGTAAGGGAGGGTAGCTCTTGACAGGGCGATCGCGGAGACTTAGAATCAGCCGTAGTATATACCCGGTAGGGTATACAGGAGGAGTGCCCGATGCCAGTCCTGATCGACGAACGTCTTTGCGACCAGAATCCGGCCTGCGGTGCCAAGCGCGCTTGCCGGTACGACGTCTTTAGCTACAACCCTCACGTCCAGAAGATGGAGGTCAACAACGACAACTGCATCGACTGCGGGCTGTGCCCCCGGTACTGCCCGGCCGGGGCCGTGCGTTTCGCCCGCAGCGCCGGCGAACTCGACCAGATCCGGGCTCAGATAGCCCAGAGCAACGAAACTAAGGACGATTTGCTGGCGGCCAGGTACGGCGTCCGTCCGGGGGACCCCCGGGAGTCCGGCCGCAACCTCGGCCACGTCGACTGCGAGACCTTCGAGCACGAGGTCCTGGAGTCGGACATGCCCGTGGCCGTGGACTTCTGGGCCGAGTGGTGCGCGCCTTGCCGGGTGCTGGCTCCCACCTTCAAGGAGTTGGCTGCGCAGTACGAGGGTAAAATGAAGTTCGTGAAGCTGGATACCGAGGAGTGCCCGGATGTCCCCGCCGAATATGGTATCCGCGGTATCCCAACGGTACTCTTCTTCCGGGGCGGGCAGGTCGTCGATCAGGTCGTCGGCGCCGTTCCCCGGCGCATGCTGGCGAATACCATCGAGCAGGTTCTGGCGGGGTGAGCGGGGTGTTGAAGGTAGCGGTCCCCACGGATGACGGACGGACCATCTCCGGCCACTTCGGCCGGGCGGCCGGTTTTCTGGTGTACTCCATTCGGGAGGGGCGCTCGACCGGATCGGAATTGCGATCCAGCCCCCCGCACCCGGAGGGTCACGGCGGGCATCATGCCGCCCTCACCGCCCTGCTGGGCGACTGCCGGGCCGTGATTACCCGCAGCATCGGCGGGCCCATGGCCATGGCCCTGCACGAAGGTGGGGTCAAGCTGTATTTCACGGAGCGGGCGCTGGCCGACGAGGCGGTGGAGGACCTGCTGGAGGACCGGCTGGCGGAGGTCGACCCGCGGGAACTCCCCGCCTCCGGTCACCACCACCTCCACTAGGCTTTTTAGCCGGACCGCCCTGCTAGTTGGACTTGCTGTAGGCAGGGTAGTCCCTGCCCAAGGTAATGACAATCTCAGCCGAACCTTTGCCCTGCCCCATGACCGGATCGACGTGCAGCATCCCCGCCAGCAGGTGAGCCTGCTCGACTTTGCTGCGCTCCCGGGTGTAGAACTGAACCTGGGACCTGGGGTAATCGTGCCGTTCGGCATCCCCGATTTCGGTGACCCTGACCCCCATCCGGGCCAGGGTCTTGCCATACACCGTCGCGATGCCCGGATAACCAGCCCCGTTGTTGACGATCACGGTGGCCCCCGTGTCCCATCGGTCCAGGACCGGGCCGAAGGTCGCCCTCACCACCCGGTCCACCGCCGTTTGGTTGGGCAACAGCACACTTGCGCCGGCGGGCGTCTGCCAATCACTCACCGCCTGGTTGGCGTATTGGAGCACGTCGCGCTTCACATTGGCCGCCGGGATATTCGCCGCGATGAGCGCCAGGGCGGGAACCTCGTCCAAGGGAAAGTCGGTCTTGACGGTCCCCTGCGCGTCAGTGAGCAATGCCCGGAGCCGGGCGATGGACCTGGGGCGAAGTAGTTGGTCCCTAAGCGCCAGGATAATCTGTTGCTGCCGGGTGGCGCGCCCCAGATCCCCCAAAGGATCGCTGTGCCGCTCCCGGGCGTAGCGCAAGGCGTCGCGGCCGTTGAGCTGATGCACCCCGGCGGTCAGGTAAAAGGGCTCGTAGTGAACCTCGTCCGGAGCCGGGAACGTTGGATCCTGCAGGGTGCGGGGCACGTCTACCGTTACGCCCCCGGCATCGTCAACCAGCTTTTCAAAGGCGCTGTAGCTAATTACAGCGTAATACTGGATCGGCACCCCGATCGCCTGCTCAACCGTCAATTCGGCCAGGTTGGCTCCGCCATCCTCGTAGGCCTCGTTGATCCGGCCGTAACCATGGCCGGGGATCTCCACCCATAAGTCCCGCGGCACGGATAGCATTCCCGCCGAGCGGGTCTTGGGGTCCAGCCAGACCACCATCATGGAGTCGGTAAGGGGGCTGGTTGAGGCCCCTCCCGCCTGCAGCCCCATGACCAGGACCGTTAGCGGCAACTCAGGCTGCCACTCTTTGGCTTCCCTTTGCCGGTGGACCACGACGCTGGCGACCCGGTTCAATACCCGGGGTGGTACCCACCCCCTGGCCAGTGCCCACACCATCAACCCGAGGGCCAAGAACAGGAAAGCAGCTATCAGGAGGCCGTAGTGACGAGCTTTTGCGCCTCCGGGAGGACGTTCCCGGCGGGACTGCCTTCGCGGAGGAAGGGACGAAAGCGGCTCCTGTTGTTCGTTTCGCGGGACGACCGGTTCCGGCGGGATTGACAAAGCTCTTGCTTACCTCGCTCGTAACTCTTCAGGCGCCAACAGCGATCAGAGCGTGACCACCGGGCCGCCGTTAATCTGGTACGCATAAGAAATGGCGGCGCGGGCGTTAATAAGATTTGCGACGACGCAGTAGCGGTCGCGGGAAAGGACGATAGCCCGCTCGAGTTTCTCGGGCGATACGCCTTCGCCGTCCACCTGGTACAGGACGTTCACGGAGGTGTAGGACTTCGGGTGCTCGGTCGCCTCCTCGCCGGTCACCTGTACGTCGACCCGGTTGAAGTCCACGCGCATCTTGCGCAGGATGGAGACGATGTCCATGGACGTGCAACCCCCCAGGGCCACCAGGACCAATTCGGTGGGCCGGGGTCCGCGGTTCTCGCCCCCGACTTCCTCGCGGGCGTCCAGCGTCACCTGGTGACCCGACCCCGTGGTGGCCGAGAATTGCATCTTGCCCTTCCATTGCAGAATGGCCTTTTTCACTTGAAACCCTCCCCCTGCAATATACCCCGCCGGGTATATTCTAGACCTGGCCGCCAGACCCTGTCAACGTCACCGGTACGGCGAGAGCAAGGCCGACTACAGCTGGCAGGCACTGGGGTTGACACCCAGGAAAACGACAGCTAGAATGGGTCCAAGGTACCCGCCGGGGTATGGCGGGAGAATTTGGCCGAAGGAGGTGGATCATGCCAAAGATTGGAGAAGAGGATCGCAAGCAACTGCACGAAATCTTCGCGAAGATGGACAACCCTATCCGGGTGTTGTTCTTCGGTGCGGGTGACGGCGAGCACTCCGGCCAAGAGGAGTGCGCGTACTGCCAGGACACCAAGGAGATCGTCGCCGAACTGGCCGAAATCAGCGACAAAATCAAGCTG
>JAJYMS010000005.1 GCA_021786825.1 Bacillota bacterium | reverse complement strand
GTTCCTGGGTGACTTTCAGGTCGGGGCCGAAATGGGTGGTGTCGATCCCGCTGACGATGCCTCTGGCCTTCGCGATCGCGATTACGTTGAAGGCCCAGTGGGTGGCCGGGACATCCTCGAAGACGCTGGCCCCATCCGCCCCTCCGCCGGTGTCAAGGTCCTCCGCACGCAACAGCAAGGCGGCGAATTCCGCCCGGGTAACGGAGTCGTCCGGCCGCACGCGGCCGTCGGAACCTCCCCGGACGATATCCGCGGCATGCAGCGCCGCAATCTCTTTTTCGGCCCAGTGCCCCTGGATATCGGTAAACTCGGCGACCCCCTCGGCCATCGCCACGGTCGGCAGCAGCAGGATCGCTGCCACCAGGCCAAGGACCCAAACCCTACACCTCGCCAACACCGTTACCCCCTCCTCTTCCCTGCTCAAAGTTCGCCCCGGCCCGAAAGAGTCACCCGCAGCCCTCCCCGGAACCGCAGCATGGTGTGTCCCTTTCCGCCGCCGTGGCGGCGCACCCTGCCGCCCCCGTCGCGCCGGCGGACGTCAGGCCGCGAAGGCCCCTCCGGCCCCGCAGGGCGGCGCGGATCATCGCCGCGGCGCAGCCGACCCCGCTGTCCACCGCGATCGCGCCGGTGGGGCAGTTGCGCTGGCAGGCGCCGCACTCCATGCAGGCCTCCGGGTAGGCGAGCCGGACGACGCGCTCGTCCGGGGCGAAGACGCCGTGGGGGCAAACGATGAGGCACAACTCGCAGTTGATGCAGTGCTCCTCCTCGTACCGGAGGGTATTCAAGGGTAACACCGCCGGCATCACGAACCGCCTCCCAGCACTTGGATCAACGCGAGAGCAACCGCCAGAACGACTCCCGCCCCGAAGGTCCAGGCCATGACGGGAATGTAGGTGAAGATCTCCCGCCGCACTCCGGTCCTGGACGTGAAAGGCGTCGAGCCGGTGAAGTTCAGCGCCAGGTAAGCGGTCACGGACGGCAGCGCCAGCAGGTACGCGGCGGCCCAGCCAACCCGCAGGGGCCACGCCAGCGGCGCCCCAGCCGGCCCCGGGTTGGCCGGCCCCGGACCGGCCAGCAGGGCTGCGAGGATGAAAGGCACGGCGGCCAGCCCGCCAAGGATGAATCCCTTCGTGCTGAAGTCCCGGGTGGGAAGCCAGGGAAGCAGAATGGGGAACAGGACGGCGCCGGCCAGAAGGGCTGTAGCCACGCCCACCGCCGCCAGCATCCCCCCCAGGAGGTACGCCCCGGCCGAGGCAACGGCCAATGGGATCAGGGCGTGAACGAGTTCCACCGGGATCAGGGTCAGCCGGTCGGCGAGGGTGAAGCGGACGCGCCGCATCGCCGGGGTGGCGCGCCGGGTCTCAAGGTACTGCCGGAGGTCGGAGGCCCGCACCGGGCCGTATTCGACCTCGAACCCCGAACGCCTCTCGACCTCGTGGGCGGCAACCCCGGTGGCCCCCAGTTGGGGCAGGATCACCACCCGGTGACGGACCACTTCGCCCAGGGCCGTCGCTTCCATCCGGCGGACCAATTCGTCGGTGCCGAAAGTTCCCTTGCCGGCCGCGCACCACACGTTGACGCCCCGGGTATCCAACACCAGGAGGTAACCGTCGATCCCGGCCAGGGCCTGGCGGACGGCATCGAAGCTCAGGGTGTAATTGGCGGTGACAAAGACGGGGGAATCCGGGTTGGGACCGCCCAGGGCGTACAGTCCCGGCTCGACCCGGTGGCCGCCGCGATTGACTCCCCAGCGGGCCAGAACGTGATCCCACCGGTCTCGGGCGCCGATGACGTGGCCGGCAGGCCTGATGGGCGGTCTCCCGGCCACGGCGTTAATGGACGCGTTGATGCATATCACCCCCTCGGTCTCAGGTGGCCAAGGCCTTGACCCGGTCCAGGACTCCCGGTTCACGAAGGCTGTAGTAACTCCAGGTGCCGCGGCTTTCCCGGGTGACGATCCCGGCCTCGAGCAAGACCTTGAGGTGGTAGGAGATCTTGGACTGCGCCAGGCCCAACAGGTCCTCCAACTCGCAGGTGCAGAGGTCCGTTCGCTGCCGCAGGAGGTGGACTAGCTGCAGACGAATCGGGTCACCCAGGGCCCTCGCCGCGGCCGCCAGCCTGGCGGCCTCCGGAGCCGGCAGCAACTGCATGTCCCCTCGCCGGAACGGGGGGATTTCCATAAAGCACTTATCCAAGGCACCGCCAGCTTCATCAAAGTTTCTTGATGCATGGGGCAAAGCAGAGCCACACCTTCCTCTATACGCAGCCTCAGTACGCGATGTGCATGACCCCCAGGCCGGAGCGGTTGTGGTTGCAGACCGGGTGCTCCGCCCACTCGCCGAACAGGGCCACCGCCACCCACTGGCTGTCGCGCACGACGGCGATCTTGGCGGCCACGTCGCCGTTGACGGCGCTCTCGGGCAGAAAGCCGGCCAGGGCCTCGTGGGCGGCGTGGGAAAGGGCGTGCATGTGCTGGGGCGTCTTGGACACGACCCCGCAGTTGAGCGCCGCGCCGGTCACCGCCGACAGCAGGCGCTCGCGGAAGGTGGCGAGGCGGGCCCCCAGTTCGGTCACCGCGCACTTGTAGTGGCCGTTGGCCTCCAGGCTCTGCTTGAGGGTCTCCTCCTCCTCGCGGGAGGTAGTCAGGGCCAGCAACATCGCCGCGCGGGCCGGAGAGAGTTTGGCCAGCTCAGACACATTGGACCCTCGCTGGGCCGGAGAGCCGGCGGTCGGACCGTTGGACGGCCCGACCATCTCCCCCCAGGTACCGGGGTAGACAACTTCACCCACTCGCTCGGTTCTGCCGCGGAGCGCCCGCCGGCTTCGGCGGAGCCCTTCGCCGCCGCGCATCCCGTCCCCGTCCACGCTTATCCTCCGAAGCTCCCCCGCCGCAGAAACTGACCGCGGCCGCGCCGGCCGAGGAACTTGTCGCCCTCGACGATGACCTCGCCGCGGGAGAGCACGTGGGTCGGCGCGCCGGTCACCTGGCGTCCCTCGTAGGGGTTGTAGTCGACGTTCATGTGGTGGGTGGCGGCGGAGAGCACGTGTTTGGCGCTCGGATCCCAGACCACCAGGTCGGCGTCGGAGCCGACGGCGACCGTCCCCTTGCGGGGGAACAGGCCGAAGAGCTTGGCCGGGGCGGTGGCGGTGAGTTCCACGAAACGATTCAGGCTGATCCGCTTCTCCCCCACGCCTCCATCGTACATCAAGTAAAGCCTGGTCTCAATGCCCGGGGCGCCGTTGGGAATCTTGCTGAAGTCCCCGCGGCCCAGTTCCTTCTGCCCCTTGAAGTTGAAGGGGCAGTGGTCGGTGGAGACGGCCTGCAGGTCCCCGGTGGCCAGGCCCCGCCAGAGGGCCGCCTGGTGCTCCTTGGGCCGCAGGGGCGGGGACATCACGTACTTGGCCCCGTTGAAGTCCGGCTCCTCGTAGTTCTCAGCGGACAGGAAGAGGTACTGCGGGCAGGTCTCCGCGTAGGCCGGCAGCCCGCGGTCCCGCGCCGCGCACACGGCGTCCAGGGCCTGGGAGGCGCTCAGGTGCACGATGTAGATGGGGGCGCCGGCCGCCTCCGCAAGGGTCAGGGACCGCTGAGTCGCCTCCCCCTCGGTAATGGGGGGGCGCGTCAGGGCGTGGTGCCTGGGTTCGGTCTGGCGCTTGGCCAGGGCCTCCCGGACCAGGACGTCGATGACCCAGCCGTTCTCGGCGTGCATGCACACCAGGCCGCCCAGGGATCCCGCCCGGACCAGGGCGCGGTAGATCATGGCATCATCGGCCATGAACACGCCGGGGTAGGCCATGAAGAGCTTGAAGCTGGTGACTCCCTGGCGGACCATCGAGGCCATCTCGTCGATGATGGCGTCGTTCAGGTCGGTCATCACCAGGTGCAGTCCGTAGTCGCCGACCGCCTTCCCTTCGGCCCGGGCCAGCCAGTTCTCGAAGGCCTTTTGCAGGGTCTCACCCTTGTACTGGATGGCGAAGTCGATGACGCTGGTGGTGCCCCCGAAGGCCGCCGCCCGGGTGCCGGTCTCGAAGTCATCACTGGAGTTGCTGCCGCCAAAGGGCATGTCCAGGTGGGTATGCACGTCGATTCCGCCGGGAAGTACGTACTTCCCGCCCGCGTCGATCACCCGGTCGGCAGTGGCCTCGGCCGCGCCGCGGCCGATGGCGACGATGGTCTCACCGTCCACCAGCAGGTCCGCCCGGTAGGCGTCGGCGGCGGTGACGACGGTGCCGTCCTTGATCAGAATGCGCATTCCAGTTCTACCTCCTCGCTCGGGCGCCCCCGGGGAGCGCCAGGCTTACCGCCATGCTAACCGCAGCAACTCGACTGGCCGGACCTGGTAACGTACTCGTTCCAGGTAAAGGGAGCCTGGCCGCTGTCGACCTCCGTCATTGTGATGCAGCCGGGCACCGGGCAGATCAGCGAGCAGAGATTGCAGCCGACGCACTGTCCCTCGTCGACCTTGGGGTAACGCCGCCCACCCGCGGACACGCCGCCGGCGAGCGAGCCGTTGGCAGCCAGGCCGATAGCCTGGTGACCGCCGTCCATGCAGGCGACGTGGCAAATCCCGCAACTGACGCAGGCCGCCTGGTCCACCCGGGCGACGACCTTGTAGCTGAGGTCGAGGTTGCCCCAGTCGGTGAGCTTGGGCACCGCCAGCCCGACCAGGTCGGCGACGCGGGCGATTCCCTTCTCGTCCATGTAGTTGCTGAGGCCGTCGATCATGTCCTCCACGATGCGGAAGCCGTGGTGCATCACCGCGGTGCAGACCTGCACGTTGGTGGCACCCAGCAGGATGAACTCCAGGGCGTCCCGCCAGGTGGCGATGCCGCCGATGCCGGAGATGGGAACCTTCACCTCGGGGTCCCCCGCCAGGGAGGCGACCATATGCAAGGCCATCGGTTTCACCGCCGGTCCGCAGTAGCCGCCGTGCGACCCCTGTCCCCGCACGCTGGGGATCGGGTCGAAGGTGTCGATGTCCACGCCGATCAGGCTATTGACGGTGTTGATCAGGGAGATGCCGTCGGCCCCGCCCTGGACCGCCGCCCGGCCGGGGACGCGGACGTCGGTCACGTTGGGGGTAAGCTTAACCAGGACCGGCACCGTGGCGAACTCTTTGGCCCATTCGGTGATCATCCTGGTGTATTCCGGCACCTGCCCGATGGCGGCCCCCATGCCGCGCTCGGCCATCCCGTGGGGGCAACTGAAGTTCAACTCCACGCCGTCGCAGCCGGTGTCCTCAGCGCGCTTGACCCACTCCCGCCAGGCCTCCCGCTTGGAATCGACCATCAGCGAGACCAGCACCGCTCGGTCGGGGAAGCGCCGCTTGACCTCGCGGATCTCGCGCAACTGGACGTCTATCGGCCGGTCGGTGATCAGTTCGATGTTGTTCAGGCCAATCAGGCGCCGGTCGTGGTAGTGCAGCCCCCCCAGCCGGGAGGAGACGTTGATGATCGGGTCCCCGAGGGTCTTCCAGACGGCTCCCCCCCAGCCGGCCTCGAAGGCGCGCATCACCTGGTCGCCGCTGTTGGTCGGCGGCGCCGAAGAGAGCCAAAAGGGGTTGGGGGACTTGATCCCCGCGAAATTGACACCGAGGTCAGCCATTGGTCACGCCCGTCCTTTCCCCGCCGTCGCCGCTTGCCCCATCGTCCCCGCCCAGGTGGAGATGGATGCCGGCGGCCGCCCGCTTGCCCTGGCCCACCGCCTGCACCACCGTGGCGTCCGGGGTCCCCAGGCAATCCCCGGCGGCAAAGACCCTGGGGTTGGCGGTCTGAAGGTCTTCGTTCACCTTGAGTCGCCCGCCCTCCAGTTTCAGGTCGGTCCCGGCGAAGAAATCCGCCCGGGGTCCCTGACCGGTAGCGTTGATGATCACATCCACCGCCAGTTCGTGCTCGGACCCCGGCACCGGCTTCGGGCGGGGCCGCCCGGAGGCATCGGGTTCACCCCGGGCCATGTGCACGCAGCGGACCGCCCGCACCCGGCCGTCGCCCAGGATTTTTACCGGCGCCGTCAGCCACTGGAATTCCACGCCCTCGTCAAGGGCGAACCGGTACTCGGAGGCGTAGGCCGGCATCTCGGCCTCGGTGCGGCGGTATAGCACCATCACCCGCTCGGCCCCCAGCCGCGCCGCGGAGGTGGCCGCGTCGATGGCCGTGTTGCCGCCGCCGATCACCGCCACCACCCGTCCGCCCAGGTCCGGTAGCGGATCGGCCCGGGTCGACCGGGTGGCCCGGGTCGACCGGGTGGCCCGGGTCGCCCGCAAGAAGGTCAGGGCCTCGTAGACACCGTCCAGTTCCTCGCCGGGGATCCCCAGGCCCGGCACTCCTCCCCGCCCGACGCCCAGGAAGACCGCGTCGTACCTGGTCAGCAAGTCGCTGTAGGAAATGTCTTTGCCCACCTGCACCCCGCCCTTGAACTCAACCCCCAGCTCCCGCACCAGGGAGGCTTCCCACGCGGGGACTTCCCCCGGGAGGCGAAAGGGCGGGATGGCCTGGCCGGGGAGGCCGCCCGCCTGGGACGTGGCTTCGTAGATGGTGACCCCGTGGCCCAGGCGAGCCAGTTCGGCCGCGCATGCCAGGCCGGCGGGGCCGGCTCCGACCACCGCCACCCGGCCGGAAGCGGCGCCCCCCGCCGTCTTCGCCGCGGTCGTCTGCGCCGCGGCCGTCTTCGCCGCGGCGACCGGCAGCCGGCCCGAGGGCGCGGCGGCCGATTGCAGCAGCGGGTTCTTGCCGCGCTCCTTGGCCCAGTCGGTGGCGTACCGCTGCAAGCGGCCGATGGCCACCGGCCGGAGCCTTTCGTTTTTCAAGACGCAAGCCCCCTCGCACAGGACTTCCGTCGGGCACACCCGGGCGCAGGTCCCGCCCATCACGTTCGCCTCCAGGATCACCCTGGCCGCCCCGAGCAGGTTGTCGGTCCCGATCTTGCGGATAAAGGTCGGAACGTCCACCGCGGCGGGGCACGCCCGGGAACAGGGGGCGTCATGACAATACAGGCACCGGTTCGCCTCCGCAACGACCTCGAGGGGTCCCAGGGGGTGACTTGCGGTCATTTGAAGTCCTCCTCAAACTCGGGCCCGCACCGCGGCGAAGGACTCGTCCAGGATGCGCAAGGCCACGTCGACATCCGCCTTGCTAATGTTGAGCGGCGGGGTAATCCGAAGGGTGTTGTTGTATAGCCCGCCCTTGCCGATAAGCAGTCCTCGCTGGCGGGTCTCCTCGAAAACCTGGAGCACGGAAGCCGGGTCGGGCGTCTTGTTTTCCCCCACCAGTTCGAGGGCGCGCATCAGGCCCATGCCGCGGGCGTCCCCGACGACGGGATACTTCTCCTTGAGCGCCGCCAGACCCTGGCCGAGGTGGTCGCCGACCACCTGGGCGTTTTGGGCCAGCTTCTCCTCCTCGATCACGTCCAGCACCGCCAGCGCCGCCGCGCAGCTCACGGGGTTGCCGCCGAAGGTGGAGATGGTGGCCCCGCGGAAGGAGTCCGCCACCTCGGGGACGGCCACGGTGATGCCGATGGGCTGCCCGTTGGCCAAGCCCTTGGCGGAAGTCATGATCTCCGGTTCCACGCCGTAGTGCTGGATGCCGAAGAGCTTGGTGCCGGTGCGCCCCCAGCCGGTCTGCACCTCGTCACAGATGAAGACGCCGCCGTGCTTGCGCACGATCTCCACCGCCACCTGGAAATACTCCTTGGGCGGGGTGATGAACCCCCCCACCCCCTGAATCGGCTCGGCGATGAAGGCGGCCACCCGGCCGGAGGTCTCCGTCTGGATCAGTTCCTCGATGTCGCGGGCACACGCCAGGTCGCAGTTGGGGTAGGTCATCTTGAAGGGGCACCGGTAGCAGTAGGCGTTATGGGCGTGCTTGATCCCGAGGACGTGGGTTCCTCCCTGGCGCCAGGGGGCGTGGGCGGTAAGGGACATGGCCAGCATCGAGCGCCCCGAGTAGGCGTGCCGCAGGGCGATGACCTCCTGCGCCCCGGTGTGCAGCCGGGCGGACAGGACCGCCGTCTCGTTGGCCTCCGTGCCGCTGTTGGTGAAGAAGCTCTTCTGCAGCCGGCCGGGGGTGATTTGCGCCAGCCTTTCGGCCAGTTGCACGATCGGCAGGGTGGGGTAAAGGGTGGAGGTGTGAACGAGGCGCTGCTGCTGTTCCACCACCCGGGCCGTCACCTTGGGGTGGCAGTGGCCCACGCTGACGGTCAGGATGCCGCCGAAGAAATCGAGGTACTGGCGGCCCTCCAGGTCATAGAGGTACTTGCCCTCGCCGCGATCCATCACCACCGGTTCCTGGTAGTAGTTGGCCACGTTGGGGAACAGGTACTGCTGATGCTTTTCCCGTACGGAGCGGGAATCAAGCTTGGACGCTTGCAAGGGAACACGCTCCTCCCCGGTCAAGGCTCCACGATCTCATCGTACATTTCCGGCCGCCGGTCGCGGTAGAATTGCCAGATGTTGCGGACCTCCCGGATCATGTCCAGGTCAAGGTCGGCCACCACCACCTCGTCCTTGTCGCGGCTGCCGGCGGCCAGGAAGTTCCCCCGCGGGTCCACGAAGTAGCTCTGGCCGTAAAACTCGCCCATGTTCCACGGGGCCTCCCAGCCGACCCGGTTGATGGCGCCGAGGAAGTACCCGTTGGCCACCGCGTGGGCCGGCTGTTCCAGCTTCCACAGGTACTCCGAGAGCCCCGCCACGGTCGCCGACGGGTTAAGGACGACCTCGGCCCCATTGAGACCCAGGCAGCGGGCGCCCTCCGGGAAGTGGCGGTCGTAGCAGATGTAGACGCCGACGCGGGCATAAGCGGTGTCAAAGACGGGGTAACCCAGGTTGCCGGGGCGGAAGTAGTGCTTCTCCCAGAAGCCGGTATGCGGATTCTTGCCCGCCTGGACGTGAGGGATGTGGGTCTTGCGGTACTTGCCCAGGTAGGAGCCGTCCGCGTCGATCACCGCGGCGGTGTTGTAGTATACACCGGTGTTTTCCACCTCGTACATGGGCACCACCATGACCATCCGGTGCTTCTTGGCCACTTGCTGCATCAGCTTGGTGGTCGGCCCGTCCGGGATCGGCTCGGTGGAGTCATACCACTTGACCGTCTGCTCGGCGGGGAAGTAAGGGCCATAGAAGATCTCCTGGAGGCAGAGGATCTGCACCCCCTTCTGGGCGGCCTCATCGATCAGCTTGAGGTGCTGCTCGATGGCCACCTCCTTGTGGCGGGCCACCGGCTCCTCGCCGGAAAGGGGGTGGTGGGCCTGGATCAGGCCGCAGCGAACGACTCGGGGCACCCTGAATTACCTCCTCTTTTGGGGTCCCGTCCCCGGGCCCGAAGACCCGGGGACGGGTAGGGCTATGGTCCGGCTCCCTAGTCGCCGGACACGGCCCGGCCGGCGGCGCCGACGGTGGTGTCGCCTTCGGTGATGTCCGCGAAGTCCTGGTAGGACAGGATCGTCTGGTGCTTCTGCATCAGGGCCCAGTAGATTACGACCGTGACCAGCAGGCCGACGGCCCAGGCGTTGTCGAACAGGAATTTGAAAGTCGGTACGAACTTGCCGATCAGGGCGACGACGATACCCACACCCAGGGCCACGATTGCCCTGGTGTTGAAGCCGCCTTCGTAATCGTAGCGTCCACCCGGCCGGTACAACTCTTTCATATCAATCAGGCGGTTGCGGACCAGCCAGTAGTCGGCCAGGGCAATGCCGTCCAGCGGCCCCAGGAACGCCGAATAGGTGCCCAGCCAGCCGAAGATGTAGTTGGCGAAGTTGGCCAGCAGGTACCATGGCATCATGGCAATCCCGATGATCCCGGTGATGATGACGCCCATGCCCCAGGTGATCTTGCGCGGCGACAGGTTCTCGAAGCTGCGCGCCGGGGCCACCACGTTGGCGGCGATATTGGTGGTGATGGTGGCGAGCACAATCCCCAAAGTCCCAATGAAGACCACCAGCGGCGGGAACTTGGCCATCAACTCGACCGGGTCCCAGATCGCCTTGCCGAAGATCACCACCGTGGCCGAGGTCACCGCCACGCCGATGAAGGCATACAGCCCCATGGTGGTCGGCAAGCCTAGGATCTGCCCCCAGGCCTGGGCCTTCTGGCTCCTAACGTAGCGGGTAAAGTCGGGGATGTTAAGGGCCAAGGTCGACCAAAAGGCGATCATGGCCGTCAGAGAGGGGAAGAAAACCGGCCAGAACTCGCTCCAGGTCTTGAACTTGGAAGGAGCCGAAAGCATCGGCCCGAACCCGCCCGCCGCCGACCAGGCCCAGAACAAGAGCCCCAAACCCAATACGATCAGGATCGGCGCTCCCCACGCTTCCATGAACTTGATCGCCTCCGGCCCCTTGTAGCCGATCCAGACGTTCAAGGCCCAGAAGGCCAGGAAAGCGATCGCCAGGTGGGCCGGCACCGAGGCCCAGCCGTGGAACATGGACGTCATCAGCACGTCCAAGGCCGAACCGCCGATCCAGGTCTGGATACCGAACCAGCCCGCCGCCACGATCGCCCTGAGCATCGCCGGAATGTGGGCTCCCTTGGCGCCGAACCAGAGCCGTGCGTAAACGGGATAGGGGATGCCGTAGCGCGTACCCGCATGGGCGTTAAGAATCAAGGGGATGAGGACGATGAGATTGCCAAGGATAATTGTCATGACCGCCTGCCACCAGTTCATCCCCGCGGCGATCAGGCCGCTGGCCAGGGTATAGGTGGGAATGCAAACGGCCATGCCGATCCAGAGCGAGGCGATGTTGTAGCCGGTCCAGGTACGTTCGTCGGCCGCGGTGGGCCGCAAGTCCTCGTTCATCAGGGGGCTGTCCTTGATCTGGGCCTGCCCCGCCGCCGTCAAAGAAACCAAGTCTGCCTCCATCCGTTGGGTCTTGGACACTTCCCTGTCACCCCTTCGCCTTGAAATCATGGGTCGCTACGAGGGTCCCCGCACCCCTCCTCTCACCGGTAACAAAAGGAGCCACACGAACCGCATGCATGTCTGCAAGCGCCGGTGGCTCACTCGTGTACTCGGATTCTCGGCCGAACCGATAGTGGAACTATTCCAC
>JAJYMS010000118.1 GCA_021786825.1 Bacillota bacterium | reverse complement strand
GGCAGGTAAAGAAGCAGGTGCCGGTAGGCCGGGTCGAAGTAGTAGAGCCACTCCGCCCCGAACAGCAGCAGCCCCGCCAGGACCGGCCCCAGGAGGCTCCGCCGCCGCCGGTCCAGAGAGACCGCCCAGAGGGTGTAGGAGAGGGCCAGCATCGCAAGCACCACGTATCCCGCGGGCGGGTTCACGGAGTTGAGGTCCCCCGCCCGGAGTTCCCGGACCAGGGCCACGCTGCCGCGGGCGGCGGCCAAGGCCCAGTTGCGCAAAGCCGGTAAGCGGGCCAGGGCGAGGCCGGCGCCAAGCCCGTAGAGCAGGGCCAGGGCGCGCCCCACCCGCGGGCGGTGAACGGCCACCGCGGCATGGGCGGCGATCAGGAGCGCCGCGGCGCTCGCTTGCCAGGGAACCAGGGGCAGGCCCCAGGCCTTGGCGAGGGAGTACCCGGCGCTGCCGGCCAGGACGGTTATCAGCCCGAGGGAGATGGCCTCCACCGGTGCTCACCTCCCGGGCGGGAGAGTTCGTCGACGTCGCGTACCGACAGCGCCGTGACGCCGTGCCGGCGCAGTCCCGGCAAGAGATCGGCCGCCGCCGGCGGAGTGTTCGCCGCCGCCGGAGCGTAACCACCGGGTGGCGACGTGGCGGTGATGGACGGCAAGAGGTGAATCAGCAGCACCCCGAGCCCCGCTTGGCGGAGTCGCAGCAGGGCGCCGGCCAGATCGGGGGTCAGTTGAGGGGTGATCACGACTACGGCGGCCCGCGGGCTGAAACCGGCGGCCTCGAAGAGCAATGCCCGCGAGGCCGGCAGTTTCCCCTCCGGCACCGCGAGCGCCAGCAACTCCAGCAGCTCCCGGAAGGCCCGCCTTCCCTTGCCGGGGGGCAGAAAGTAACGCCGCCCTCCGTGCGCGAGGAACCCGACGTTCAAGTACCGGTCCAGGGCGTAGCGGGCGACGGAGGCGGCAATCTCCACCGCCCGCTCGTCCTCGTCCGGGCCGTAGACCCCGGCGGCGAGATCCAAAAAGATGTGTACATCGGCCGTCGCGGCCAATTCGAATTCGCGGACGTGGAGCCTGCCCCTCCGCGCGCTGGTCTTCCAATGAACCCGGCGCGGGTTATCCCCCGCCCGCCAGGGACGGACCCCGGCCAGGGAAGAGAAGTCCTCCGGTGAGGAGCGCCGGGTGCGGACGCTGCCCAAAGGCAGGTTGAGGGGCAGGGGCAGGTAGTCCAGCGGCTGCACCCGGGGGTAGACAATCAGCGGTTGGCTGCCGGCGATGGTGCGGCGCCCCTCGAAGATGCCGAAGGGGTCGCTCACCCTGAGCTTCAGCGGGCCGAGGGGGTAGACCCCGCGGCGTCTGACCCGGACCGTCTCGACGCGCACGGCGCTGCCCAGTCCGGGCAAGGCGGCGCGCCAGGAGGCTTCCGCCGGCGGGCGCAACGGGCTGGCGTCGTTGCACTCCAGCCAGCTTACCGGGAGGAGACCCTCGTTGTAAAGGCGAAGCCGGACCGAAACCGCTTCTCCGACCGCTAACGCGCGCCGTTCGGCCCGGTAGGCGCAGGAGACGTTCCGCGCGGTGATCCGTACCCAGAGCCAGGCGAAGGCGGTCGCGGCGGCCAGGGCGTAAAAGCAGTAGTACGGCAGCTGGCCGCCGGTCGGGAGGGCGAAGGCCAGGGCCGCTACAGCCAGGGTCGGGATTCTCCAGTCCCGGAGCCGCAAGGGGATCAGGCCTCCGCCGGCACCGGCAGGCGGGCCAGCAGTTCCTCCACGACCCGGTCGGGAGAACCCCCGTAGAGCCGTGCCTCCGGTTTAAGCAGCAGCCGGTGGGTCAAGCACAGCGGGGCCATCTCCTTGACGTCGTCGGGCGTGACGAAGTGGCGGCCCCGCAGCAGCGCCAGCGCCTGGGAGGTCCGGTGCAGGCCGATGGAACCGCGCGGGCTGGCCCCCAGGTAGACATCGGGGTGGGAGCGGGTGCCCCGCACCAGCCCGATGATGTACTCTCTTACCGACCGCTCCACGTGGACCTCGCCGACTTCCCGCTGGGCGGCGAGGATCGCTTCGGTTCCGGCCACCGGCTCCAGCCCGGCCACCGGCGAGGAGAAAGCCCGCTCCACAACGGCGCTTTCCTCCTGGGCCGTCGGATAGCCCAGCCGCAAGCGGACCAGGAAGCGGTCCAACTGGGCCTCCGGCAGGGGAAAGGTCCCCTCGTACTCGATGGGGTTCTGGGTGGCCAGGACCAGAAAGGGCTGCGGGAGGGCGTGGCTGATGCCGTCGACCGTCACCTGGCCCTCCTCCATGCACTCCAGGAGGCTGGACTGAGTCTTGGGGGAGGCGCGGTTGATCTCGTCGGCGAGGACCACCTGGCTGACGATCGGTCCGGGGCGGAACTCAAACTGAGCGGTGCGCCGGTTGTACACGGACACGCCGGTCACATCGGAGGGCAGGAGGTCGGGCGTGAACTGGATACGGCTGAAACCGCAGCCCAGCGACCGGGCCAGAGCCCGAACCAGGGTGGTCTTGCCGACCCCCGGAACGTCTTCGATGAGCACGTGGCCGCGGCAGAGCAGGGCCAGCAGCACGTATTCCGCCTCCCGCCGTTTGCCGACCATCACTTTTTCAACGTTGGCGATCACCCGTACGGCGATGTCCCTGACCCCGGGCAAGCACCCCAGGCCCCTTTCCGGCGAAAACTACCAAAGGTTTCGACACCTGCCCACGGTTCCCTGCCGCGTTGGCCGGGGAGGCGGGGCCGCGGTATAATGGGTCCCGTAAGCGAGGGGAGAGATGCTGGTGAGCCGCAAGAATCGGATCCTGGTCTTCGCCCTCGGCGTGGGGCTGATCGGGCTGGTGGCCGCGGCGCTGTGGCAGCGTTCACCGCAACCGGCCGAGGAGAGGCCGGAAGTGGGTTTCCTGGCGCCCGACTTCGCCGTGGTGGACCTGGACAGCGGGAAGACCTTCCGCTTATCGGATCTGCGGGGTCAACCGGTGCTGCTGAACTTCTGGGCCACGTGGTGCCCGCCCTGCCGGCAGGAGATGCCCGATCTGGACCGGACCGCCCGGGAGTACGCGGGCAAGGCCCGGGTCCTGGCGGTCGGCGCCGACCCGGGCGAAACGGCCGACACCTTCCGCCGCTTTCGCCAGCAACTGGGCCTGACCCTGCCGCTGGCGGTCGACAGTTCGGGTCAGGCCGCCCGCCTGTACCGAGTACGGGCCATTCCCACCTCCTTCTTCATCGACCCCCGCGGCGTGATCCGCTCACAGCGGGTGGGCGCCCTGACCTACGAGGTCATCCAGCAGGAGCTGCGGGGCGCTTCGCGCTAGCAGCTCCTCCCTTTTCGGCTTACCCCCGCCCTGCCGACATATCTATTGGTCAGATAGCGGTGCGGACAACACCGAAGGGCGGGTGGGCGCAGGTGACCCTCGACGAGGTGAAACCGGGGGAGCGGGTCTGCATTCTCGCGGTGGCAGACGCCCGCATCAGGGCCCAGGCGATTCGTCTCGGGCTGGCCGAAGGGGCCCAGGCGCGCTGCGTGCAAGTCCTTCCGGGCGGACCGGTGGTCATCCAGCTCGGCCAGCAGGAACTGGCGGTGGGGCGTCCCCTGGCTCGCCGCATCAGCGTTGCGCCGGCGGCCGACCGCGGGCGGGGGAGGGACCGGTGAGCGCCGGCGGCCGGCGGATCGTGCTGGCCGGCAACCCCAACGTGGGCAAATCGGCCCTGTTCAACGCCCTGACCGGCCTCTACGTGGAAGTGTCCAACTTTCCCGGCACCACCGTAGAGATCAGCTCCGCCCGGCTGGGGCCTGACCTATTGCTCGACACCCCCGGTGTCTATGGACTCTCCAGCTTCACCGACGAGGAGCGCGTCGCGCGGGATGTCATTCTCACCGCCGACGTGGTCATCGATGTCGTCGACGCCGTGCACCTGGAGCGGGATCTGTTCCTCACCCTCCAGTTGACCGAATTGGGCCTTCCGGTGGTCGTGGCCCTCAACATGGTGGACGAACTGGCCTCGCGCGGGCTCGCGGTGGACCATCTTCGCCTGGCGGAGTTGTTGGGTGTGGCGGTGTTCCCCACGGTGGCGGTGCGCGGCCGGGGGATTTCCAGGCTCAAATACGCCGCGGCGGCGGCCACGCGGCCGCGGGACGGCGAACCGGCCGGGGTGCTGCAGACGGTGGAGGATCCCGGGAACCGGGAGGGACTGTACCTGGAGCGGCGGCGGCGGGCGGACGCGATCGCCCGCCAGGTCCGGCGCCGCCTGCCGCGGTCCCCCTCGGTGAGCTCGACCCTGGCCGGTCTGACAATCCACCCCTGGGCCGGGCCGGCCATCCTCGGGGTGGTGCTGGCAGGCCTGTACTACCTGATCGGTCAGGTGGTCGCCCAAAGGGTCGTGGACTTCACCGAGAAGACCGTGGTGGACGGCTACTTCCGACCCATGGTCGAGGCTGCCGTGGCAAGCCTGTTCGCCCCCGGCAGCCTTGCCGGCTCCCTGCTGGCCGGGGAGTTCGGGGCCCTCACGATGGGGCTGGGTTACTTGTTGGGACTGATTCTGCCGCTGGTGACCGGGTTTTACCTGGCCCTGGGGGTCCTGGAGGACTCGGGTTACCTGCCGCGGGTGGCGGTTTTGGCCGACCGAGCCTTGGTCCGGCTGGGCCTGAACGGCCGGGCGATCATTCCCCTGATCCTGGGGTTCGGGTGCGTGACCATGGCCACCGTGACGACGCGGATCCTGTCGACCCGGCGCGAGCGCACCATCGCGACCTTCCTGCTGGCCCTGACGATCCCCTGCTCGGCTCAACTGGGCGTGATCGCTTCGATTCTCACTCCTCTGGGTCCGGGCTACCTGGCTGCCTACGCGGCCGCCATGCTGGGGCCCTTCGCCTTCTTCGGGGCGGCCCTTGACCGGCTGCTGCCCGGGGAGTCTTACCCCTTGCTGGCCGAACTGCCTCCACTACGCGTTCCCGGGCTGGGCAATCTGCTCCGGAAGACCGCCAGCCGTTCCTACTGGTTCATCCGTGAGGCGGGGTCCCTCTTTATCATCGGGGCCCTGCTGATCGCCTCGCTGCAGTACCTGGGGGTGCTCGGCCGGGTCGAGAATTGGTTGGCGCCGGTCACCGAAGGGTGGCTCGGATTGCCCCGCGAGGCGGCCGTGGCCTTCCTGATGGGGATGATCAGGCGCGACTTCGGCGCCGCCCGGCTCCTTGCCCTGGGGCTGGGACCGTCCGGCAGCCTGGTCGCGATGGTGACCATCACCCTCTTCGTTCCGTGCGTCGCCTCGATCGCCGTCATCCTGAAGGAACGCGGGGGCTGGGAGGGGCTGGTGATCTGGGTCGCAAGCCTGCTCACGGCCTTCTCCTGGGGGGGCATCATCCATCGCCTGTTGTCCTTGGGAGGCGGTTAGCGGCAGTTGATTGCACCTTGGTCAAACTATATACTGAAACCGGTTCGACCCGATTCCGTCTGTGCGATATGGCGCAGGTGCCGTGCGGTTCTGCCCGCCTCGTCTTGGCACGCGCCTTGCTTGTGACTTGTGAAGACAATCACAACTGTAAAAAGGGGGTGACGGGGTTGTCGCCGCGCCGCCATTGGCTCCGGCAGCCGTCGACCTTTCTCGCGCTGGCAGCCGTGTTCCTCGGCCTTTTCTACGTGGTTGCCAGGCTGGGCGGGGCGGGAGCCGACGACCGGGTTACGGATCGCGCCGGGGTAACGGGGTACATGCCGCCGCAACAGTTCGCGGGGCTGCCGCGCTCCAAGCTGCTGTCGGGCGAGGAGGCCCGCCGGCAGGTCAGTTCCATGCACGGGAAGGCCTTCGCGGTCCGGGATGCTTTTGTGGCCGAGTACGCCGACGGCCGAGAGCGGGTGGCGCTGTGGGTGATGATTGCGCCCGACCAAGTCGCGGCGCAAACCTTGGTCGCGAAAATGACGGACCGGATCGGGGCAGCCAACTCGGTCTTCAGTCCCCCCAGACCGACCCAGGTGGCGGGGGTGGCTACCTACCAGAGCAACGGGATGGGCCTTTCCAATTACTACTATGCCCTCGGCAACCGCGTCTACTGGCTCGGCCTCAGCAGCCCGCGGGAGCAGGAACTGATAGCCAACGCGGTGGCCGGGGGGCTTTAGGGGGGCGGGCGGTGAGCAGGATGCGCAGCTGGGCGGTCGCCATCCTGGCCGTCGCGGCGGTGATTGCTTACAACACGGCGGGTTATCGCTACTACGGGGGATCCTGCTGGTTGACCGGAAAGGGGATGACCCACGGGGTGGCGGGGGCTGGGCAGGCCCACCTGAGTCCCTGGCCGGTGGTAGGGCTGTACGCGGGACTATTGGCGCTGGTCGGAGCGGCGGGGGTGATCCTGACCGGATGGCGGCGAATCGCGCCGTCCCAGCGGGGCCGGCCGCGGTGCCCGGGGTGTGGGCGGGAAACCTCCCGGGGATGGAAGTTATGCCCTTACTGCGGCGTACGATTTGACGCAGCGGTTGAGTGATTTGCCGCAGCACCATGTCCAGGCGAAAAATCACGATTTCCTTAGAACCATTTAGAATCAATACTTGACCCGGACCTAGGAATGGCGGCATAATTGAGGGGACGTTTGTGAAGAAGAAAACAAGCCGGAGGGGTCACACGCATGGCGCGACGACTGAGCGGGCGACGGTTCAGCGGCCGGTTGGTGGCAGCAGGTCTGGTGGCGGTGGTGCTCGCCGGTACCCCGGCGGCGCTGCCGGGAGCTGCGCTGGCCGCCGGCTCGCCGGCGGGAGCCGACTCGGCCCACCCGCTCACTTTCCCGCGACTGGATATCCAGGTGCTGCCCGAGTACGACACCGATTACCCGGAGGCGCTGGTGATCGTGCAGGGGTCGCTCAAGAACGGCGGCGGCGAGCCGTTCACCGGCGAAGTGACCTTCTGGGTGCCTGAGGGCGCCCGGATGAACTCCGCCTGCGAACTCTCCGGCGATCCTTTGA
Source organism: Bacillota bacterium (assembly GCA_021786825.1). Lineage (GTDB taxonomy): Bacteria > Bacillota > Sulfobacillia > JAMDAP01 > JAJYMS01 > JAJYMS01. Next base: position 4,200 of record JAJYMS010000118.1, on the reverse strand, counting down.
CCACCCAAAATCCGGTGCACGACAACCAGTTGGCGCGCGGGCGGGTCAAGATCGAGAAGCGGGGCGACCACCAGGAGATCAGTTGGGTTCCGACGAATCCCGTCAAGCCCGGTGGGATTCTCCCGGTGCACATGGAGTTCTACTACCCGGCGGTGCGAGGGGGCCCGGAAAAGCAGGTTGATTTTGCCTACGTGGCAAAATACGCCGCTGACCGCGTGACCCTCGAGGTCGCGCAGCCGGCCCGTTCGACCGGGTACAGCGCCAGTCTGAAGGAAGTCGGCGGCGGGCAGGCCGGTGACGGCACCTACACGCACAATTACGAGTTGCCGGGGGTCAAGGCTGGAGACCCGGTGCAGGTGCAGGTCCGCTATACCAAACCGGATAACAACAAGTCCGTCAGCAACCAGGGCGCCCCTGCCAAACCGCCCCTTTCGGGCGGCGGTCTGAAAGGCAATCAGGTCATCCTGGCCATCGCTGCGGCCATGGTCCTGGCCCTGGGATTCTTACTGTTCTTCAGCGGCTCGAAAGCCCGCCGTCCCGCCACCGCGCGCCGCGGCAAGCCGGGCCCCCGGGGAGAGGACGAGCGAAGCCGGGCCCGGAGGCTTCTCTTGGAGGGGAAGATCAGCGAGGGTACCTACCGCGAGATTATTCGGGAACTGAAAGGCAAGGAGCGCTGAAACGCCAGGGGGTGTCGGAGGTGACCAAGAAGACCAGGCTAATCGTGGGGGTAGTGGTGGTTGTGGCGGCCATTGCCTTCCTGATGCTCACCGCCTTCTCGGGCAACACGATGTATTACTACAAGGTCGACGAGGTGCTCGGCAAGCAGGCGGAACTGCAGAACAAGCCGATCCGTTTGCAAGGGGCGGTGGTTCCCGGATCGGTCCGGTTCGACATCAAGGCTCCGCTGCTGACTTTCAAGCTCCAAGGGGAAGGCGGGAAGAGTGACTCCATTCCGGTGGAGTACCGGGGGGTCAAGCCCGACAACCTCGAGCAGGCCACCGCGGTCATCGCCGAGGGCCGGTTGAACGGCTCCGGCGTGATGCAAGCCTCCAAGCTCCTCTTGCAGTGTCCCTCGAAGTACCAGTCGGAGAAGAAAGGACCATAGTGGTATGAACGGTCTCGGGACAGTGCTGTTGACCCTGGGGTTGCTGCTCAACATTTACGCCTTGTTCGCGATCCTGATCGGCATCCGGCGCGACGACCGGCGCTTCCTGGAGAGCGGCAAGGGCGGCCTCGGCGCCCTGGCCCTGGTGAGCACGGTCGCCATGGGCGTCCTGCTGTACCAGTTCCTGACCAACGATTTCTCCAACAACTACGTGTTCAACCACTCCTCCTCGGACCTCTCGGCCTTTTACCGCTTCTCCGCCCTCTGGGCCGGCAACGAGGGCTCTCTCCTGCTCTGGGAGTGGCTGGTGCTGGTTTACGCCGCCATCGCGGCCTACTTTCCGCACCGCGAGGCGGAGGACATGATGCCTTACGTGAACGCGGTGCTGCTGGCCATCAGCCTGTTTTTCATGTTCGTCCTGAACTTCGTCACCCTCCCCTTCGCCACCATGAGCCCGGTACCGGCGGAAGGGATGGGGCTCAACCCCCTCCTGCAGGACCCGGGAATGGTCATTCATCCCCCGACGCTTTACGCCGGCTACGTGGGCTTTGCGGTTCCCTTCGCCTTTGCCATCGCCGCGCTGTTCACGCGCCAGTTGAACGACACCTGGATCAAGGTGACCCGTCGCTGGACCCTCTGGGGTTGGATGCTTCTTTCCATCGGGATCATCTTCGGCGCCCAGTGGGCCTACGTGGTGCTCGGCTGGGGCGGGTACTGGGCCTGGGACCCGGTGGAGAACGCCTCCCTGCTCCCCTGGCTGACCGGCACCGCCTTCCTGCACTCGGTGATGATCCAGGAACGCAAGGGAATGCTCAAAGTCTGGAACGTCATGCTGATCATCGTCACCTTCCTGCTGACGGTCTTCGGCACCTTCCTCTCGCGTTCCGGGGTGCTTGCGTCGGTGCATGCCTTCTCGGACACCACCTTAGGAATGTGGTTCCTGGTCTTCATGGGGACAACCCTGGCGGCGTCGCTGTATCTGGCTTTTGACCGGCTGCCCCTCCTGAAGGAAGACAACCAGTTCGAATCGGTCCTATCCAAGGAATCAAGCTTCCTGTTGAATAACCTGCTGTTCGTGGGCTCCGCCTTCGCGGTCTTCTGGGGGACGATCTTTCCGCTGATTTCGGAAGCGGTGCGCGGGGTCAAGGTCACGGTCGGCCCACCCTTCTTCAATCAGGTCAACGTACCGATCGGGCTGCTTTTGATCTTCCTGATCGGAATCTGCCCGTTGATCCCCTGGCGCAAGGCGACCTGGCGGTCCCTCGGGGAGAACTTCCTCTATCCGTTTACGGCGGCGCTGGTCTTCGCGGTGGTCGCCTACGTCGCGGGGATCCGCAAGACCGCCGCCCTGCTCGGCTTCACCTCAGCGGTCTTCGTCACCGCCACCATCGTGCTGGAGTTCTACCGGGGCGTGCGCGCGCGGCGGAAGATGACCGGCGAAAGCGTCCTGGTGGCCTTCAACCGCCTCGTGCTGCGCAACCGCCGGCGCTACGGCGGGTACCTGGTGCACCTGGCCATCGTCCTGATGATCATCGGCATTACCGGTTCGAGCGCTTACCAGGTGGAGAAGGTCTACACGGTGAAACCCGGGCAGGTCATGGGGATCGGGAACTACCAGCTCCGTTACGACGGCCTGGGCGAGACCGCGCGGGGGCGGGTGGGGATCCTCTACGCCGACCTGGTGGTGACCGAGAAGGGTTACACCTATCCCGGCGTGCTGCGGGCCACCAAGGAGTTTCACCCGAACATGGACCAGCCGACTACGCGGGTCGGCATCAAGGGCGGTTTGAAGGAGGACCTGTTCGTCATTTTGAACGGGTGGGAGAAGGACATGACCGCCAACTTTAAGATTTACGTCAACCCGCTGGTCGCCTGGATCTGGATCGGCGAATACCTGCTGGTGGCGGCGACCCTGTTCGCGATCTGGCCGGAGCGCCGGCGCCTCGGCCGGACGCTGCGGACGTCCCAGGCTGACGACTAGGCGAGGAGACGGGAGGAGCTATGCAGTTCAGGAGGATGATCTGGCTCCCGCTGGTCCTGGGGGTGCTCCTCGGGGTCGGGGTCAGCACGCCGGCCGCCGCGGAGGCCATGAACCCCCCGGTGGAAGTCAACCAGCGCACCAGGCCGATCGAGGGGAAGCTGATCTGTCAGTGCGGCTGTACGATGATCGTGGCCAACTGCGATTGCGCCACCGCGGATGCCATGCGGGGCGATATCGCCCGGAAGCTGGACCAGGGGATGTCCGAACCCGCGATCCTGGCGGCCTACGTGGCTCAGTACGGCGAGAAGGTCGTGGCTTATCCCGAGCGCAAAGGCTTCAACTGGGTGGCCTGGATCACCCCCTTTGCCGGGCTGCTGGCGGGCGGAGGTCTGCTCTACTACATCCTGCGCAAATGGGTCGGCCGGCACGCGGCGGCGGACGAGGAGGGCCCGCAGGCGGAGGAAGCCCTCTCCCCCGAGGAGAAGTCGCGCTACGACTCGCGCGTGCAGGATATCCTGAAAAAGCACTTTTAGTGCGGCCGCGGGAGTTTTTTAGGAGAGAGGAGGAGGCGCTTGAACGTCCTGGTGGTGCTGTTGCTGCTGGCGTTAGCCCTGGTTCTGGTGGGGAAACCGTTCTGGCGGTCGGAGACGGTCGAGGAGGACCTCGGCCTGGCCGACGACACGCCAGAGGCCCAGGCTGAACGGGACAGGGTCTTCGCCGCGCTGGCGGACGTGGAATACGACCACGAGATGAAAAAGCTTTCGGACACCGACTACAAGGATTTAAAGGCCAAGCTCTCCCGGCAGGCCGTCCGGTTTCTCAAGGAGGAGGAGGACCTCGCGGTCCAGTCCACCATCAGTCCGGCTGGCGCAGGGGACGGCCGGAGGCCGGATGATGGCATCGAACGGGAAATCGAACGGGAGCTGGAGCGGGAGATCGAGGCGGAGTCGGCCGGAACCGGCCAGCCGTCCCAGGCCCACTGCATCCACTGTGGGGCCCAACTGTTGAGTGCCGGCCAGCGCTACTGCCAGGCGTGCGGAGGTAAACTGCCATGAAGCCGCGCGTGGTTCCCGGCAGGCGTCCCAATCCATGGGGTTTCGCCCTGGGCCTGGTC
>JAJYMS010000071.1 GCA_021786825.1 Bacillota bacterium | reverse complement strand
CGCCAGGCGAGCCTCGCCGATGGGGCCCCCGCAGCGCTCGCAGACGCCGAACCGGCCGCCATCAAGCCGGCCTAGCGCGTCTTTCACCTCGCCCAGAAAGAAGAGTGTATCCTGGCGGAGGCCCAAGTCCTTCTCCCGCTCGAAGGTCTCCGAGCCCTGATCCGCCGGGTGGTTGTCGTAACTGGAGAGCTCGCCCACCGAATCCGTCTCCGACTCGTCCAGGCCGCCGCGCTGCAGGTGGCGATAGCGCTCCTCCAGCCGCGCCTGCTCGGCGAGCAGGCGGCGGCGCAGCGCTTCGCGATCAATCGGGCTCATCGGCGCTCACCTCGTCTTCAGTTCGTACTGCACGATCCGCACCAGGTCGGCGATCAGGCGTCCGATCACGGGCAGGTGACTGACGAAGGAACTCTGCAGAATATAGACCACCAGGGCACCCAGGAGGAAGAAACCCACGGCGGTGCCGAGCCCGCGCGCCAGCCCGGCGATCAGGTTGGTATAGATCATCCAGCGGGGGTTGCGCACCAGTTCGACGTACTCCGCCAGGCTGGCCTTCTGCATCGCCTGCGTCAGGTTTTCGACCCTCGTCTCCAGCCGCTGGAGGAGCCGGCGCTGCTCGTCATCCACCCTCGCCACCCTGCCACCAACCCTCGCCGTTCATCGCCCGACGCGTCTCGTGCGGACAAAAGTAGCCTGCCCGCAAGGGACAGGCCGTAACCTGAGGCGAGTGTGACAGTCGTCCTCTCAGTCTTGACGCTCCCTGAACTCGGCGGCTTTCCGCCTGCACTCCTGGAGAGCATCCAGGATCTGCTCTCGCTCGATCCCGGGGCCGCGACTTGGGGGCGCGGCGCGCTTGCCGCCGCAGCCGGCGAAGCCGCTCGTCCTGGCGGAGTTTCCTGGTGAACTCGTCGAAGCTTACCTTTCGCACGCGGCCTTCGCCTCCATCCTTCAACGTCAACCAGGATGACTTTCATCGGCCCGGGCGCCCCCTACCTTCCGGCCACCACTCCCGCGCAGCGCGGACAGAGTTCGGGGTGGTCCGGCACCCGGCCCAGTTCCTCGCTGTAGACCCAGCAACGCCGGCACTTACCGCCGCGGGCCCGGCGCACGTCGACCTGCAGCAGGTCGGGGGAATCGCCCAGAGCCGCCCCGCCGGCGGTCGCCGGCGCTCCCTCCAGCAGCTCGACCTGCGAGACGATGAAGACTCGCGGCAACTCGGATAGGTAGCCGCGCAGGAACTCGCCGAGTTCGGGCGTGGCGTAGAGTTCCACCCGCGCCTCCAGGGAGGTGCCGATCTCCTTGCGGTTACGCGCCTCCTCCAGGGTCTTGGAAACCTGGTCCCGGACGCGCCGGAGCCGCTCCCACCGGGCCGCCAGGTCGCCGTCGAGGTACCGGGACTCGGCCTCGGGCCAGCGCGCCAGGTGCACGCTTTCGGGCTCGCCGCCGGTCTTCGGCAGGTGGTCCCAGATCTCCTCGGCGGTATGCGGCATCACCGGCGCGATGATCTTGGCCAGAACCACCGCGATCTCGTAGAGGACCGTCTGGGCCGAGCGCCGCTCGACGGAGGCCGGGGCCGCGGTGTAGAGACGGTCCTTCAAGACATCCAGGTAAAAGGCCGAGAGGTCGATCACGCAGTAGTTGTGAATGTCGTGGTAAAGCAGGTGGTAGTCGTAGTTCTCGTAGGCGCGGGTGACCCGCCCGATCAGCCGCTGCAGCGCGTCAAGGGCGTAACGGTCGATCTCCGGCAGGGCGTCATCCGCCACCCGGTCCGCCGCCGGATTCCAGTCGTGGAGGTTGCCCAGCAAAAAGCGCGCCGTGTTGCGGATCTTGCGGTAGACCTCGGCCAGTTGCTTCAGGATGTCGGGGGAAACCCGGATGTCGGCCTTGTAGTCGGAGGACGCGGCCCACAGCCGCAGGATGTCGGCCCCGTACTCCTTGATAGATGACGTTCCCCACCGACTTGGACATCTTGCGCCCCTCGCCGTCGACCACGAAGCCGTGGGTGAGGACCGCCCGGTAGGGAGCGCGGCCGCGGGTGGCCACGGCGGTCAGCAGGGATGACTGGAACCAGCCCCGGTGCTGGTCGGAGCCCTCCAGGTAGAGGTCGCACGGCCAGCCCAAGCCCCGGGACTCGAGCACCGCCGCATGGCTGGAACCCGAGTCGAACCATACGTCCATGGTGTCCGTTTCCTTGCGGAACTCCCGGCCGCCGCAATCGGGGCAGGTGACTCCCGGGGGCAGGATCCGGTCCGCCTCGTAACGCCACCAGGCGTCGGCGCCCTCCCGGCGAAACAGTTCGGAGACGGCGTCGATGGTGGCGTCGGTGGCCAGGTAGTGGCCGCACTGCCGGCAGTAGAAGATCGGGATCGGCACTCCCCACGAACGCTGGCGTGAGATGCACCAGTCGGCCCGGTCGGCGACCATGTTGCCGATGCGTTCCTCGCCCCAGGCGGGGATCCAGCGGACTTGTTTGATGGCCTCCAGGGCTTGCCGGCGGAACCCCTCCACCGAAGCGAACCACTGCTCCGTGGCCCGGTAGAGGATCGGGTTCTTGCAGCGCCAGCAATGGGCGTAGGAGTGGGTCAGGGTTCCCTGGGCCAGGAGCGAGCCGTTTTCGCGCATGGCCTCGATCACCGGGCCGTTGGCCTGCTCGATGAACATCCCCGCGAACGGCCCGGCCTCTTCGGTGAAGCACCCGCGCTCGTCCACCGGGTTGAGGACGCCGAGGTTGTACTTCACCCCGAGGTCGAAGTCCTCGGGGCCGTGGCCCGGCGCGGTGTGAACGCAGCCGGTGCCCGCCTCCAGGGTCACGTGCTCCCCCAGGACGACCACCGAACTGCGGTCAAAAAGCGGGTGCCGGGTCAGCACTCCCTCCAGGTCGGAACCACGGTAACTGGAGATGAGCTTGCCCTCCACGCCGAAGGCCTGGAGCGACGGAGCGGCCAGGTCTTTCGCCAGCAGCAGCCGGCCCTTGGGCGTGTCATACAGTCCGTACTCGAAGTCCGGGTGCAGGGCGATGGCCAGGTTGGCGGGAATCGTCCAGGGTGTGGTCGTCCAGATGACCACCCGGGAACCCTCGGGCAGCTTCCCTTTGCCATCGGTGACAGCAAAGGCCACGTAGATGGAAGCCGACTTCTTATCGTAGTACTCCACCTCGGCCTCGGCCAGGGCGGTCTCGCAGGAGGCGCACCAGTAGACGGACTTCAGGCCTTTGTAAATGTAGCCCTTTTGCGCCATCTGCCCAAAGACCTGGATCTGCCGGGCCTCGTATTCGGGGTGCAGGGTCATGTACGGGTCGCCCCAGTCCCCCAGCACCCCCAGGCGCTTGAACTCCTCGCGTTGAACGTCGCGGTACTTGAGGGCGAACTCCTGGCACTTGTGGCGCAGTTCCAGGGCCGAGAGGTCGCGGCGGTTGAGCCCCAGGGCCCTCAGGGCGGCGTGCTCGATGGGCATGCCGTGGGTATCCCAACCGGGGACGTAAGGCGCGTCGAAGCCGCGCATGGTGGCGAACTTCACGACGATATCCTTCAGCACCTTGTTGAGCGCCGTGCCGATGTGGATATCTCCGTTGGCGTAAGGCGGCCCGTCGTGCAGGACAAAGCGCGGCGCTCCCTCGCGGGCCCGGCGGACCCGCCCATAGAGATCCTCGTCCCGCCACCGGCGCTGGATCTCGGGCTCGCGGGCCGGCAGGTTGGCCTTCATCGGAAAGTCGGTGCGGGGCAGGTTGACCGTCTTGCTATAGTCAAGCCGGGCGGTGGACGAGGGGGCGTGGTCGGCCATTGGCGACTCCCTCCGACGGAACGGCGCGGTGGGCCGCCTTCGTGCGGACCGCGGACGCTCCCGAATTTTGGTCATCATGGAACCTATAGTACCCTAATTTTCCGGTGAACCGCAACCGCCCCGTCGGAAAAACTAGTCTACGGGAGGTGAGGCTTTTGCGCTGGAACCCGTTGGTTACGATGGTCATACCGGGCGCCGCAGCCATTTTCGCCGGCGTGGCGGTAAGCCGCTGGGGCGGACGTCGCTTTCGCCATGGGCTACACCGCTGGCTGAGAACAACTTAACCGGCGCAGGCTGTCCCACCCAAACAGCGAGGGAGCCCAGTCGGCTCCCTTTTTCTTGCAGCGTCGCTCATTCACGAAGGCCGAGGGCCTGACGCACCGCATCCAGGTCAAGCCCCTCCACCCTTAAGAGTTTGTCCCGCGACCGGTGTCCGGAGACGATGCTGACCCTGCGCGGGGCGACCCCCAGCACCTCGGCCAGGAACCGGACGCAGGCCCGGTTGGCTTCTCCTTCTATCGGCGGGGCGGTCAGGCGCACGCTCAGGGCGCCGCCCCGCTCCCCCCCGAGTTCGTTCCGGGCCGCCCGCGGCTGCAGCCGGACGGGAACCAGGACGCCCCCGGGCACCACGCGAAGCTGAACGGCCACGGGGCGGTCACGCGGTCTGCTCGGCCAGGTCCTCGCGCTCCGCCTGGTCCAACAATTCAAGCTGGGCCAGGACCATGGAGCGCCCCCGCGCGCGGAACATGGCGAGCTGGCGGTGCAGTTCCTCGATCTTCTGCTGAACCTCCCGGGCCTTCTCCTGCTTGGCTACAATGATGCGGTCCGCCTCGGCCCGGGCCTCCTGTACGATCAGATCGGCTTCGCGACGGGCATTGGTCCTCAACTCGTCCGCCGTCCCCTGGGCCAGGATCAGGGTATTGTTCAACGTGTTCTCAAGGTTCTTGTACTGGTCGAGTCGGCCCCGAGCCTCCGACAGTTCGTCCTTGAGCAGGGTGTTCTCCTTGATCAGATTCTCGAAGTCGCGGATCACCTCGTCGAGAAACTCGTCCACCTCATTTTCACTGTAGCCCCGCAAGGTCTTTCGGAACTCCTTGTTATGGATGTCCAACGGAGTCAATGGCACCACACAACACCTCCATCCGTATCGGCCTGCGGTCGCGCGGCCCGGCGGTCAGAAGAAAAGCCGGATGATCACGAGGTTCAGGATGCGTTGCACCACCCCCAGCAGCAGCAGGGCGACCAGGGGGGAGAAGTCGAGACCCCCGGTGGGGGGTAACAAGCGCCGGATGGGTGCCAAAATCGGTTCGGTCAGGGTGTAGGTCAGGCGATCGATTTGGTCCCAGAAGGTATAGGGCCGGGGGCGGATGAAGGAGAAGACGACCTGGATGATCACCAGCCAGTAGAAGACCTGGACAAAGAGGTTCACGAATTTGAGCAGAATTGAAGCCGCCATAGACCCTCCGAGGCCTTACTTGTTCCAGAGTTGCAAGGGGCGATCCTTGTCTCCCGCCTGCTCCGGCCGCCCTCCCAGACCGGAGAGGTTCAGGTTGAGACCGCTCCGGCGCTCGACCAGGTCCCTGGCCTGGCCGGGTACGAAGTCCGGCAGCCCGGCCTTGCCGGCCTCGGGCGGAGGCTCCGTCGCCTTCACCGTGCGGCGCATCAGCGCCACGTCCACGTTGCTGGGGGCGAAAAAGAAGATGCCGTTGGAAATCCGCTGCATCTCCCCGTTGAGGGCGTAGATGGTGCCCGAAAGAAAGTTCAGGATTCGCTGGGCATGCTCCCGGTCGGTGGTCTCCAGGTTGAGGATGATGGGACGCCGGCTCTTCAGGTGGTCAGCGACACTTTGAACCTCCTCGAAGGAACGAGGTTCCACCACCACCACCTTGACCTGCTTCTGGCCCGGGAGGCTGACCAGGGTGCCGCGACGCTTGCCCCCCTGCGGCAAGTCCTCCACCCACTCCTCGGAGACCTCGGGCATGGTCCGGTTCTCGCGGGGCTGGTCCTCCGCCTCCTCCACCTCGAAACCGATCCACCGCAGGACCTTGTCCCAGAGGCTCTTACCCATCGTATCCGACTCCTTCCCTGCTCGGTTCCACCGGCCGCGGTCCAAAGATCGCCGTCCCGATGCGCACCAGGTCAGCCCCTTCCTCGACCGCTACCTCGAAGTCATTGGACATGCCCATCGAGAGGTAGCGCATCTCGACGCCGGGTATCGCCAGCCGCCGGAGCCGGTCGGCCAGTCCCCGCAGGGCCCGGAACACGGGGCGGGTCTCCTGGGGATCGGCCACCAGTGGGGCCACCGTCATCAACCCTTGGATGCCAATTCCGGGCAGGGCGGCGGCATACCGGACGAAATCGACCGCGTCCGCCAGCGCCACGCCACCCTTCTGCGCCTCGCCGGCGACGTTTACCTCCACCAGAACCTCCACCCCCCGGCCCCGTTCGCCGGCCCGCCGGGAAAGCTCCTCCGCCAAGGACGGCCGGTCCAGGGAGTGAATCAGACCGAAAAGCTCCAGCGCCCGCTTGGCCTTATTGGTCTGCAAACGTCCGACCAGATGCCACCGGGCCGGCGGCAGCAGGGGAATCTTCCCGGCCGCCTCCTGCACCCGGTTCTCGCCCAGGTCCCCGACCCCCGCCGCGATCGCCGTCGCGATTGAATCCGTGTCCACCCCTTTGGTGACCGCCAGGAGGGTCACGCCCTCAGGATCGCGCTTCACCCGGCGGGCGGCGGCAGCGATGCGCTCTCGCACCGCCCGCAGGTTAAAAGCAATTACATCCAGGTTCGACATAAATCGCCTTGTTCCCTCCTACCCAGTTCGACGAACTACCTAATTTTCTGCCCCTCCTTGACAAACTGGGGGCGCCGTACCACCAGCGCGCCAGGGTTGATGCCTTCGAGGGCCGCCGTCCGGCCGTCGCTGATCCGGACCACCACGGGATGCCACCGGGCCTGGTTGCCCCGCAGGAGGTACAGCCCCCACCCCTCGTCCCGGTGCAGCAACACCTGAACCGGTACGGTGGCGCCGGCGGCCTCCTCCAGCACCAGCGTCGCCCTCACCCGGCGCCGCAGGGCCACCTCGTTGGCCGCCGCAGGAACCGATAGGACGACGAGCCGCCGCCCGTCCGCCTCCGACTTCCCGATTCGTTCGACCAGCCCGTCCCACTCCCGTTCGCCCGCCGTGGCGATTCGCAGGCGGACCGCAGACCGTGGCGGCAGCTCCTCCGCCTCCGCGCCCGTCACCGGAATTGCGAAATAAACCTGGGAAGGGTCGATTACCTTGAACACGGGCTCCCCGCCCCGGACCTGGCCCTTGGAGGACCCCGCCGGACGCTCCTTCAGGTCCGCCAGGGTCGCCCCCCGCAATCCCTTCAGCGCCTCCGGCACCAGGACCGCCTCCAACCCGTCCACCGTGTAACTCACGATCCCGGGAACGGGAGCTGCGAGCCTCGTCACGGCGCGGGCACGAGGGTTAGAAAGCTCGACCACCGGCGCCCCCGCCCTGACCTCTTCCCCTTCCTCCACCCCATAGCTTGTCCAGCCGGTGAAAGGAGCGGCCACGACCTCCTCGCGACGAATCAGCACCGCCTCCGCCTCCACCGACCGCTCGATGTGCCCGTAGCCGGCCTCGACCAGGCTCACGGGCGCCAGGCTGGCGCGTGCCCAGGCCACGCCGATCCACGCCAACAGGACCAGCAGGACCGCATAGACCATTCTCCGAAGGTACGCCCGCACCGGCGGGGGTCCCAAGGAATCCACCTCCGGGGCGTTAATTCGCCCGCCTTCCTGCCTAATCCTTCCAGCCGACCCCGCCCGGCCCTAATTTCTTGCGCGAAACCGTGGAGGCGCGGGCGCGCCCCCAACCTTTTATGGTTCGATGCGCAACAGCGCCAGGTTGCGGCCGGTCTTGCCTCCGGAACCGCGATGCGAGTAGAAGCGGTCCGGGTTGCACGCGGTGCAGATCCCGCTGACCATGATCTGCTCCTCCGGCACGCCGGCTGCCTGCAGCAGGCGCCGGTTGGTTTCCCAGAGATCGAGGCGCCAGTGGCCGGGCCCGTCCTCCCGGATTCCTACCGACTCGCCCAGGGACTTCGCCGTCTCCCACACCAGTTCTCCGACCTGGTAGCAGCACGGTCCGATAGAGGGGCCGATCAGGGCGTATAAGTCGGCGGGGTCGGTCCGCCAGCGTTCCTGCAGGCTCCGGACCGCGGTCGCGGCTACTTGGGCCAGGGTTCCCTGCCAACCCGCGTGGACCAGGCTGACCGCCCGGCGACGCGGGTCCACCAGGTAGATGGGAGCGCAATCCCCGTGCGTCATGGTGAGGGTCAGGTCGGGCGTGGCCGTCGTCAGCACGTCGTATCCCTTCAAGCCGGAGAATAACGAGAGGGAACCGCACCCGGCGTCCGCGCCGGTGACGTGAGCGACGTGATCGCCGTGGATCTGGATCGCCCCCACGGCCCGGCGGTGGTCCAGGCCCATCGCCGCGTAGGCCAGGTAGCGGTTCTGCCGCACCAGTTCAGGATCATCCTTGGTGCCGAAGCCGAGGTTCAGGGACTCGAAGGGAGCGGGGCTGACGCCCCCGGACCGAGAAGTGAAAAAGGCCCGGTAAGGGCCCAGACGCTCAAGGGAAACAAACCGTAGCCACTCGATTTCTCCGGTCCGCTCGTAGACCATGTCCCCGGCCAACGTGCCAGCCTCCTCCGATGTTGGGCCCTTAAGCTCACCGGAAGGATTCGGTTCGAGGCGGGATTTCTCCTCTCGCCTCGGAGGCGGGAAGGTCGACCAGGATGACGTCCGGACCGATGCGCACCACCCTCTCCCACGGGATGACTTGCTCGGGGCCGGCGAAGAAACCAAGAAAGCTGCGGATGCCCGGGCAGATGAGGGCCAGGACCCGGCCCGAATCCGGGTCCACCTCCAGGTCCGCCACCCGCCCCAGCCGCCGCCCGTCGGCGATGTTGATGACGTCGCGGTCACGCAGGTCGGACAGCTTATACACCCGCCACCACCTCGCCGAGGGAACCCGTCCTGCTGCTAATATATGAGGCCGCCGGCGTCCAAGTAGTGCTGCAGGGAAGCCCAGCGGCCGCGGTTGCGCAACCACTCCAGAAGGGCGAATCGCACGCGGGGTGGGCCATCCGGCAACTCGTCGGCCTGCAGGAACAATTCCTCCCCGGAAGCGGTTACGACCCGCACCTGCCGGCCGGGGGCTGCGACCACGGCAACCGGCCAGGCGGGGTCGACCAGATACAGGGGCGGGAACAGGACGGACCACCAGTTGTGGCCCTGGCCCGCTCCGATCACCACCCGCAGGGCATCGTATTCCCCCGCCGGGAGGGTCAGGGACCCGTAGGCACGAAGCGGGAAAAAGGCGTCCGCGAATTCGACCTGGACGGCGTCGTCGCGCCCCAGCCGGCGCAACTGGGCCTCGGCCGCCCGGCGCAGACCGGGCAGTACACGGCGAACGACCCGGCGGGTCTCGGCCGCGGACGCCGCCTCGCGCAGAGCGGGAGCGAGGTGATCGATCACCGCGTCGCGGACCTTGAGTTTCACCGCCTGGTCCGTGCTCGAATCACTGTTGGCGATGACATGCAGCCTGATCACACCGCCGGGGTTCCCCGGCGCTCCGCCCGGTGCCCGTGAAGCCTGGTCGAGGAGGCTTGTCCCGGCCAGCGCCAGGCTGAGCAACGCGCCCAGGACCCAGGGCGATCTCAATTTCATTGGCACTTCCCCTAGACGTGCTTACGCATGTGGTTGAGGGCGGCCTTCTCCAGGCGGGAGACCTGCGCCTGGGAGATCCCGATCTCGTCAGCCACCTCCATCTGGGTCTTTCCCTGAAAGAACCGCAGGGTGAGAATATGCTTCTCCCGTTCGGACAGCTTGCGCAGGGCCTCGCGGATGGCGATCCCCTCCAGCCAGTTGGTCTCCGTGTCCTTGTCGTCGGAGACCTGGTCCATCACGTAGATGGGGTCCCCTCCGTCGTGGTACAGAGGCTCGAAGAGGGAGACCGGTTCCTGAATGGCGTCGAGGGCGAAGACGATCTCCTCCCGGGGTACCTTTAGCTCCTCGGCGATCTCGCTGATGGATGGTTCCCGCGACAGGCGGTTGACCAGGGCGTCGCGCACCTGCAGGGCCTTGTAGGCGATGTCACGCAAGGAGCGGCTCACCCGGATCGGGTTGTTATCGCGCAGGTAACGGCGGATCTCGCCGATGATCATCGGCACCGCGTAGGTGGAGAACTTGACGTTCTGCGACAGGTCGAAGTTGTCGATGGCCTTCATCAGGCCGATGCACCCGACTTGGAAAAGGTCGTCGACATACTCGCCCCGGTTGTTGAAACGCTGGATTACCGACAGAACCAGCCGAAGGTTGCCGTTGATCAGCTTGTCCCGCGCCCCGGGATCCCCCTGGTGCATGGCGTCGAACAGCTCGCGCATCTTCGCGTTGGTGAGGACGGGGAGCTTGGCGGTATTGACGCCGCAGATCTCAACCTTGTTGACCAGCACCCTGTCGTCGCCCCCTGCAATTCGGCCTGATCTGTTACGATTATTTCCTTCCCGTTCGGGGGCTATACCGGACAACAGCCTATATCTGGAAGAAAAAATGCCCCGCGGGGTGGGGCGCCCGGGTCGGGCCGCGCGGTATTATGTACTACGATGCGGTTAAGCCGCCTTGTGCCGGGAGGTGATCATACATGCCCAACGGATCCTCCGCCAATCCATCCCACGAGCGGGCGGTGAGCCTGGTGGTTTCGCTCTTGACCGCCCGCCCTGGGCCCGACCTTACCAACCTGAACGCGATGCTCACCCGGACGCCGCTGGACCCCGAGGACCGCCAGGCCCTGGGCATCGCCCTGAACGCCCTGGCCGCCATGCGCGCGTCCAACGTCAGAACGCCCCAGGAGGGCCTTGCGGTGGTCAGCCGCATTGCGGTCGGCCTGACGCCGGCGCAAAAGGCCCGGATGGCGGGCATCAGCCGGGACGTTAGGGCCAGGTTGCCGGCCTACAGCCAGGAAAGGATGATCCTGGGCTACCTGGAGCAGATGTTGCGTTAGGTTCGCGGAGCGCGGCAGGAATCCGATTCCAGGGGACGAATGAAGTTCCCTAGTGGGAGGGCTTCCTGTGGTGAAGGGCACGAACAACGCAAGGCTGGGCCCGAGCGGCGCCGAATTGATCCTGAAAGCCGCCGAGTGGGGAGTGCTATCCTCCACGTCGGACCGGGACTGGCGGACCTTTACCGCCGTCCTGCTGTTGCTGGACGGGTGGGGGCACGGGCGAGTCAGCTACCAGTCCCTCGCCGCCGTGCTGGGCTGTTCGGCGGAGGAGGCCGCCGAGCGCCTGCAGGCGTCGGTGGCCATCCGGGTCCGGGGAGAGCCGATCCTCTGGCTGCTCATGGAACCCTCCGAAAAAAGCGACTCCGCCGGAGGC
>JAJYMS010000089.1 GCA_021786825.1 Bacillota bacterium | reverse complement strand
CCTCCCCTGCAGTTCCAGCTTCCGCAGCAGGGCGGTGCACTCGAACTTGGAGTCCACCTCCCGATCGACGAAGGCAATCTCCTCGGGCGCCTTTTCTTTTAGTAATTGGATGAAGTGTCTCAGGTCCAGAGCCAAAGCTCAGCCCTCCTGCTTCAAGTAAGTGGACTTGTAATAGGGAATCGCCCCACCCTTTTCGAGCATCTGCAGGATGAACTCCGGGAGCGGCTGGGCCTGCAGGGTCTGGCCGGTAGTGCGGTTGTGGATCCGCCCCGAGCGGAGGTCCGCCTCGAGGTGCTGGCCCGCCTCCACCGCCCGCGAGATGCCCTTCAGCGGCAGGACGGGGAGGGCCAGATTGATGGCGTTGCGGAAAAAGGTCCGCGAAAAGGAGTCCGCCAGGATCGCTCCCACCCCGGCATACTTCAGGGCCATGGCCGCCTGCTCCCGGGCGGAGCCGCACCCGAAGTTCTCTCCGGCGACGATCAGGTCCCCCTGGGCCAGCCGCTGCACGAACTGCGGGTCGATTCCCTCCATCACGTGGGTGGCCACCTCGGCGGGATCAAAGGTCACCAGGTACCGAGAGGGGTAGATCACGTCGGTGTCCACGTTATCCCCGAATTTCCACACCCTGCCCTGGACGCGCACTCACTTCACCCCCAGTGCCTGCCGCGGATCGCTGATCTTCCCCGCCAGGGCCGAAGCCACCACCGTGGCCGGGGAAGCCAGGTAGACCTGGCCCTCTTTGCTCCCCATCCGGCCGCGGAAGTTGCGGTTGGAGGAGGAGATACAGGTCTCCCCGCCGGCCAGCAACCCCAGGTGTCCGCCCACGCAGGCGCCGCAACTGGGGTTGGTGACCACCGCTCCCGCCGCGGTGAACACCTGGATCAGCCCCTCGTCCAGGCATCGGGAATAGATCTCGTGGGAGGCGGGCGTGACCAGCAACCTCACCTCCGGATGCACCCTCCGGCCAAAGAGCATCGAGGCGGCCAGCCGCAGATCCTCCATCCGGCCGTTGGTGCAGGAACCGAGGAAGGCCTGGTCCACCTTGATCCCTTCCACCTCCGTCACCCGCTTGACGTTGGCCGGACTATGGGGAGCGGAAACCATCGGTTCCAGGCCGGTGAGGTCGAGCCGGTACTCCTCCTCGTAGCGCGCGTCAGGGTCACTGAAGATGGGCTCCACTTCCCCGCCCACGACGCGGCGAAGGTAGCCGAGCATCTTCCCGTCCGTTGCCATCAGGCACGCCTTGACGCCCATTTCCAGGGCCATGTCGGCCATGCACAGCCGCCCGTCCAACCCCAGGTCATCGATGACGGGCCCCCCCAGTTCCAGCGACTTGTAGATCAGCCTGGATTCACCGAACTCCCCCAGGAGGAAAAGGGAGACGTCCTTGGCCGATACCCCCGGGGCGAGTTTCCCCTCCAGCGTAACGCGGACGCTCTCCGGCACCCTGAACCAGAGCCGCCCTGTCGCCAGGGCGATGGCCACGTCGGTCACGCCCAGGCCGGTGCCGAAAGCGCCGCAGGCACCGTAGGTGGTGGCGTGAGAATCCGGCGCCACGATCAGGTCCCCGGGTCGGACGTGCCCTTTTTCCACCATCACCTGGTGGCAGATCCCCCCGCGGCCCAGTTCGTAGTAGTGCTCCAGCTTCATCCGGCGCGCGAATTCCCTGGTCAGCTTGAGGTTCTCGGCGGCCTGGACGGTGGGCGCGGGGACGAAATGATCGGGGATGATCACACATCGCACGCCGGGGGCGATCTCCTCCGCTCCCAGCTCTCTTAGGGGGCGCTGGACCCCCGGCGTCCCGACGTCGTGGAGCATCACCACGTCGACCCGCGCTTCGACGATCTCGCCCGGCGAGACCTCTCCCCGCCCCGACTTCCGGGCCAGGATCTTCTCCGCCATGGTAAGACCCACGTCAACCCCTCCCGATCCGCTGGCAAAGGGCATCGGTGACCTCCAGCGTGGTCGCGGCTCCCCCGAGATCGGGGGTTCGGCCCCGGCCCCCAGCCAAGAGGTCCCTGACCGCGTCCTCGATCAGTTGGGCACCTCGCCGCTCGCCCAGGTGTTCCAGCATCATGGCCCCCGACAGCACGGTCGGGATCGGGTTGGCCGTCCCCTTCCCGGCCTGTTTGAGCAACGCCTCGTGGACCGGCCTGAAGACGGCACACCCCTCGCCGATGTTGGCCGTCGGCACCAGGCTGCTGACCAGCGCCGCCGCTTCGTCCGAAATGATGTCGCCGAACATGTTGGTGGTGAGCAGGAGATCGTAGGTTTCAGGTCTGGTGATCAGGTTGTTGGCCACGCTGTCCACGTACTCGTCCTCCAGGACGATCTCGCCGTAGTCCCGGGCCACTTCTTTGACGACATCCAGGAAGAAGCCGCAGCCGTAGCGCAGCACGTTGGCCTTGTGGGCCACGGTGACCTTACGTCGCGAATGACGGCGCGCGTACTCGAAGGCAAACCGGGCGATGCGGGCGCAGTTGGCCCTGGTCAGCACCCGGAGGGATACCACCACATCCCCCGTGGGCATGAACTCCCCGTACCCTTGATAGAGGTTCCGGTCCGCCAGGAACCCCTCCGTGTTCTCCCTCACGACGACGATGTCGATGTTCTCTTTCAGGGACCACACGCCCGGAAAGGACCTGATCGGCCGCACGTCGGCGTAGAGATCCAGTTCCCGCCGCAGGACCCCCATCGGGCTGGGCGGAGGAACCAGACCCGTCGACATAGCCCCCAGCAGGGTTGCGTCGGCGCGGCGGATGCCCTCCATAGCCGCTTCCGGCAGGGCGTTGCCGAACTCCTGATAGGCCTGGTGGCCCACCTGGTACTCGCTGAACTCCAGCCGCAGCCCCTCCACTGCCTGGGCAACCGCTTCCAGCACCGCTTGGGCCGCCCCGACCACTTCGGGTCCGACGCCGTCGCCCCCCAGCAAGGCAATCCGGTAGGCAGGCATTCGGCTCACCCCTTGGTGGTCAAGCGGGTCAGGGCCCGCACGTCGTCGACCTGCTCGAGGTTATCCACCATCTCGATCAACCCCTCGACGGCGGCCGGCGCGAGGAATCGTCCGGCCAGGCCCCGGAACTTGTCTTTCAAGGCCTCCACCGAGAGCGGGTTGTTCGGGTCGCCGGTGGGGTAGTAGACCGCCTCCTGGTAGACCTGGCCGTCGGTGGTCTCGATGCTGACGACGGCGGGGAACTTTTCCGGGTAGAGCTTGTTGAGTTCCGCGTCGGCGATGATTTCGATCTTTCCCAGCATCTCGCGCACCCGGGGGTCGTTGATCTTCTCCAGGGTGAACTGCTCCAGGCCGGCCGCCCCGTCCGCCGCCGCGACCGCCATGCAGTAGGGCACGCTCAAACGGGCCGCCATGGTGGTCTCGGGGTTGTAGTTCGAGAAGTGGCTCTTCACCGTGTTGTAGGTGCGGCTGGTGATCTTCCTGATCTTTTCCGGGGCGAGCCGGTGGGCCTTGCGCAGGCTCAGGATCGCGTCGATCGGCGGATGGCTGGCCAGGAGGGAGGGATAGGGCTTGAAGGCGTTCAGCATGATCTCGTAGGTACTGCCCAGCCCCCGGGTGAGGTTATCCAACTTGGGCTCGGCGGAATAGGCATAGGAGTACCCCCGGGGATGCTCCAGCATCGTCGGCGGGCCGGACGCGCCGGCCTCGGCCAGCAGCGCCGCAAAAATACCGTTGAAGGCGGACTTTCCCGGGTTGAAGCTCTTGGTGTAGTCCCCGAACTCCAGGTAGGTGAGCAGGCCGGCCGCCTGCGTGCCTGCCAGCCCCAGCGCGTCCGTTAGTCGCTCCTTGTCCAGGCCGAAGTTCTTGCCCGCCGCCATGGCGGCGCCGAAGGTGCCGTTGGTGGCGGTACTGTGCCAGAACTTGTAGTGGGAGGGCATTACCGCCATGCCCACCCGCACGGCCACCTCATAGCCCAGGACGGTGCTGGTGACCAACTCCTTGCCGCCCAGGCCGCTGCTCTCGGCGGAGGCCAGCGCGGCCGGCACGATGACCGCGCTGGTGTGGGTGAGGGCCTCCTTGTGCGTATCGTCAAAGTCGATGCCGTGGCAGAGAATCCCGTTGGCGAAGGCGGCCATCAGGCTGCTGGCCCGCATCCCCCGCCCCAGCACCGTGGCTTCCTCCGGCTTGGCGAAGCGGCCTACGAACTGGAAGGCTATCTCGGCCTTCGGGGGGTCCTCCGCGATGGTGGCCAACCCGCACCCCAGGGTATCCAGGATGACCGACTTGGCCTGTCTGACCACCTCGGGGGGCAACTTCTCGTAATCCGTCCGCCGGACAAAGTCCACCAGTTTCTCCGTGTGCGTCATCTGGGACCCCTCCCTAGCGCTTGGTTTGCAGCTTGTGGTAACCGTATCGCTTTCTCGCCTCGGCCAGGCTCTCTCCGCCCCTCACCGCCTGCTCGATGGCATCCTCCGCGGTGCCGATCTCCCGGGCCACCGCCAGTACCTCCTCGGCCTTCTCCCAGGGGACCGTCACCACCCCGCTGTCGTCCCCGACCAGGATGTCGCCCGGCTTGACCTGAATCCCGCCGACGGTTACGGGAACGTTGACCGCGTCAACCTGCACGCGGTCCTTCCCGGTCACCATGAAGTGACCCCGGGCAAACAGGGGATACCGCAGTTCCCTGATCCGTGGCACGTCCCGGCAGACGCCGTCGATGACCGTGCCGGCAAGGCCCCGCCGGTGCGCCACCAGGGTGAGAAGGTCGCCCCACACCGTGCAGTGGACGCGAGCGGAATTGTCCAGCACCACCACCTGGCCGGGCTTCACCTCATCGATGTAGTCGCCCACGGTGCCCTTCTCGACGCCTGCCGGTAGGTAATGCACCGTGAAGGCCCGGCCGGCCATCTTGACTCCCTGGACGATCGGCACGATTCCCAGGCACCCGCCGGGGATTCCCAGCCGATCCAGGGCATCGGAGACATTGGCCGTGCTCAGCCCGCCAAACTCGGCCACCAGTTGGTCCACATCCATCGCCTGGCCTCCTCCCCTCGCGGCGATCACCGGCGCTGCTTTCTGGCCAGCAAGTCACCAAAGCCGTAGATCTCCATGGTGGTCTTGCCCTGTTGCAGTTGCTCGCGGACCCGGATCTCCTTCTCCACGATCGCCCTGGCGTTGGCCAGCACCTCCGCCGCTTGGCCGGCCGGGACGACCACCACGCCGTCCCGGTCTCCCACGACGATGTCCCCCGGGTTGACGACCACGCCGCCGCACTGGATGGGGACGTCGATGGCGCCCAGGGTTTCCTTGACCGTGCCCCCCGGGTTCAGGCCCCGCGCAAAGAGGGGAAAGTCCATCTCTTCAACTTCCTCGGCGTCCCGGCAGCCACCGTCGATCACCGCCCCGGCGATGCCTTTCACCTTGGCCGCCAGGGACATGATGGCCCCGAACAGACCTGCTTCGGCGTACCCCCCCGCGTAGACCACCAGCACCGAGCCCTCGGAGGCGAGTTCGATCGCCTTGTGGATGGTCAGGTTGTCCGCCGGGTGACAGGTCAGGGTGAGAGCCGGGCCGGCCATCTTCGCCCGGGGATAGACCGGTCTGATGGCACTGGACATGTTCCCCTTCTTCCCCATCGCGTCGCTGAGATTGCCCGTGGGGATGCCGTAAAAAGCCCCGGCCAGCTCACTTCTCGCGTCCATGGCCCCACCTGCCTTTTTCTTAAGTACGCTTCAACATTTTTTCGTAGGCGAATTTTCGGTCGACCTCCAGGATCGGCACCCCGGCCTTGATCTCCTGGATCATCCGGACCTCCTTGTCGTAGAACTGCTCGGCCAGTTCCAGCACCTCGTCCAGCTTCTCCCGGCCGATGACGCAAACCCCGCTGCGGTCCGCCATCACCACGTCCCCCGGCCGCACCTGGACCCCGCCGCACTGGATGAGCACGTTGAAGGCCTCCTGCATCACGCGGCCGCGCGCGGTGACCGGCACCGGGTTCCGGGCGTACACCGGCAGCCCCACCTCGGGGTAATCGTCCACGTCCCGGCAGGCTCCATCGATCACCACCCCGGCGACGCCCTTCTCCTTGGCCGCCGTCGCCAGGATGCCGCCCCAGCAGGACACGTCCCGGCGCCCCCCGTTGTCCACCACGATCACGTCCCCCGGGGCCGCCGCGTCGATCGCCTCGATCCCCAGGTGGTGCCTGGAGGGGGTCAGGCCGGCGGCGGTGATTTTCACCGTAATCGCCCTGCCGACCACCTTGGGACAATCCCAGACCGGTAGCACTCCCATTACCGCCCCCCGCAGTCCCAACGCGTCCAGGGCGTCGGATACGTTGGTGGTTCCGAGTCTTTCCAGCCGAGTCCGGTAGTTCGCCGCCAGGTCTTCCAAACGCCACTCCTCCTTGCCTTTCTCAGATCCCGTCCGGCCCCTTCCCCACCACCGTAACCACGCCGGCGTCCGCGTCCACCTCGACGAGGTCGCCGGTCTGGATGGCTTCGAAGAGGTCGGCGTCGGGCTGATCCACCATCGGTACCTCGGAAACGATGCAACCCACCGCCGTAATCGGTTCCGCCTTCAGGTTGACGATGGCAACCGGCGCGACCCCGTTCAAGACCATCTCGTAGAGGAGGTAGGCGCCCCCCGTGGAGCCCTTGCCGATGGGGAAGACCAAGACCTTGCCGGCAATGTTGCTGCCCTCCAGGGGGTGATCCTTTTCGGTGAACAGACCCGTTTTGGTGTCCACCCCCCCCAGGAAACACACCGGTTCCCGGGAGACCAGGGCCGGCCCCCTGGCCTTGCCGCCGACCACCTTGCGGGCCTTGAAGACCGTGCTGGCCATCGCCATCAACCCCAGTTCCCGGAAATTGCGGCCCGGATGCACTGCTCCAGGTCGCCGAAGTAGACCGGCAGGCCCCACTGCCCAGGCGCGTAATGGGCCAGCTTGGCCGAGTTGGTGGCGACGGACCGGTACCCGAACCGCTCCACCAGCGCCCTGGCCGGAGCCAGGATGGGGCAGGTGTCACAAATCACCTGGCCGCCGGCCTCGGTGATGGCCTGGGTGTAACCCATCCGATCGGCCATCTGCCTGGTCGGGCCCGCGGTCATCACCCAGAGGTGCAGGCTGTCGTGCAGCCTCGAGCCCTTGAGCCGGGCCGCCACCTCCCTGATCTCCTGGACCGAGGCATGGGGGCAGCCGATGGCCACCAGCCCCAGCGGCTCTCCCCGGGCCCGGTTGAGAGAGGCCGACCCGGCCGCCAGGTCCGACTCGGTTACGTCGAGGCTCTGCTCCGGCCCGCGGCCCCCGAAGGCCGCCTCGGCCGTGAGGGCTTCGGGGGTCACCCCGGCGACGTGAAACAGGGCTACCGACCCCGAGGATGCCAGGGCCGCGCCAAGCATTTTGAGTTCGTCCAGGGTGGCGCTCGCGGGTATACCCGTAAAGACCGGGATCCGGTCCTGGCATTCCCTGCCCACCAGGTATCCCAGCCGTCCGTAGTCGGTGGTGGTCCGCAGCTCGCAGCCAACCCGGACCAGCACCTGACCCCGCCGGTTCTCATCCAGGTGGAGACCGTAGGCTGGCGCACACCCGGTGAGCGCGCTGGCGAGGGCGGAGGGCCCACCCTCCCGGTTGGTCCGGGCCCCCAGCACCGAGTTGGCGAAGGCGACCGCTGAGGACTCCCCCCAGGCCACGTGCTCGCCTAACCGGGGGAGTTGGCCCAGCAGGTAGGGAGTGCAGGTATGGCAGGCCACCGCCCCCATTCGCCGGTAGGCCGCGGTCAGGCGTTGCTGGTTGGCCATCACGTCGGGCGGGAACCCCAGCGTACTCCAACGCTCCAGGTCCCCGGCCGCCGGGTTCAGGGTGGTGTAAACCCCGAACACCCCCCCCCGCGCCGCCGTTTCCTCCACGAACCGGGTGCCGGCTTCGCCGGCGACGATGACGGATGATCCGGGCATGTGCACACTGCTGACGGGGACCATCCGCTCGGCCCCGTAGATCTCCCCCAGCCGGCAGAGGATCTCCATGGCCTTGCGGAACGCCGGGCCTCGTTGGCCCTCCAGCATTTGCCGCTCTTCCTGGCTAAGCCGCAAAACCCTGCACCTCAGTTCTTGGCGAGTGTCTTGAGGACAATGGCCCGCACATTGCAGATGTGGGCCCGCATCCGCTGTTCCGCGGCGTCGGAGTCGTGGGCGTACAGCGCCTCCAGCACGCTCCGGTGCTCGGCCACCGAGTCCTGGCCCCGGCGTCCATAGTAAATCGAGGCCACCTGCATGATCAGGATCTTGTTCCGGACTCCCTCCATCATTTGCGCCAGCAGGTCGTTCCCGGAACCCCTGATCAGCAAGTCGTGCCACGACCGGTCCGCGACCAGAAACGCTTCCATGTCTCCTTGCGCGAGATGCCGCTCGCTGTCGGCCACATGGGCAGTCATTTGGGCCAGGACCTCTTCCCCGAGTTGACCTGCCGCCAGCCGGGCGGCCATCCCCTCCAGCGCCTCGCGGACGTCGTAGAGTTGGCTCACCTCCTCAAGCGTCAGGCTGACCACGCGTTTCCCCTGCCAGGGGATGGCAACCACCAGGCCCTCGCTCTGCAGCCGGGCCAGGGCGTGGCGCACCGGCGTCTTGCTTACCCGCATCGCCTTGGCGATCTCTTCTTCGATCAGCCTCGTGCCGGGTGCCAGCTTACCGCTCAAGATGGACTGCTTAAAGGCCTTGTAGACCAGTTCCTCCAGGTTTTCCCGCAAGGGTATTCCGGATAACTCCAGTTCCAACCGTTACTCCCCTCTTCCAAACCTCGAAGCTATTGTCATTGTCTTGAAGCTATTGTCTGACGATTGTACGGTATAAGTTATTCGCTACGGGTCTATGAATTCCTGCTGGCTGTGCCTGCCGCTTTGCCAAAACGCAACTAGCCCGCCTTTCGGCGAGCCAATTTCTCCTGTGGTGTCTTGGCGCGGGGTTGAGACAGGAGGATTGTATAAATCAGATCGAGAATGACGAGATGGCGCGACCGGATTGCGGGAAAGAATGCTGGAGGTAAGCCAAATGGTAGTGTTAGCGACGGTTGTGACCGTCTGGGCGCTCTTGTGGGCCTTTCCCGGCCGCAGCCGCCGGTTTACGCGGTGGGCCACGCTGTTCGTGCTGTGCGCCCTGGTTTTCCCGGGTCTGCTGATAGTGAGTTCAGCGGCCTTGCTGTCGCGGGTCACCTGGCTTGACCCCGCCTTTCACCGGGCCGTGATCCAGGAAGTGAAATTGGCCCCCGCTCTCTCGGCAGCGTTGAGCAAAGAGGTATCCGGTTTTCTGATCGAACACGTGAAACTGATGCCCCCCCTGCGGACCGAGGCCGAGCGCCTGCTGGAGGGCTCCATCTCCCGGGTGGCGACCAGTGAATGGGTCGAGCAAGAGCTTAACCTGGCCACCGACAAGGTCCTCGGGTTTCTGAACGGAAGCAGGCATTCCCTCGGTTGGAGCCTGGACCTGCGGGAGCGCAAGGCCCAAGCGATGCAATTTCTGACGCGGACCGGAGCCGCCGGTTCCGTTCGAGAAGAAGCCGGCAAGGCGCTGGCTCGCCTTCCCGACGAGGTGTCCGCCGACGCTCCCCAGTTCGCGCAAATGGAGATGGCACTTTCCCGCCTGCGGCCGGGGGTGCAGATGGTCCTGCTCGCGGGACCGGTTGGATTGCTGCTGGCCGTCATGGCTGGGCTGGCGGCTTGGCTGGTCGCAGGGCAGGGGCAGGTTGCGGTGCGGTGGCTGGAAGCCGGGCTGCTGGAGGCGGGTGCGGCGGTGGTGGTCCTGGCGTCACTGGCGAAGCCGTTGATCCTGCAACTGTCCGCAGGATTCAACCCGCCGCCTTTTCTTGCCGCCGTCCCCCTGCAAGCGTGGTTTGAAGTAACCGTGTTCCGGCTGTCGGCTGCCTGGCAGTTCGTGGGGGCGGGGATCATCGGGGCGGGGCTCGTGTTGTTGGCGTCCCCCTTGTTGCTCCGGCGCAGGCGCGCCCCGCCGGCGGCGGGTTGACACGACGCGTGACCCGGGTCTCCCCTTGATCAAACGGTCGAGCTTCCCCTCCTCCGCGTCGCCTGCTCCTCCGACACCCGCGCGGCCGAAACGAGGCCGCTTACCACGGCGTGGCGCAGCATCGCGGGATTCACGATGCAACACCCGGTGGAGCGGCGTACGATCACTCCGGGGTATTGGGGGGGCACCTGTGAACCTATTGGTAAACTGTTGCGGCAAGAGGCTGTTGGCTACAACATCCGCCATCCCGCAGGGCACGAGAGGTTTGCCAACGCCATGAAGATTCGAACCGGTCGAAACTTTGCTGTTGACGAACTCATTTGACTTGGTGATATACTGACATTGCGGATGGGCGAAGAAAAGTTCGCCCTGGTCGGCACCCCTGACGGCGCACGCATTTTTAGGCTTCCGTGATGACCTGCCGGGCGACCGCTTGATGGACATTGATGCTGAAGGCGTCCGATTCGGTGTTTGACCGTGAGAACGTCGCACCTGAAGTTCGCGCCTCTAAAGCCGAGGGCGGACTGATTGAGAACGATTGGGGGGTGAGTCCTAATGGCGAAGGCTATCTACAAAGGCTTGGTGCCTCCGGACGACCCGCTATTCAAGACAGCGACTATCTTCACCTTGCCCAAAAGGTCGAAGCCGTCAATCGCGACTTCGCCAAACGCTACGGCTGGGACCAGCCAGCAGGGGGCGGCGAGCCCGGCAGCGGGCCTTCCACCCCCGGCGGATCGCCCGCAGACACCGCCCTTCCGCTAACCACAACCCCGTCCAAAAAGGGCCGCCCTTCATGGGCGGTTCTGCTTTGCAAGCTCAGCCCATGGCCGATGTGACCGGCGGAGCCGACGAATATGTTCAACAGATTCAAGCCCGGATCGACGCCACCTTCAGTAAATTCAACTCGGCCAAAGCCCTTAAGTCCGCCACCGCTGAAAAGGTTGGCGGAACTCGAAGCGGCGGGGGTAAAAACCACGTATGCCCAAGACGCGCTTGATGAGTACAAGAACCGCTCCGACTTCGACGATGCCGAGGTGGGGGGCAAGAGGTACCTGAATCACGTTTCAATCCACCCCCCGTGCGGGGGGCGACCCTGGCCAAGCCGAACTGGGCCAAGCTTTGGAAGTTGCAATCCACGCCCCCGTGCGGGGGGCGACGGCATTCGAACTCCTCCTCTTGCCTCTAACTATAGTTTCAATCCACGCCCCCGTGCGGGGGGCGACTCAGGCTGGCACGCGGAGCAGAGGTGTGCTACGTTT
>JAJYMS010000012.1 GCA_021786825.1 Bacillota bacterium | reverse complement strand
GACCCGCGGCAAACCCCGCCGCCGCGGGGGGAGGCGGCGGCACGGACTGGTTCTGGGCGGTGCCGGGGCCGCCGTACGGGACCCGCCGCATCGTGCGCAGGTTGGGGTGACGCACCCACCGGTACATGGCAGACCTCCTGTGCTCGAAGCTTCCGGGCAGACCTGCTACGGCGCGTAGGTGAAGGTGGCCGGACCGGTCAGGGCGTTGGCCGAGTTCAGAAGCTGAATCGAGTTTTGGTCGCTGAAGGTGGCGTTGGTCCGCGAAAGTTCGCCCAGGCGCGCGACGAGGGCCAGGTTGTAGGCCCCCAGCAGCGAGTTGATCAGCGCTGGGCTCTCGAACCCGATGTAAGGCTCGATCCCCGCGGTGGGGGCCGCCACGAACTCGGACGGGTACACCGGCACCGGCAAACCGGCGGCCGGCACCGCCGCCGCGGGCGGGGGAAAGGCATACGGCACGAACGGGGTCAGCTCAGGCGTGACGACCACCGGCGACGTGCTCGGGACCCCGGCCCCAAGGACGGTGTTGGCCAGCGCGCTCAAGGCGTTGTTGAAGCCGGCGCTGGCGATCGCGTTGAAGTTGGTGGAGGTGCTGAGGATGGCGGTGTGGCGGAGGTTCGACAAGGCCGCGAGGGAATTTAGGAACCCCGTGTTGGCGCCGCCCTGCAGGTAGGCAAAGCTCGGCACGAGATCCACGGTTACGCCCCCTTTGCTACCCTACAATATGTCAAGCAGGTGATGGCGGTGCTGCCTCAGGAAGAAGCCAACCTCGGCCTTCTGCTGCAAGGGGCTGGCAGCCTGGCCTGGCTGGGACAGGTGGGGTCGCTGGATGTCCAGCGCACCTTGGCCATGCTCAGCGAGACCTCGGTACAGTACCAGTTGAGCAAGCTGAACGACCTGGTGACCGGGCACCGGTCCTTCCGCCCGGCCGCCGCGGCCGCCCCGGCGGTGGTCGCCGCCCCGGTCCCCCTGACCTCGCCCCTCTTCGCCTACCTCCGGGCCCTGGGAGACCTCTGGTGCCTGGGCCTGGTGCACGACGCCAACCGCCTGGCGGCCCTGGTGCCGCCCCCGCCTTCCCCCGATCGGAGCTGGGACCCATAGACAAACACCCCCGCGGCGCCGCGGGGGTGCTTTACGTACCAGGGTTCACGCCATCGCTTCAGAGGGCCTGGCGGATGCGCTGGATGGCTTCCCCAATCCGCTCCTCGGACACCGTCAGGGCGGCTCTCACGTAGCCCTCCCCGAACTGCCCGTAGCCCGTGCCCGGAACGACCACCACCCCGGCCTTGGCCAGCACAAGCTCGGTGAAGCTTACCGAGGTGTGCCCCTTGGGCACGCGGACCCAAAGGTAGAAGCTCCCCCTGGGCCGTTCCACCTCCAGGCCCAGGGACCGCAGGCCGTCCACCGCCACGTCGCGGCGGCGCCGGTAAACCTCGTTCATCCCCCGGGTGAAGGCCGCCGCATTCCGGCTAATCGCTTCGATACCGGCAAACTGAACCGCCGTAAACTGCCCGGAATCGGTGTTGGTCTTGATGATTCCCAGGGCGTCGAGGGCCTTGGGCGAGCCCACCGCAAAGGCGATCCGCCAGCCGGTCATGTTGAAGGGCTTGGAGAGGGACCAGAACTCGATGGCAACGTCCTTGGCCCCCGGGACCTGAAGCACGCTGGGAGCCACGTAGCCGTCATAGGTCATTTCGGAGTAGGCGTTGTCGTGGCAGAGCAACAGGTCATACCGGCGGCAAAAGGCAACCGCCTCCTCGAAGAATCCCAGGTCGGCCACCGCCGCTGTCGGGTTGTTGGGGTAGTTGAGGAAGAGAATCTTGGCCTGGCGCGCCACTTCCGCCGGGATCTTGGCCAGGTCCGGCAGAAAGCGGTTCTCCCGAACCAACGGCATAGCGTGGGGGATTCCGCCGGCGAGCAGGGTGTGGGTGCGGTAAACCGGATAGGCCGGGTCAGGCACCAGGGTGTAATCCCCGGGGTCCACGAAGGCCCAGATCAGGTGGGCCAGTCCCTCCTTTGAGCCGATCAAGGTCAAGACCTCCCGCTTCGGGTCCAGTTCCACCCCAAAGCGGTGCTGGTAGTACGCGGCGGCCGCCTGCCGGAACTCGAGCGCTCCTTCGTAATCGGGGTAACGGTGGTGCTTGGGGTTCCGGACCTCCTCTCGCATCCGCTCAACGACGTAGTCCGGCGTCGGCAGGTCGGGATCCCCGATGCCCAGGGAGATGATGTCGACCCCGCGGGCGGCCACCTCCGCCTTTTGCTTATCAATCTGGGCAAACAAATACGGAGGAACCTCCGCGATTCGCCTGGCTGTCCTCACTCTGGCCTGACCTCCTCAGAAGGGCTTGAGAAACTCGCCGTCGCAGACGTAGGTGGCCGGCCCGGTCATGTAGACGCGGTTGTCGGCCGCCCAGGCGATGGTCAGGTCCCCGCCCGGCAGGTGCATCACGACCTCGCGCCCACCGCGGCCGGTGAGGGCAGCAGCGACAGCGGAGGCGCAGGCGCCGGTGCCGCAAGCCAGGGTAACCCCCGAGCCGCGTTCCCAGGTGCGCATCTTCAGTTCGCGCGGACCCTGCACCTGGACGAAGTGGACGTTTACCCGCCGCGGAAAGTCGGGGTGGTGCTCCAGTGCCGGGCCGAAGCGTTCGAGGTCCACCGCCTCCACATCCGGGGTGAAGATGGTCACGTGCGGATTGCCCATGGAGACGACCGTGCCGGTGAACCGCGCCCCCGGTACCTCCAAGGGGTGCGCCAGCACCGGTCCGTCGCCCTCGGCCACCACCGGCACATCGGCCGGACGCAGGCGCGGTTCGCCCATGTCCACCCGGACCGCCGCCACCTCGCCGCCCTTGGTGATCAGTTCCGGCACGATCAGCCCGGCCAAGGTTTGCACCCGGAGGGAGGTCGCGCGGGTCAACCCGCGGTCGTAAACGTAACGCGCGAAGCACCGGATGCCGTTGCCGCACATCTCCCCCTCGCTGCCGTCGGCGTTGAACATCCGCATCCGAAAGTCGGCTTCCGCCGAAGGGAGAATTAGGATCAGTCCGTCCGCCCCAACCCCAAAGTGACGGTCCGAGACGGCCCGGGAGAGCTCCGGCAACCGCTGCATGTCCAGGTCCTGGTCAATGCAGTTCATATAGATATAGTCGTTGCCCAGCCCCTCCATCTTGGTGAAGCGCATCCTGTCACCCCTAAAGACCGTATGCCCCTATTCTGCCTCAACCCCCCTCGCCTTGGCAAGGGCCACCCGCGGACGGTCAGCCCCAGGTCAACAGGCTGCAGCCGGTGCGGGCCGAGGCCACGGTCGCCCGAAAGAGATCCCACAGGCCCTGCATGGAAGGGTCGCGCAGGCAGGCCCGCCGCAGTTCGGGCGGCAAGTCTGTCTTGACCTCCCCAAGGGTGATCTGGCTGACCAAGTCCAGGAAGGGCCAGACGCCCGCTGCTGTCGTGGCGGTCATCCCGTTGATGATCAGGACCTCCCAAACTTGATCGATGCTGATCCGGTGTCCGAACAGGAAACCACCCCACCGGTGTACGGGGGCCCACCGGCGCTCGAAGTACCCCCGGGACCGCAGTTCGCGGCTGGCCCGGCCGGCCACCCGCCGCTCCAGGACGTGGCGCACGAGCATGGAGGCCGGCTGTTCCCAGAACTCCGCGGTGCAGACCCTGACCGCCGCCAGCAGGAGGTCGTCGGCCACTCCGGGGATCGGGTAGCTCAAGCGGCCAAAACAACCACCGGCCTTGCCCTGCCTGAAGTTGCCCGAGCAGTTCCGGCAGACGATGGCGTAGTCGAAAAGCTTGTTGGCCTCCTGGCGGAGTTCGCCCAGGGTGTCGGTCACCTGCCGCTCCCCCGCCGGGGTGAGAACGGTGCGTTCCACCACGTGATCATCCGGCCAGCCATTCTTCTTGGCCACTTCCAACAGGTGCGGAATGACGACCAGTTCCTGCAGGTGTTCATGGCCGAGTTCGTTTTTCACCGCGCAGCCTTTCACCAGAAAGAAGTCCCGTCCCATGGCCTCTCCCCCTAGTGGACCGGCGCGTCGGAGGCCCCGGTCACCGCCGTGGCGATGGCCTCCAGCACCGCGGGACTGTCGTGAATGGCGACGTGATCAACGGCGAAGCGAATCGGCTGGACGGTATGTCCGGCGTCCACCCGCAGGGGTGTCCGGTCCACCGGTGTCCAGCGGTCCAGGAGGCCGGCGTAGACCGCGTAGCGCTCCCCGTTGCCCTCCGGCAGGTCACGCCGGTTGAGGAGCTTCAGCAACTCGCAGTCCTCGGCCAGAACCTCCCGCGCCACCCTCACCCAGCGGAAGAGCCGGGAATGGGCCCAGGGCGTTCCCTGGTTGGGCGGAGCAAGCTGGATCAACCGGGCCACATCGCCCAGGTACGGCATCTCGCGCCCGAGCCCGTCCAGCCCGGCGAGGTAGCACCTCGCCACCAGGCCGCCCATGCTGTGGGTGATGAGGCTCACGCGGCCGGCTCCGGTGGTTCGTTTCAGCCACTCGATGGCCTCTTTCAGCCCGCGGGGCTGGTGAAGGAACTCGTAGGTGTCGGGGAAGGACAGGACGTAGAGACTGCCCCGCCCGTCCAGCCCGGCGTGGGAGTGGTGAAGAACCCACCTCCCGCGCTTGTCGCGACGGTAGATGAGCTGCCCACCGTAGCGAAAACCGCTCCCCCGTTGGGGGTCGGTAAGGTACCTGATCAGCCTGATCCACGTCTTCAGGCCCCCACCCAACCCATGCACCAGCAAAATAGGCGTCGTCGCGGACAATCCGCATCCCCCCTCTTCGGCAACCCGGCCGTCCGGTCGTGACCCGGACCCGTGGCTTTGCGCGGCTACTACTTGGAATAGCTTTGCCCGTTCGGTCAGGAGGCAAAGGACCCGGAAAATAATTCAGCCCACCCTTCGATCCCCTGGGGTAGGCCCTTGCTACAGCCCTAACCTTCGGCAGCCCGGCCATCCGAACTTGGGTTTCGGATCCGTGCGGCTTTGCGCCCCCGGCTTGGGCCGGGTTTGCCATTTGTCGGGTTCCTCTGCTCCTTGTGACACTTCGACGCTTTATTTATTCCACAAACTTAGACGATCTCCTGCCCGGCAACCGACACTTTCCGACACAATCGCTCGACATCTTTCGACATTCACGGAAGGGGGCCTTCCGCCCTGGGTCTCCAGGGGGCCGCCGGACGGCGCAGCCATCGGCGGCGGATCCTCCGCTGCAGGTGGAGCAGCACGCCCCCCGCCCCTGCCGCCGCCAGGGCCAATCCCCAATCGACCCAGTCCAGGGGAACCGTCCGGAAAACGGGCTGCAGCGCGGGCAGGTAGATGGCGACCAGCAGCATGGCCGTGGAGATGCCGACGGCACCAACCAGAAACGGGTTGCTCAGCAGGCCGACCTCAAAGACGCCACGGCTCTCCGATCGGCATTCAAAGGCATGGATGAGCTGGCTCGTGACCAGGGTCGCCAGGGCAAGGGTCCGGGCGCGGGCCAGGTCCACCCCCAGGAAGTGGGCGTGGGCAAAGACGCCGATCGTCGCCAGGCCGATCAAGACGCCTCGGACCAGGATCATCCGCCCCAGACCCCGGGAGAAAACGCTTTCGTTGGGGTGGCGAGGCGGCCGCTGCATGACGTCGCAGTCGGCGGGGTCCACCCCGAGGGCCATGGCCGGCAGCCCGTCGGTCACCAGGTTCACCCAGAGGATCTGGACCGGCAGGAGCGGGAGGGGCAGGCCGGTGAAGGCGGCCAGGAACATGGTCAACACCTCGCCGATGTTGCACGAGAGCAGGTACCTGATGAACTTGCGGATGTTGTCGTAGATCGAGCGCCCCTCCTCCACGGCGCGGACGATGGTGGCGAAGTTGTCGTCGGCGAGGACCATCGCGCTGGCCTCCTTGGTCACGTCCGTGCCGCTCAGCCCCATGGCGACGCCGATGTCGGCCTCCTTGACGGCCGCGGCGTCATTCACCCCGTCGCCGGTCATGGCCACCACGTGCCCGCGGCGGCGAAGGGCCCGCACGATCCGCAGCTTATGCTGGGGTGAGACCCGGGCGTACACCTGGACCTCCTCGGCCACCTCCGCCAGTTCCTCGTCGGAGAGGCGGTCCAGTTCCACCCCGGTCAGGGACCGCCCGGTCTGGGTCAGCACCCCCATCTGCCGGGCGATGGCCCGCGCGGTGGCCAGGTGGTCGCCGGTGATCATCACCGTACGGAGGCCGGCGGCGTGGCAGCGGTCGATGGCCCTCACCGCCTCGGGCCGGGGCGGGTCGATCATCCCGACCAACCCCAGGAAAACAAGGTCCCGTTCGGCCGCCGCCGGGGACTCCGGATCGAACTCCCCCAGCGGGCGCCGCGCCACCGCCAGCACGCGCAGGGCCGCGCCGGCCATGACCTCGTTCTGCCGGCGGACTTCCTGGCGGCTCGCTCCGGTGAGGGGGCGTTCCCGCCCGTCGACCAGTTCAGCCCGGCAGAGGTCCAGGATGGTGTCGGGGGCGCCCTTGGCAAAGCACTCCAGCGGCGGTTCCCCTTTCGCACCTGGTTCCACGCGCTGGTAGACGACGGTCATGCGGCGCCGCTCGGACTCAAAGGGGATCTCCCCCACCCGGCGGAAACGCCCGGCCAAGGCCTCGGGCCCAAGGTCTCCCTTCTGAGCGGCAACCACCAGGGCGCCCTCGGTCGGATCTCCTTCCACCACCCACTCCTCGCTGGACCGCCAGGCGGCCCGGCGCAGTTCCGGGCGCCTGCCCCCCGGCCGCCGGCCGCGGCCGACCCGGGCGTTGCCGGAGAGCGCTGCGGCGGTGAGAACCGCGGCCAGGTCCGGGGCTTCCGAGGGGCGCACACTTCTCGGCGGCCCCCCCTCCAGCCGGAATTCGCCCCAGGGGCGGTAGCCGTCGCCCGAGACGTCGTAGACCCGGCCCCCGGTGAAAATCCGCTTGACGGTCATCTCGTTCTTGGTCAGCGTTCCCGTCTTGTCGGAGCAGATCACCGTGGCGCAACCCAGCGTCTCCACCGCCGGCAGCCGCCGGACGATGGCGTTACCCCTGATCATCCGCTGCACGCCCAGGGCCAGCCCGATCGTGACCACGGCCGGCAACCCCTCGGGAATGGCGGCCACGGCCAGGCTGACCCCGGCCATGAACATGTCCAGCAGCGGTTCCTGCCGCAGGACGCCGCTGATCACCACCAGCAGGCTGACTCCCAGGCAGATGGCCACGAGGTTCCGGCCGAGCTGGTCGAGGCGCCTTTGCAAGGGAGTCTTGCTCTCCTCGGCGGCCTGGATCAACCCGGCGATCTTTCCCATCTCCGTCCGCATCCCCGTCGCCACCACCACTCCCCGCCCGCGACCGCGGGTCAGGGTCGTTCCGACGAAGCAGGTGTTTCTCCGATCGCCCAGGGGCACCGCGTCCCGCGCGATCGGGCGGGGATGTTTGCGGACGGGTACCGATTCCCCGGTCAGAGCGGATTCCTCCGCCGCCAGGCCGAAGCTCTCCAGCAGGCGCACGTCGGCGGGGATCCGATCCCCCGCCTCCAGTTGCAGGATGTCGCCCGGCACCAGTTCGCGGGCCGCGACGGAACGCAACTGTCCGTCCCTTACCACCCGGGCCACCGGCGCCGCCAGCCGCCGCAGGGCGGCCAGGGACCGCTCTGCACGGTACTCCTGGGCGAAGCCCAGGACGGCGTTCAGGCAGACGATGGCCACGATGGTGAGGGCGTCGACCACTTCCCCCAGAAAGTACGAAATGGCCGTGGCCCCCAACAGAATCAGTACCATCAGGTCCTGAAACTGGGCAAAGAGAATCTTCCAGGGAGAGGTCCGCGGCGCCCCTGGCAGGCTGTTCTCGCCGGTGCGGAGGAGGCGGTCGGCCGCCTCCTGGGAGGTAAGACCCCGGGCCGGATCGGTCCCGAGCAGCGTCAGCGCCTCTCCCGCGTCGAGCCGGTGCCACGGCGCGGCTTCCGGCGCCGGCGGTCTGGTTCCCACCCCATCACCCCCAGCAGGATCGCGGTAAGACTTCTATGATCCTATGGCTTGGGGGGCTTCGGCATGACCTCTGGAGGCGTGGCCCGGCTATGGGCAGATCCCCGCCATTGGGATATACTGAGGCATGACTCCCCGGAGAGGGCACCGGCCCGGGGAGATCCGCGCTGCCCAGGAGGCCCTCCCCTTGGCGTTCGACGGGTTGATGCTCGCCGCCGTGGTTGGCGAGTTCCAAAAGGCGCTGCTCCCCGGCCGGGTCAACCGGGTCTACCAGCCGTCCGACTGGGAACTGGTCCTGCACGTTTACGCCGGGGGCCGCGAACGCAGGCTTCTGGTCTCGGTGCACCCGCAATGGGCGCGAATTCACCTGACGCGCCTGCCGACCGAAAACCCGGGCACGCCCCCGGCCTTCTGCATGCTGTTACGCAAGCACCTGGAGGGGGCGCGCCTCCTGGGCATCGAGCAGCCGGACTGGGAGCGGCTTTGCCGCCTGCGCTTCGGCGCCGTGGACGAACTGGGTCTGCCGGCCGAGCGGGTGCTGGTCGCGGAGGTGATGGGTCAGCACTCGAACGTGGTGCTGCTGGACGGCCAGGGGAAGATCCTGGACGCCATGCGGAGGGTGAGCCTGACTCGCAATCCGTACCGGGAGGTCCTCCCCGGGCGGGCTTACGTGCCTCCCCCCTCGCAGCACAAGCTGGACCCCCTGGACCGCGACCTCGCCAATCGGTTCCGGGAGGACTGGCAGCCCCAGCGCGAGGGGGCGGACCCGCTCTGGCAAGTCCTGCAGCGGCGCCTGGCCGGCTTCAGCCCGGACAGCGCGCGGGAAGCCGCGCTTCGCGCCGGTCAGGACCCCCGGGCCGCGGCGGGCGGGGCCGACCTGGACGCCTGCCTGCGGGAGGCCGCCGCCCTGGCCCAAAAGGCCGCCTCGGAGCCTGAACCGTGCGCGTATCTCGCCCCGGACGGCCGGGTGGCGGCTTACGCCCCCTTCCCCCTTCACCAGGACCCGGGCCTGGAGGTCCGGCCCTACCCGGGGACGGGCGATCTCCTCGATGAAATCTGGCATCACGCGGCAATCCGCGAGCGATTCGAGCGGCTGAGGGATTCCCTGCGCCGAACCCTGACCCGGGAACTGGCCCGTAACCGGAAGAAACTCGCCCTGCAGGCCGAAGCGCTGCGCGAGGCCGCCGGCGCGGACCGGCTCCGCCTGCTGGGAGAACTGCTGACCTCCTACCGGCACCTGGTGCCCCCGGGGGCAACCCTGGTCCGCCTGCCCAACTACCACGACCCCGCGGGCGCTGAGGTCGAGGTACCCCTGCAAAGCGATTGGAGCCCGATCCAGAACGCCCAAGCCTACTTCCGGCAATACCAGAAAGCCCGGGCCACCCTGGCCGGGGCGCGGGAGCACTACGACCGCACCCGGGAGGAAATCAGGTACCTCGAGCAGGTCGAGGCGACCCTCGACCTGGTCGCCTCCTTGCCGGAACTGCAGGAGATCCACCGCGAACTGGCCGAGGGAGGCTACCTGCGGGTCCGGGCAAAGCCCCGGGCGGCGGGAGGTGGCGGGACCCGGCGCGGCGGCGGCCGCGAGAAGGGAGCCGCGGGCGCCCCCGCCTCCGAACCCCTCCGCCACCGGTCGTCGGATGGCCTGGCCATTTTGGTGGGCAAGAACAACCGGCAAAACGACCTCCTGACCCTGAAACAGGCGGGGCCGGACGACCTCTGGCTCCACACCAAGGAGATCCCCGGCTCCCACGTCATTCTCCAGCTTCCTCCGGGCCGCGGCCCGGAAGACCTTCCCCCGCGCAGCCTGCGGGAGGCGGCGCTGCTCGCGGCATACCACAGCAAGGCCCGGCAGTCGAGCCAGGTGCCGGTCGACTACACCCTGCGCCGCCACGTCCGCAAGCCCCCCGGCGCCAAGCCGGGGATGGTGATCTACGACCACCACCACACCATCTACGTAACCCCGTCGGAAGCGGTGGTGCCTCCCCGCGAGGGGCCGGTCGTTACGCCCGCGACGCCTCCTCCATCTCCCGCAGGACCAGCCGGCTCGCCCGGGCGGGGTCAGCGGCCGCGGTGATGGGCCGGCCGACCACGAGGTAATCGGCCCCCGCCGCGATGGCCGCCGCCGGAGTCAGCACCCGGCGTTGGTCGTCCCCCGACCCCGCCGCCCAGGCCGGCCGGACACCCGGAGTCACCGCCAGGAAGCCCGTGCCGCAGGCTTGCTTGACCGCCGCCACCTCCCAGGGGGAACAGACCACCCCGGTCAGGCCCGCGTCCCGGGCCAGCCGGGCGAGTTGCACGACCGCCTGCTCCACCGCGCGGTCCGCGCCGGTCACCTCCGCCAGGGACCCGCGGTCCAGGCTGGTGAGGACGGTCACCCCCAGAATGAGGGGAGGCTCCCCGCCCATCTCCGCGGCCACCCGGGAGGCCGCCGCGGCCGCGCCCCGCATCATCTCCACCCCGCCGGAGGCATGCACGTTGAACATCGCCACCCCCAGGCGGCCCAGCACCTCCGCCGTCCGGGCGACGGTGTGGGGGATGTCGTGCAGCTTCAGGTCGAGGAAGACCCTGGCCCCCCGGGCGCGCACCAGTTCGATCACGGACGGTCCCGCCGAGTTGTAGAGTTCCATCCCAACCTTGAAGAAGCGCACTTCTCCCGCCAGCCGGTCCAGCAACCGTCCGGCCTCGGCGAGCCCGGGCACGTCCAGGGCGACGATCAACCGGTCAGACGCCGTCACGCCACGTCCCCCTTGATTCGCTCCCCCGGCCCGCGGCGCGGTCCGGCCGCGGCCTGGTATTCCTGCAGTGAGCGCAACTGGCACTCGGGCCGGCCGCCCGCCTCCCCCAGGACCCCGACCAGGGCCGCCGCCGTGTCCAGGGAGGTCAGGCACGGCACGCCGTGCTCCACCGCGGTGCGGCGAATCTGGAACCCGTCGCGTTCGGGCAGCCGTCCGACGGTCAGGGTGTTGATCACCAGGTTCAGCTTGCCGGCGCGGATCAGGTCGATGATCTGCGAGGAGCCCTCGTTCACCTTCCCCACCGGAACCGCCCGCACCCCCGCCCCCTCAAGGGCCCGGGCGGTGCCCGCGGTGGCGTAGATGTTGAACCCCAGACCGGCCAGGCGGGCCACGATCGGCATCGCCTCTTCCTTGTCCTTGTCCGCGATCGTCACCAGGATCGCTCCCTGCGGCGGGGGGTACTGCCCGGCGGCCAGGAGGGCCTTGTACAGAGCGGCGGAATAGGTCCGGTCGATCCCCATCACCTCGCCGGTGGACTTCATCTCCGGTCCCAGGTGGGTGTCGACCTCGCGCAGCTTCGACCAGGAGAAGACCGGGGCCTTCAC
>JAJYMS010000189.1 GCA_021786825.1 Bacillota bacterium | reverse complement strand
TCCCCTGGGGATCTAAAGGTCCTGGGAGACCGGGTGAGCAACCTCGAACGGGCCTACAACGTCCGGGCCGGGGTGACGCGCGCCGCCGATACCCTGCCCCGGCGCCTGCTGGAGGAAACCCCGGCGGGGGGGCCAGCCTCCCCCGTCAACCTGGACCTGATGCTGGATGAGTTCTACGCCGCCTGTGGCTGGGATCCCAAGACGGGCATCCCCACCCTTGAAAAACTTCGGGAGCTTGGTCTCGAAAGTATCTGGAAGGACGTGAAGCCGAGTGAGTAAAGACCTGCGCCTGTACCTCAAAGAATTGGAAGAAGCCGGAGAACTGCAGCACCTGACCAAAGAGGTCGATCCCCTGACCAACCTGGGCGGCATCGCGTACCAGA
The DNA here is from genome assembly GCA_021786825.1 of Bacillota bacterium. Classification (GTDB taxonomy): domain Bacteria; phylum Bacillota; class Sulfobacillia; order JAMDAP01; family JAJYMS01; genus JAJYMS01. The sequence continues at coordinate 10,997 of JAJYMS010000189.1, read as the reverse complement.
TCGCGGGCCAGACCGGCAAGGCCAGTTACTTTGAAAACCTCAAGGGCCACCCCGGCTGGCGGGCGGTCAGTTACGTCAACGGCAGCCGCCGGCGCCTGGCCATTGGATTGCATACGACCCCCCAGAACTTTATCCCCCACCTGCGCGGGCTGATGGCCAAGGGGCTAACCCCTGCCAAGCTGGTGAAAGACGGCCCCGTCCAGGAGGTCGTGTGGACGGGGAAGGACGTGGATCTATGGAAGCTCCCGATCCACCGCCATGCTGACAACGACGCCGGGCCCTACATCGGCGGCGACATGGCCATCGTCAAGGACCCCGAGACCGGGGCGCGCAACGTCTCCATGCATCGCATGCAACTCCAGGACAAGCAGCAACTCGGCATCATGATGTCCCCGGGGCGGCACATGCACCTGATCTACCAGAAGTACGAGGCCAGGAACAAGCCGATGCCCATCGCCATCGTCATCGGGCACCACCCGGCCTACTACGTCGCCGCCAACTGGACCACCGCCTTCGGGGTGGACGAGTTGGAGATCGCCGGCACCATCCTGGGCGAACCGGTGGAGATGGTGAGGTGCAAGACCATCGACCTGGAAGCCCCGGCCTGGGCCGAGATCGTCATCGAGGGGGAGGTTCTGCCTCACGAGCGGCACCTGGAAGGCCCCTTCACCGAGCACACCGGGCTTTCCCGGGCCGGCAACGGCATGCACCCCTTCATCCGGGTCAAGGCCATCACCATGCGCCACGACGCCATCTACTACGCCCTGCAGGGCGGCCGGCCGATCGCCGAGTCGCAGGTCCTGGACGGGCTGCCGATGGAGGTCGTGCTCTTCGAGCGGATCAAGGATGTGGGCGGCTTCGTGGACCTCAAGGACGTCGTCGTGCCTCCTTACGTCGGCGGCTGCCACGTGGTCTTCATCCAACTGACGCCGAGCCAGGAGGGCCAGGCCAACGACGCCCTGATGGCCGCCCTCTCCAGCCCCTACATCCACCCCCGCATCGTCATCGCCTTGGACGACGACGTGGATCCCCACGACCCGCAGCAGGTCTTTTGGTCCCTGTCCACGCGGTGCAACCCCGTCGACGACGTGTTCATCGTCAAGAATACCAAAGGGCTGCTCCTTGACCCCACCGCCAGGTTGCTGTCCCCGCCGGGGGTCTTCCCCCACATCAGGTTAGGCTCGAAGATGGGGATTGACGCCACCAAGCCGCCCTTGCGGGACGTGGAGGGCCGGCACGAACAGCAGCTCAGCGTCCCGATGGGGTTGGAGCGGCACAACTGGAGGGACTTCATCGCCTGATGAGCATGGAAAGGGTGTTGTCGGGGGCTGAAGCCGCGGTAGTGGCTTTGGCCACGGAAGGGGTAGGCTACGTCTTCAGCCTGCCGGGGACAACCGTCCTCCCGGTCTACGACGCACTGCAGGCCCAGTCCGCGCTGCGCTTGGTGGTGACCCGCCACGAGCAGGGGGCCGCCCACATGGCCGAGGGCTACGCCCGCGCCGGGCACCGACCCGGCGTGTGCATGGCCTCCCGCGGTCCGGGGGCCGCCAACATGGCCCTGGGGATGCACAACGCCTACGCCGCCTCCAGCCCGGTCGTGGCCCTGGTGGGCAGCGTCTCCACCGACATCGCCACGCGGGACGCCTTCGAGGAGATGGACCTGCTGACCTTCTACCGCCCGGTGACCAAGTGGGCGGTGGAGGTGCAGCGTCCGGACCGGGTACCCGAACTGTTGCAGCGGGGGTTGCGCCTAAGCATGCTGGGCCGGCCCCGGCCCGTGCTGGTGGCCCTGCCCCAGGACGTGCAGCAGCAAAAGGCTACCATGCAATTCCTCCCGGCGGCCCCTCAGGTGCGGGGCCCGCGGCCCCATCCCGACGACATCGCCAGGGCCGTGGAGGTCCTCGCCGGCGCGAAGCGCCCGCTCATTTTGGCCGGCGGCGGGGTGGCCTGGTCCGGGGCGGCCGGGCGGCTGGCCGAACTGTCGGCCGCGACCGGCATCCCGGTAATCGCCACCCACAGCCGCCCGGAGAACTTCCCCAACGACCATCCCCTCTACCGCGGCAGCATCACCGGCAGCAGCGGCGCCGCCCCGACCACCGTGGCCGTGGCGGCCGAGGCCGACGCGGTGCTGGCGGTGGGATGCCGGTTCAGCGAGTTCACCACCCGCCGGTACACCCTTTTCCGCAACAGCCGGCTGGTCCACATCGACATCGACGCGGCCGAATTGGGCAAGGTTTACACCCCGGAAGTGGCCATCGTGGCCGATGTCGCCGCCTCCGTCGAGGCCTTGCTAGGGGCGGTGCGGAAGCGGGGAGGCCCCAGTTCCTCGGACTGGGATTGGGAGGTGGACCGGGAGCAAACCTACCGCCGCGAGTCGACCCCCGCAGGTCCCTTCCCGGAGACTCCCATTCACCCCGCCCACTTGGTGGCGGTCACGCGGGAGGTAATCGACCGCGACGCCTTGATAGTGAGCGACGCCGGGTCTTTTCGCACCTGGTTCGACCGCTACTACCGCTTCCCCGCCGGGGGATTCATGGGCCCCGGAGGGGGCAGCATGGGCTTTGGCTTGCCGGCCGCCCTGGGGGCCAAGCTGGCCCGGCCGGAGCGGCAGGTGGTCTGCATCGCCGGTGACGGCGGGGCCCTAATGGTCATCCAGGAACTGGCCACCGCGGTGCAGTACGATCTGCGGGTGCTGCTGGTGGTGATCAACAACGACTGCTACGGCAACGTCAAGAACCACCAGCGCAAGTCCTATGGCGGCCGGTACATCGGGGTGGACCTGCAAAACCCCGACTTCGCCGCCCTGGCCAGGTCCTTCGGGGCCTTCGGGGAGCGGGTCACCAAGGCTTCCGGCATGAAGCCCGCCTTGCTGCGGGCCCTGGCCCACAAGGGTCCGGCGGTGGTGGAAGTGGCCGTCGACCGGGAGAAAATCCAACCCTAGCTGGGAGGTGGGTCGCTTGCAGACGGATCGGCTTGCATCGGGCGGTTTGCGTCCCTGGCAGGAGTTCGTGCCGGAAGTGGAGCGGGCGGTCTACCAGAAGGCCGGATTCTGGGCTCGCGAACCGCGCCTGGGGGATCACCCCGCCCTGCTGATCATCGACGTGACCCAATCCTTCACCGGGGGGCCGGATCCGGACCACGTCCAGGGCTACGCGACCACCTGTGTCGGCGCCTGGGAGGCCGTTCGCGAGATCGCCCGGGTGCTCGAGGCCTGCCGGCAGAGGGCCGTGCCCGTGATCTACACCACCGGCGACCGGGCGGGGGAGGCCTTTTATGGCGGCGCAACCAAACGCCCCCGCACCGCGGGCGACGACAACCCCCTGCGGGACGTCATTCCCCCCCTGATCGCCCCCCGGGAGGGCGACCTGGTGCTTCGCAAGGCCAGGGCCAGCGCCTTCTTCAATACCTCCCTGGCCAACTACCTCCACCGCCTCCAGGTCGATTCCCTGCTGGTGACCGGCACCGCGACCTCAGGCTGCGTCCGGGCCTCGGTGGTGGACGCCTTCTCCCACGGTTTCGCCCCCCTCGTGGTGGAGGAGGGGACCTTCGACCGCTCGCCGACCCTGCGCCTGGCCAACTTGTTTGATATGGGGGCCAAGTACGCCGAGGTCATTACGGTCCAGACCGCCCTGGACCTGCTGGCGGCCCGCCGCCCCGGCCAGCCGATAAAACGAGGAGGTTAACCACCCATGGACCGAAAGTTTATCGACGCCATGGAAGGAGCGCGGAACTGCGCCATCACCCTGGCGGGCGTCAAGCGAGGCGAAAACGTCTTTATCCTGACCGACACCAAGAGCGACCCCCGCATCGCCGAGGTGCTGGCGGCGGTGTCCCGGGAGGCCCGGGCCAACGTGACGGTGGCCTTCATGGAGTCGCGCACCGCGCCCCACGAGGAGCCCCCCAAACCCATCGCCGCGGCCATGCAGGCGGCCGATGTCTTCTTCGAGGTCTGCGAACCGATGATTCTCTACTCCCAGGCGGCGCGGGAGGCCAAGGCCAGCGGGGCGCGCCACATCGTTTGCGCCATGGACAGCATCGAAGCCCTCTGCTCCGAGGGCGCCCGCTTTCCGCTGGAGATCACCTTCGCCGTGTGCCGCAAGGTGTTCCACCAGTGGCGAAACGGCAAGGTGATCCGCGTGACCTCCGAGTCGGGGACCGACATCACCGCCCAACTGAAGCCCGAGTACGTCGTGGGCGGCCCGATGCTCCCCGTCGAACCGGGCACCTTCGAGGTCTTCGCCGGCGGCACCGGGGACACGGGGGTGTGGCCGGCCTGGACCGCCGAGGGCAAGATGGTCTTCGACTGCTTGCACACCTTCCCCGGCTTGCTTGACCCTAAACCCACCATTTACCTGGAAAAGGGCCAGGTGGTCCGGGTGGAGGGCGACCCGCAGCACGTCCAGTTCTTTGACAACCTCAAGCGGGACTACGGCCCGGACGCCTGGCACCTGGGTGAATTGATGATCGGCCTGTGCCCCAAGGCCCGGGTGACGATCGACGACCCCAGCCACCTGGAGGCCCACCGCCACGCCGGCTGTCTGCACGCGGCCACCGGCATGAGCATCGATTTCTACGACGACCCCGCCGACCGCAAGACCCTCAAGAGCAAGAGCACGGTCGATCCCGGGATCCACCTGGATCACCTGGTGATTGAGCCGGACATTTACATCGACGGCCAACCCTGCGTCGTCAAGGGGCACCTGCTGGCCCTCGACGACCCGGAGATCAAGGCCCTGGCGGAGGAACTGGGCGCGACGCTTTGAGCCGGGAGCGACCCGGCTGGAGGTGGGACCGTGGCGATTTTATTGTCCAACGAAGAGGTCCAGGCACTGTTGACCATGGAAGACACCCTGCGGGTGGTGGAGGATGCGTACCGGGAACTCGGGGAAGGCACGGCCGTCAACCGGCCACGCTCCGATCTCTACTCGCGGACCAACCTGCCCGACGCCTTTCACGTCTTCAAGACGATGGAGGGAACCCTCCCCTCCCATCACGTGGTCGCCCTGCGCATCGATTCCAACGTCGTCCGGTGGCGGGAGGTAGGGGGAAAGCTTCGCAAAGAGGGAGTCCCGGTCGCCGCCGGCAACAGGTACCTCGGACTGGTCCTCCTCTTCAGCACCGAGAACGGTGAACTCCTGGCCATCATGCCGGACGGGTACCTGCAGCGGATGCGGGTAGGGGCGACCAACGCCCTGGCGGCCAAGCACCTGGCCCGCGCCGATGCCTCCCGGGTTGGCCTGCTGGGCTCCGGCTGGCAGGCGGGGGCCCAACTGATGGCCCTGGCCCTGGTCCGGCCGTTACGGGAGGTGCGGGTCTACAGCCCCAACGCGGAACACCGGGAGTCCTTCGCCCGGGAGATGACCGCCACCCTGGGGTTGCCGGTGATACCGGCGGCGGAACCGAGCGTGGCCGTCGCGGACGCCGACATCCTGGCCAGCGCCACCAACTCCCTGGCCCCGGTGATCGATCCGGGATGGGTCCGGCGGGGCCAGTTCGTAACCTGCGTCAAGCACGCCGAGCTGGGGACCGGCGTCCTGGCGCGCTGCGACAAGACCTTCATAAACGCCCGCCGCGCCAATCCCGAGACCTACCTGCCGGGTCACGGGCACGTGGACGTCCACGACCCCGTGGAGTACCTGATGCCCGGCGCCTCGCCCTCCGGCGGTGGCCGCGGGGGGGAACCGGACTGGGCGGCTTACCCCGAACTCCAGGAACTGGTCGGCGGCGCGGCCGCCGGCCGGGGATCGGAGGCAGAGGTCACCTGTTTCATCAACAATATCGGCCTGGGAATCCAGTTTTCGGCGGTGGCCGCGGCCATTTACGAAGCGGCCGTGCGGAAGGGGGCCGGAAGGCAGATTCCCACCGAGTGGTTCCTGCAGAGCGAACATCCTTGAGGAGGTGCTGACCTTGGCTCCCGGATGAGGTCTTGCAACTTTGACCAACAGCGCCCCCGGCGTACGAGAGGAGGATTCTGGTGGAAGCAACGCAGCGGCGTCGGCTGGAGATCGGGTTCGGCCTCTTCATCCTGGCCATCCTTGTGCTCTTCCTGGTGCTTGGGCTCACTTACCCGCCTAACCCGCGGGAACTGCCGTTGCTGGTGGATATCGCAGGTATACTGATCGTCTTGATTCACCTGGTAAGCGTCATCCGCCGGCCGGCCGAGCCGGACAAGACAGTTGGGGCCGCCGTAAACTGGCGCGCGGTCTTTGTCTCCTTTGGCAGTATGGTGCTTTACGTAATAGTCTCGTACCTGATCGGGATGATCGTGGCTTCCGGGGTGATCGTGTACGGCAGCGGCATGGCCTTCGGGGGCAAGAGCAGGCTCAAGATGGGGATTGCCGCCGTGCTGACCATTGCCGTCGTTTACCTGCTCTTCGTTAGACTGCTGGAAGTTGAACTGTATCCCGGCGTCCTATTCGGTGGTTAAAGGAGGGGTCGACCGATGAGTGTAGTTTGGCAAGGCTTGTTTACCGCCCTCTCCCCCACGTCGCTCCTGATGGTCCTGGTCGGTGTGTTCGTGGGGATCATCGTGGGAATCGTTCCCGGGGTCGGTGCCGGGGTGGGCCTGACGCTCCTCCTGCCGCTAATCTTTACCATGAAACCGGTGCTGGGGCTGATGCTGCTCCTGGCGCTGTGGGCGGCAGACGGCTACGGGGCGTCCATCACCTCGATCCTGATCAACGTACCCGGCGGAGCCGGGGCGGTGGCGACCTGCTTTGACGGCTACCCGATGGCTAAACAAGGCCGCGCGGGCGAAGCCATCGGGATCTCCATGGCTTCCTCCATGGTGGCCGGCATCATCGGCACCGCCGCCCTGATGTTGGTCGCTCCCCCGGTGGCCAAGCTGGCGGTGGATATTGGTCCCGCGGAATACACCATCCTGTCCATCCTGGGCATGACCCTGATCGGAGGGCTTAGCTCCAAGGAACCCATCAAGGGCTTGATCTCCGCGGTGATCGGGCTGATGACCAGTTTCATCGGCTACGACCTGGTGACCGGCTTTGTCCGCTACAACTTCGGCACCCAGTACCTTTTTGACGGCGTCGACCTGGAGGTGGCCCTGGTCGGATTCTTCGCCATCGCCAGCCTGGTGGACGCCGGGCAGGAGGGTGGTACCGTGGCTCAGCTCGGCAAGGCCACCGGCTCGGTGTGGAAAGGCTTCATGGAAGCCTTCCGGCGCCCTGTTTCGGTAATCCGCTCGTCCCTGGTGGGGGTGATCCTGGGGGCCATGCCCGGCATCGGCATCTCCCTGGCCAGCATGGCCGCCTACGACGTGGAGAAGCGCGCCAGCAAGCACCCGGAGGAGTTCGGCAATGGCGCCGTGGAGGGGGTCATCGGGCCTGAGGCGGCCAACAACTCGTGCCAGCCGGCGGCTCTGATTCCGACCCTCACTCTCGGCATCCCGGCCGGCAGTACCTCGGCGGTTTTCCTGGGGGCTCTGATCATGTACGGGATCAGTCCCGGCATCGGCCTCTTCCAGGATAAGAGCGCCCTCGTCTGGGCCCTGATGTGGGGCATCATGATTGCCAGTATCGCCTACGTCGTCGTCGGCCTCGCCTTTGCCGGATTTTTCGCGAAGGTGACCCTGCTGCCCATCGAGTATCTCGTTCCCATCACCCTGGTGACCAGCTTCATCGGCGCTTACAGCGGCGCCAACAACAACTACTGGGATATCGTGGTGGCCCTGGCCTTCGGGGTCCTGGGGTACATGATGACGGTCCTGAAGTATCCTGTGGCCCCCGCCGTCCTGGGGGTGGTCCTCGGTCCCAAGCTTGAAAAGAACTACTTCACCGCCCTGCTGATGTCCGACGGGTCACGCAAGATCTTCTTTGAAAGCCCCCTGGCCATCGTGCTCTGGATTCTGCTCGCGCTCGTCCTTGTCGGTCCCCATGTCACCCGGGCGATCCGCAAAAGGCGGGCCGTCGGGTCCGCCGCGTGACCACCAAGACCGATCCCAGACCCGAGATGAAAAAACAGAAGGAGGTTGAAGGACAGTGAGCAACCGAAGGCTTATCTCGATCGTGGTCCTGCTCTCCCTGGTCCTGACCCTGGCTCTGGCTGGATGCACAGGCAGCAAGGGCACCGCGAACAAGGGCGTTGAAAACAAGGCCACCTCCGCCGGCGGCGATTATCCCACCAATGCCATTGCCCTGGTGATCGGTTTTGGTTCCGGTGGCGGCGTTGACACCGCCGCCCGCGGGCTTCAGCCCTACCTCCAGAAGTACCTGGGGAAAACGGTGGTCATTGAAAACAAACCCGGCAACAACGCCCTGATCGCGACCAACTACGTCGGCCAGACCAAGCCCGACGGCTACACCCTCCTCGCGGCGACCAATGGAATGGCCCTCAACAGCATGTTGTACCCCGACGCCTACAAGCTCGGCAAACCCCTGCAGGAGGCCCTGATCCCGATCTACGCCTGGGTAAACGCCGACGGCAACGGGATCCTGGTCAAGAAGGACTCCGCCTTGAAGACGATGGACGACCTGGCGGCCAAGGCCAAGAGCGGCGAGGCCAAGATCGCCATCGCCGGGGGCATGGGCTCCACCGATCAGGTCACCGTCCTGACGATGGAGAAGGCTTACGGCGGCAAGTGGACCATCATCCCCATGGAGAGCGCCGCCGAGGTGGCGGCCGCGGTCGAGGGAGGCAAGGTTGACGCCGGCTCGGGCAGCCCGGCCAGCGCCGCCATGGACCCGAACCAGATCAGAATGCTGGCGGTCACCACTGAAAAACGGATCACCCGGTGGCCCGATACTCCGACCTTCGTGGAACTCGGCAAGCCCGAGCTGACCATCATCTTCGTGATCGGGGTCATGGCGCCCGCCAACACTCCGGCGGAGATCGTCAAGAAGCTGGAAGACGCCTTCGACAAGGCGCGCAACGATCCGGACTACCTGGCCTGGGCCAAGAAAGCCAACCAGCCCATCGGCGATGTCGGTTGGAAGGCCGACCAGTACAAGAAGTACCTGGCGGACTATCAGACCAACATGGCGAAGATCATGCCCGACCTTCAGGACCAGCTGAAGAAAGCCCAGGGCAGCAAGAAGTAGCGCCGCGGTCCGCCAAGCCACGAGGGTCAGTTGGGACCCCTCCGGCGCCGGTGTATGGAGGGGTCCCTTGGCTGGCAAGCGTCTGTCGGAGGAGGAAGCGTCATGCCCAAGGATCTGCGCAGTTTCATGCGGGAACTGGAAGTCGCGGGAGAACTTCTGCGGATCGACCAAGAGGTTGACCCGAAGACCAACCTGGGTGGCCTGGCCTGGCAGGGGGAGAACTGGCTCAACAAGGCCACCTATTTTACCAATCTCAAGGGCTACCCCAACTGGACGGCGATCAGCTACGCCGAGGCCAGCCGCAGGCGGCTCGCCCTGGGGCTGGGGACCATTCCGCGGGAGTTCATCCCGACCATGCGCGAACTGCTGAAGAAGGGCCCCACGCCGAAACAGCCGGTCGCCACCGGCCCGGTGAAGGACAAGATCTTCACGGGGGACAAGGTCAACCTGGCCCACCTCCCCATCCACGTCATGAGCAACATGGACGCCGGAGCGTACATCGGCGGCGGCATGGGCATCATCCGCGACCCCGACACCGGCATCCAGAACGTCTCCCTGCACCGGCACCAGGTCAAGGGCAAGAACCGGCTGGGGGTCCTGATGCACCCCGGCCGGCACATGGACATGATCTACCGGAAGTATGAGCAGCGCAACGAGCCGATGCCCATCGCCCTGGCCATCGGGCACCACCCCGCCTACTACCTCTGCACCTGCTGGACTTTTCCCTTCGGGGTGGACGAGTTCGAGATGGCCGGAACCTTCTTGGGCGAGGCGGTCCGCACCGTCAAGGGGGAGACCGTCGACCTGGACATCCCGGCCGACGCCGAGTTGGTGATCGAGGGTTACATCCCACCCCATGAGCGTGAGATAGAGGGTCCCTTCGCCGAGCACACCGGCTACGCCCGGGCGGGGTCGGGGTTCAACCCCTACCTGGTCGTCACCGCCGTCACGCGGCGCAACGACGCCATCTACTACGCCCTGCAGGGGGGGAAGCCCATCGCCTCCTCCCAGATCCTCGACGGTTTGCCGATGGAGGTCGTCATCTACGAGCGAATCAAGGACGTCGGCGGGTTCGTGAACGTCCACGACGTGGTGGCCATCCCCAGCGCCGGCGGCAGCCACATCATCGTGGTGCAGATCACTCCGAAGATCCAGGGGGAGGCCCGGGACGTGGCCTCGGCGGTGCTCTCAAGCCCCTACCTCCACCCCAAGATCGCCATCGTGGTGGACGACGACATCGACCCCCATGACATCAAAGAGGTCATCTGGTCCCTGTCCACCCGGGTGAACCCGCAGCGGGACGTCTTTATCATTCCTGACACCCACGGCCACCACCTGGACGCCTCCCTGCCGCTGATCACCCCGCCGGGCACGTTTCCTCAGATCCGCCGCGGGTCCAAGATGGGCATTGACGCCACCAAGCCGCCCCTCACCGAGCCGGACGCGCGGGACGAATTTACCCGCGCCCACGCTATGGGGTCGGACGGGTTCGATATCCGCGACTTTCTGAAGTAGGCGGTGGGTTTGATGGCATCTCAAGGGAAGTCCGCGGACGTCCGGGGCTGGCGCCTGAACTTGGCCCTCGCCGGTCTGGTCCTGGCCGTGGTGGTGGCGATCCTGCCTCCTCCGGCGGGGCTGCCGACGGCAGGGCAGCGCATCCTGGCGGTTATGGTGGGGGCTATCGCCCTATGGGTCAGCGAGGCTGTGGTCCCCGCCGTGACCGGCGTCCTGATCATGATTGCGCTGCCGCTAATGGGGGTCCTGCCCTTCCCCAAAGAGACGGCGGAGTTCGGGAGCCCCACCATCGCTCTGCTGGCGGCCGTCTTCTTCATCGGGAGAGCGGTCCAGAACTCCGGACTTGACCGCCGCCTGGCCCTGACCCTGGTCAACTGGGGCAAGGGCCGGGTTTCCCTGGCGGTCCTGCTCATGATGGCAACTACCTTC
>JAJYMS010000092.1 GCA_021786825.1 Bacillota bacterium | reverse complement strand
GACTTCCGCCGCCGGACCGTGCTCGGCCGCCGGATGCAGTCCCAGGTGCCGCTCGGGCAGTACCAGTTCGGCCGCCCGGGACAGGTACCCGACGCTGCGCACGCCGGTCGCCTCCTCCACGGCCTCCTTGAGCAGCCGGTAGTGACCCGGACTGCCCACCCGGTTGAAGAAAACCCCGGCGACGTTGAGCCCGGGATCAAACGATTGGTAGCCGCGCACCATCGCCGCGGCGCTGCGGGCCATCCCCGAAGCGTCGACGACCAGCACGACGGGGGCCTGCAGCAGCTTCGCCACGGCGGCGGTACTGCCGTCGTCGCCGCCGCCTCGGACCCCGTCAAACAAACCCATCACGCCCTCCACCACCGCTACCTCGGCGGTAGCCGCCGCGCGGGCGAACAACTCCCGCACTCGCGGCGGGTCGACCAGCCAGGTATCCAGGTTACGGGAGGGGCGGCCCGTGGCCAGCGCGTGGTAGCCGGGGTCGATGTAGTCAGGCCCCACCTTGAAGGCCTGCACGACCAAACCCCGCGCTGCCAGGGCGGCCATGATCGCTACGCTGACGGTCGTCTTGCCGCAGCCGCTGCCCGTCCCGGCGATCACCAGGCGAGACGCGGACGAACCGGCGTCATGCCTCATGGCGAGCCCCCCGGTTCGAGGGCGGCCGCGAGGGCCTCCAGCAGCCGCTGATTGTCCGCCCGGTCGCGCACCGCCACCCGGAAGTAATGGGGACCGAGGTTGGCAAAGTTGGCGCAGTCCCGGATCACGATTCCCCCGGGTCCCAGCCTGGACTGCAGTTCCGCGGCCGAAAGCCCCGTTCCGCCGGCCTCCACCAGCACGAAGTTGGCCGCCGGCGGGCAGGGCCGAAGGCCCGGTAACCCGGCCAGGCCCTGGAACAAGAAAGCGCGCTCCCGCGGCAACCAGTGTCTCACCGCCTGCAGGTAAGCCAAGTCGTCAAGAGCCGGTTCCACCGCCGCCTGCGCCGGCACGCCGACGCTCCAGGGATCGCGCAGCGCGTTGACCCTGCGGATCACCTCCGGATTCCCCACCAGGTACCCCAGGCGCAGCCCCGGCAGGCCGAAGAGCTTGGTGAGCGAGCCGATCACCAGCAGGTTGAGCCGGGGACCCAAGGCCGCCTCCGAAGCGGCCGCGGCGGAAGCCGCGGTGCGCGCCCACGGGTCATCCACCAGGTCGATGAAGGCTTCGTCCACCACCACCCAGGCGCCGAACTCCGAAACCCGGGCCGCCAGCCGGAGCACCGCCTCGCGGTCCAGCAGGACGCCGGTGGGATTGTGGGGATTGCAAAGAAACAGCCAATCGGCTCCGTGGGCGCGAACCGCCGTCTCCAGTTCGGAGAGGTCCGGCACGAAGCCTGCTGCTTGCGGCAAGGGGTACTCGATGACCTCCCCCCCGGAAGCGATCACGGATCGTGCGTACTCGGCGAAAGCGGGCACCGGGATCAGCGCGCGGCGGCGCTGAAAAAGCTGCCCCAGGAGGTGGATGACCTCAGCCGCCCCGTTCCCCACCAGCACGGCGTCCGGCGGTACCCGCCGCCACTCGGCGATCCGGCGGGCGGCGGCGCGGGAGTAAGGCTCCGGGTAGCGCCTGACGCTCGCCAGGGATTGCGTCACCGCCGCCAGCACCCCGGCCGGAGTCCCCAGGGGAACCAGGTTGGCGCTGAAATCTAGGATTTCCCCCGGCGCGACACCGTAGCGCGCGGCGGCGCCCAGCACGTCACCCCCGTGGACGTTGGCCTCCCAATCGGGCGGTTGCGTATCTCTTGTCGCCGGCTTGGAGTTCACACCCACCCACCTCCCGCGGGCAAGTACCCGGCCTCAAACACGCTCTAACCTGCCCACCACGGCCCAGGGCTGGGCCACGCCGGCCATGGCGGCGTCAACGTGGCCGGGGGAGATGGCCGCCAGCAGGCAGGTGGATGGCCCGGCGGACTTGGCCACATCCCAACCCGGCGGTAGTAGGGGGACATATCGAAGCCCGGCTGACTCGCCCATCACCCGCGCCTCCCGGGCAATTCCCCGGGAGCCGACCGGCAACAGGTCGTGCACCCCCGGACGGGACCCCAGGAGCCGGACCAACTCCAGGTCGGCGATCTCCGGGTCGTCCAGGCGCACCTCGTTCCCCCACTTGGGCCGTCCGGCCGCGATCACCAGGTCTCCCGGCGCGGCCCTTCCCGGGCGCAGGCCGGCCGGGTCCGCCAGGGCCACCACCGTCACCCCCAGCCCCGTCTGCAAGGTAGGGATGTTCTTCTCGGAACTCCCGGTCACCGCCGCCTCCGGGTCCACCCCCGCCAGGCTCGCCTCCTCCCGCACGCCCCGGGCGATCTCCTCCCCGGTGGGGAACGGCTCCACACAGAGGGAGTTCACCACCGCCACCGGCGAGGCCCCGCCGGCCAGTATCTCCATCAGGGCGACCCGCGCCGTGAAGCGGCCCACGACGTAGCCGGGTGCCGCGACGGCATCGTCGGGCTTGGGGCCGACGCCCCCGGCCGAGTCGCAGGCGATCACCACGGCCCGGCCGCCTTCGAGGTTCAGCACCAGCAAGTCGCGGACCCGGTGGAGACCGGGGGCGCCAGGTCCTCCGGTGCCCGACGGCACGTCAGAGCACCTTGGCCCGGCGCAGCGCGGCGTGGGCGGCCGCCGCCAACCCCACGTTGATGGCCGAGGCGGCCACCAGGGGCACCAGCATCACCGCAAACAGGGACCGCCCGAGAGGGTTCGGCACCAGGCTGAGCAAGAAAGGCGCCGCCACCCCGTTGGTGAGCACCGCCCAGGCCACGGCCCCCCAGATTCCCGCGGCCCGCCGGACAACTGCGGTGCTGGCTCCAATCGCCGCCATCACCACGGCCACCAGCAGGTGAAAGGGAAGCGTGAGTGGAAATCCTGCCACCAGGGCGCTGGCGAGGTGGCCGAAGGCGGCGACGATCGCCCCCGGCCCCGGGCCAATTGAGAGCGCGGCGAAGTACCCGGGCAGGGAATCCAGAGCCACGCTGCCCACGATCGCCGGCAACTTGATCATCCCCCCGACCGCGGCCAGGGCGATCAGCATCCCTTGCCAGACGAGACCGGCGGTAACGCCCGACCGGCCGAAACCATTTCCTTGCACTACAAATCTCCCCCTTTCCATTGGAACAGAAGAAACCGCCGCCTTTGCTCCGAAGGTCGGCTGGCCGAGCGCGGACAGGCAGGTCTCCTGGCTTTGGATCTTCACCGTTCCACCCCTTCCCGGTAAACACCAGTGGGTGTGCGTGGAGCCGGCTCCCCATTACAGTGGCGGGACCGCGCCGGATTGGCGGAGGGCGCGATCACCCGCTCCGCGTCACCGGACTTCCCTTTTCACCCTCCGTTCGAGAGGGCACCCGTCGCGCTGACCTTCTTCAGTTCTCGCTAAATTATACCGTCGGCCCCTCCTGTCCACAAGGGGTAGCAGAGGAGGAGAAAGGTTGGGGACGAAAGACCACCAGCGTTTGGTACAGCGCGAGTTCACCCTGCAGGCCGAGCGGTTTGCCCAGAATGCGGTGCTGTCGCGGGACCAGGAGTTGCAACTGATCGTCGAGGCGGCCCGAATCGCCCCCGGCGAACGGGTGCTGGACGTCGCCTGCGGAACCGGGTTGCTGACCTTGGCGGCCGCCCACCGCGGAGCCGCCGTCACCGGCCTTGACCTTACCGAGGCCATGTTGCAAGTGGCCCGCCAAAGTCTGGCCCGCCACAGCCTGGCCGACCGGGGCCTTGCCGGCGTGACGTTCCTGCGCGGGGACGCCGAAGCCCTGCCCTTCACCGACCGCAGCTTCGACGCGGTGATGACGAGGCTGAGCGTCCACCACTTTCCCGACCCGTCCCTGCCCCTGCGGGAGATGGCCCGCGTCTGCAAGGCCGGCGGACGGGTGGTGGTCGCCGATATCGTGGCCGCCGAGGATCCCCCGCGGCGGAACTTGCACAACCAGATCGAACGCCTCCGTGACCCCTCCCACGTCGCCTTCTTGTCCAAGCGGCAACTCCGGGAACTGCTGGAGGGCGCGGGGCTGGCCTGGGCCCGCACCGTCGACTGGTCCACGCCCCGTGGGCTGAAGGAGTGGACGGCCATCACCGGCTTCCGCCCGGAGGTCCTCCCCGAACTCGAGCACCTGATGCGCCGGGCCATCCCGGACGACGCCGCCGGCATCCAGGCCGGCCTTGGGCCGGACGGGGAACCGCGGTTCACCCACCACTGGACGGTGGCCGTGGCGGAGCGACGCTAACCAATCACGGAATGCAACCAGGTAACGTGTCAAGGCGCGCCTCCGCCGAAATAGGGTCATTGACGCTTAGGCCCGCCAGCACCTGGAATCCCGCCCCAGGCATCTCGTCGCTGGGCAGGCATTCTCACGCCAACCCCGATGAAGGATTTTATTTCCTTCTGAAGAACAAATAGGCATTAGGAATTGACGGCCAACCATTCTATGTATGCAAGAGAGATATATATGAGGTCAGAGTGAACAGTCATTGCACATAAGGAGGATAACTTACGTGAAAAAACTGTTTGGTATTACCTTGATCATGGCGGTGGTTGCTTTATCGGTGACTCTTGCGGCAGTTGCAGCGGATGTCGGAGTGAAGGATGCGGCGCTCGGCCAGTACGGTATGCTTGTGCTCAAAAATGACGGCTCAGTATGGGGTTGGGGCTCAAACGCCGGCTATCCCAAGAACTTGCACGCCGCCGGAATTATTGAACCAGATCCCTCGCCCCGCAAGGTGATGGAAGACGCCATCTCTATTGCGGCGGGAAGTAATGCCTATTTTGCCGCGAAGAGCGACAACTCTCTTTGGGCGTGGGGCATGGGTACGCTCGGCAACGGCAAATATACGAGTGATCCGGCCGAACCTTTTGAGGTCATGACCGGAGTGAAGGCGGTATATGCCGGGAGTTGGGTTGCGGGAAATAATTATGTATTTGTAATTAGGACCGACAACTCACTCTGGGGCTGGGGGAGTAATGAAAGCGGTTCGCTCGCCGCTCCCTTTGGCTTCGAGGCTCCTGGTATGACCGACTCGGACAAACCGGTCAAAATCATGGATGACGTCCGGCACGTCGCGGTCGGGGGTTTGGGGCATGTGCTGGCGGTCAAGACCGACGACACACTCTGGACGTGGGGAGACAATACTTACGGGCAATTAGGTCAGGGAACGGACAAGCCTGGCAGCTACACCCCGAAAAAAATCGCTGATAACGTCGAAACCTGCGCAGCAGGTGTAGCCACATCCCTCTTCATCACCAAAAACCACAAACTCTATGGCTTCGGCGACGCAAGTTACCATCTGCTAAACCAGGTCGGCGCCCCGACTCCGGGTGCCGTCGAAGTAATCGGAGGTAAGTGGGATACGCCCCGGCTCCTGCTGGAAAACGTCATCTCAGCCGGCATAGGTTACATGCACGGTGCCGCGGTGGACACCCAGGGGCAGCTTTATGTATGGGGTGATTCCGAGAGCCTGGGCATTCCAAACCTGCAGTTTGGGGCCTATTCAGTGAGAAAAGGGACCCTTACCAGCGTAAAAAAGGTGTTTGCCCATGAGAACTATTCACTTGCCATAATGAACGACAACAGCGTTTACGCGTGGGGGGATAACAGCAACGGGCAGGTCGGAACGGGTACGCGGAGCAAGAATGTTGCCGCTCCCGTCAAGGTTGGGGAGGGCGGCGACTACCATCCTCCTGTCGCCGCGGTGCCAACTTCCTCAAAGGTGCTTGTCAACGGAAAGCCAGTCACATTTGAAGCCTATAATATCGGCGGCAACAATTATTTCAAGCTGCGCGACATTGCGATTGTTCTAAGCGGCACTGAAAAGCAGTTTGAGGTTGCCTGGGATGGCGCAAACAATGCCATCAGTCTTACGATGGGCAATCACTATACCATAGCGGGCGGTGAACTGGCAGTCTCAGCAAATCCCACAAGTAAAACGGCTGCATTCACGATGTCGAAAATTCTTTTGAACGGCAGCGAGATAAAGCTTACTGCCTATAACATCGGTGGCTACAACTATTTCAAACTGCGTGATGTGGCCGCCGCGATTGATTATGGAGTAACTTGGGATGGCGCAACAAACACAATAGGCATCGATACCTCCACCGGATATGCGGTCCCATCGGGCACCTCTACTCCCCCGGTTATTCCTCCCCCTCCTGCGTCTCCTCAGATACAGTAACAATCGAGACGGCATTACCATCGCCATGCTCATCCAGCCACAGGTACGGATAGGCTCCCCCAAGCGGAAGACGCCCGGGACACCTCGCTCTCGCTGATGCCGGCGATTGGGGTTTCTCAGTGGCCGATTCGTTGGGGCGGATCCCCTCCTCCGGCAGACTTGACGGTTGGGTGGGATTTCAGGCGGAATATAATATAGAGCGAAAGACAGGGATATTAGTGGTTTTCGTGAGCTGGTTCACCGATCTCCGCAAGGACGACGTGGCCCTGGCCGGGGGCAAGGGCGCCAACCTGGGGGAGATGGCCCGGGCGGGGCTGCCCGTCCCGCCCGGCTTCGTTTTGCTGACCCCGGCTTACCGCGCCTTCGTGGCGGCCAACGGGCTGCAGGCTGAAATCGAACGGCTGGCTGACCAGGCGCGCCCCGAGGACCCGGTCTCGGTGGAGGCGGCGTCAGCCGCCATCCGCGCCCTTTTCCAGGCGGGCGCCATCCCGGACGAGGTATCCCAGGCGGTTACCACCGCCTACGCCAGACTGGGGGGCGGTCCGGTGGCGGTGCGTTCCTCGGCCACGGCGGAGGACCTCCCGGGGGCCTCCTTCGCCGGCCAGCAGGAAACCTACCTGAACATCGAAGGGCCGGAGCAGGTGCTCGAGGCCGTGCGGCGCTGCTGGTCTTCCCTGTGGACCGCCCGCGCCATCTCGTACCGGGCGCGCCAGGGGATCCGCCCCGCCGAGGTGGCCCTAGCCGTGGTGGTCCAGCGCCTGGTGGCGTCAGACGCGGCCGGGGTGCTGTTTACGGCCAACCCCGTGACCGGCCGCCGGGACCAGATGGTCATCGACGGCGCCTGGGGCCTCGGGGAAGCGGTGGTGAGCGGCCAGGTCACGCCCGACCACTGGGTGGTCGACGGGGCCACCGGGGGCATTGTGGCGCGGCTAATCTCCTCCAAGGCGCTGATGACAGTCCGGCGGGCAGGTGGCACCGAGACCCTCCCGGTTCCCCTGGAGATACAGGCGCGCCCCGTGTTGGACGAGCTCCGGGTGGCGGCGCTGGTCGATCTCGGCCGCCGGGTGGCTGCCCACTACGGTGCGCCACAGGATCTTGAGTGGGCGATTGCTCAAGAGCAGCTCTACCTCTTGCAGGCCCGCCCCATCACCTCCCTCTTCCCGCTGCCGGGGCCCCAGCCGCCACCGGAGGCCGGACTGCGGATCTACGTTTGCGCCAACATCTTGCAAGGACTGTTGGAACCCCTCACGCCGATGGGCATCGCCGCCTTCCGCGCCGTTGGGCGCGGCATCGCCAACCTTGTGGGTGCCAGGCTGCGCCCCGGCGAAGCCCCGGCTGCCTTCAAGGTGGCGGCGGGGAGGCTTTTCGTGGACGTCACCAGCCTCCTCCAGCACCGGAAGGGGCGGTCCATCATCTTCGGGGCGAGTGCCATCTTGGACCGTCTGACCTCCGAGGCTTTGAAGGCGCTGGTGGAGCGGGAACCGCGGCTGGCCCTGACCACGGACAGCCTGTCGATCAAAGTTCCCCTCCGCGTTGTGCTGCGGTTGGCGGCCCGGGCCATCTTCACGCTGTTCTTTCCCGCGACGGGGCGGCGGCGCACCCTGGCCGCCGTGGAAGCGCTGGTGGGCGAGATCGAGCGACGGGTCGACAGCCTCCGCGGGGTTGCCCAACGGAGGCACTTCGTGGCGGAGCACGTGCCGGGCCTCCTGCCCCGCCTCTTCGCCAACGTGGCCCCGCTGGTGGCGCCGGGCCTGGCGGCCAGGTTCCTGGCGGAAGCCAAGCTGAAGCAATGGCTGGGCGACGCCTCCGCCCTGCAACCGGTCCTCCGGTCCTTGCCCCACAACCCCACCACGGAGATGGACCTGGCCCTCTGGCGCGTTTCCCGCGCGCTCAAGGCCGAAGGCCTGCAGCCCTCGGCCGATCATCCGGCGGTTCAGGCGTTCCTGGCCAGGTACGGCCACCGGGCGGTCCGCGAGATCGACATCGGCATGCCGCGCTGGAGGGAGGAACCCGCCCACATCCTTAACGTCCTGCGGACCTATCTCACCCACGGAGAAGATGCCGACCCCGAGCGGCACTTCCGCCAGGGGGCCGAGGCGGCGGAGCGGGCGGCCGCGGCCCTGGTCAAGCGGGTGCGGCGGGAAAAAGGCGCCGTCAGGGCGGCGTTCCTGGGCTTTTTGCTCAGCCGGGCGCGGGGCCTCGCGGGGATGCGGGAGTACCCCAAGTTCCAGATCGTGCGCTTCTTCGCGGCCTCTCGCCGCGTCATCGCCCGGGCGGGTGAGGAATTGGTCGCGGCGGGGCGGCTGGACCGGGCCGAAGACGTCTTCTTTCTGGACTGGCGCGACCTTGACGCGCCCGGTGACCTGCGGGGGCGGGCAGCGGTCAACCGGGGGGAGTACGAACGCGAAATGGCCCGCCGTGCCATCCCCCGGGTGATCACGAGCGAGGGGGAGACCATCTACGCCGCCCCCGTGGCGGTGGAGGGAGCGCTGGTCGGCGCCACGGCCTCGCCCGGGGTCTACGAAGGCCGGGTGCGCATCGTGCACGACCCCCGGGGGGCCAGGTTGGAGCCCGGCGAGGTGTTGGTGGCGCCGGGCACCGACCCGGCCTGGACGCCGCTGTTTCTCAGCGCCGGCGCCCTGGTGATGGAGGTTGGCGGGATCATGTCCCACGGCTCCGTCGTCGCCCGCGAGTACGGAATCCCGGCGGTCGTCGGGGTGACCGGGGCGACGCAGCGCCTGCGGACCGGGCAGCGGGTCCGGGTGGACGGCGAGTCCGGCCAGGTGGTGCCGCTGGACTGACCGGGCCGCTTACAAGGTCCGCAGCCGCTCCGCCAGCGCCTCCGGGCCGGTGACGGGCATGTCGCAGGCGAAGTTGGAACAAACGTAGGCCGCGGTGCGGCCGTCCACCGGCCCTTGATCGGCGGTGTAAGGCGCGAGCGACGCCACGCGCTCACCCTCCTCTCCCTCGGGGCGCAGGACCACGACGGCTTCCGGCAGGTAGGCCTTCCGCAAGACGTCCAGGATCGCGGCGGTGTCCCCGGCCTCGGGTTCCCCCGCCACCACCACCTCCAGGGACGGGTGCAGCGCGAAATCAACCGCGGACAGGAAGAAGGCATAGGCGGCGGGCTGCGGTGCCACCGTTCCCGCAAACGCCTGCAACTGCCGGCCAGCCAGTTCATCGAGGTCGGGATCGCCGGTGAGGCGGGCCAGGCGGAGAAGGTTCAGGGCCGCCACCGAGTTGCCCGAAGGCATGGCCCCGTCGTAGACCTCCTTCGGGCGAGCCAGGATCTGCTCCGCGTCCCGGCCGGTGAAGAAGAACCCGCCCCGCTCCCCGTCCCAGAACAGTTCCTTCATCTCCCTGGTCAGCCTGAGGGCTTCCTCCAGGTAGTCCGGGCGAAAGGTGGCCTGGTAGAGCTCAACCAGCCCCCAGGCCAGGAAGGCATAGTCGTCAAGATAAGCGGGAAAGGCCGCCTGTCCGTCCCGGTAACGGGCCAGCAGGCGGCCCCTATCGTCCCGTAAGCGCCCCAGGATGAAGCGCGCCGCTTTGGCAGCCGCCGCCGCGTACTCCGCCTTCCCCAGGACCTGGACCCCCTTCGCCAGGGCGGCGATCATCAGCCCGTTCCAGGCGGTGAGGATCTTGTCGTCCTTATGGGGGTGGACGCGCTTCTCGCGGGTCGCGAAGAGCCGCTGCCGGGCGGCCTCCAGCCGGCTCCACCCTTCGTCAAGGAAGACTTCGGGGGTTCGGCCGATCAGGTTGGGGATGCTCCGCCCCTCGAAGTTTCCGCGCCCGTCGATGTCGTAGGTGCGGCAGAACAGTTCGCCCTCCTCGCTCCCCAGGACCGCCTCGACCTCGTCCGGCGTCCAGAGGTAGAACTTCCCCTCCACCCCCTCCGAGTCCGCGTCCTCGGCGGAGTAAAAACCGCCTGCCGAGTCGGTCATGTCCCGCAGGACGTACTCGAAGACCTGCTCCGCCACCCGGCCGTAGGCCCGGTTGCCGGTCGCCAGCTTCGCCTCCAGGTAGGCGATCGCCAGCAGGGCGTTGTCGTAGAGCATCTTCTCGAAGTGCGGCACCAGCCAGCGCGGGTCCGTCGAATAGCGGGCAAAACCGTAGCCGACGTGATCGTAAATGCCCCCCCGGAACATGGCCTGGAGGGTTTTTTCGACCATTGCCAAGGGGTCGGCGGGTCCGGCGGCCTGGGCCCCGCCGCCCGCCGATTCCCCCGCCCCGCGCCGCCAGTGGTGCTTCCAATACCGCAGCAAGAACAGAAGTTGATGCGGGGCCGGGAACTTGGGCGCCCGGCCGAACCCACCGTGCTCCGGATCAAAGATGCCCGCCAGGTGGTCGTACCCCTCCTCCAGCAGGTCCAGCCCGACCTCACCCCGTCTGGCAGGATCGAACTGGCCGGCCACCTGCTCGAACACCCGGCCGCCGGCCTTGAGGACGGCCGGTCGGTCCTTGGCCCACTTGTCCCTGATCCAGGCCAGAATGTCCAGCAGCCCCGGCCGCCCGTACCGGCCGCGCTTCGGAAAGTACGTCCCGGCGAAGGCGGGCACCTTGTCGGGGGTCAAGATGACGGTGAGCGGCCAACCCCCGCTGCCGGTCAACGCCTGGCAGAAGGTCATGTAGACGTGGTCCAGGTCCGGCCGCTCCTCGCGGTCCACCTTGACGGCCACGAACCCCTCGTTGAGGGCGGCCGCCACCTCTTGGTCCTCGAAGGACTCCCGCTCCATGACGTGGCACCAGTGGCAGGTGGAGTAGCCGATGGAGAGAAAGACGGGCTTGTCCTCCGCCTGGGCCCGGGTAAAGGCCTCCTCGCCCCACGGGTACCAGTCCACCGGGTTGTAAGCGTGCTGCAGCAGGTAGGGCGATACCTCGTTGATCAGGTGATTTGGCACCGAGAAGTCTTGGGGCATGGCGACACCCCCCGATTTATTGCTAATAGCATGCGCAATAACCGGCGACCGCGAACACCCCTCACGCCGGCCGGCGTGAAAAGCCCGCCTGGATGGGGATTCGAACCCGGTATTCCAGAAGCCAGGTGTCGACCTGGATCAGGTAAGCGAAGTACTGGGCATCGGTCATCAACTGGCCGAACCACGGCCGCTGAAATAACGGCCCCTCGGACCGGAGGAAGGTGCGCAGGGCGGACACGTCGACGAAGGAACGCAGGGGCGACTCCGGGTCATCCAGGATATTCCAGAGACGCTCGCGGACGGCCGCCAGGTAGGCGGGGTTGTGGGTTTTCGGGTAGGGGCTCTTGCGCCGCATCAGGACGTCATCGGGCAGCGCCCTCGCCAGCGCGCGCCGGAGGATTCCCTTT
>JAJYMS010000060.1 GCA_021786825.1 Bacillota bacterium | reverse complement strand
CAGCGGGAGCACGAGATGGCCCTGGGCACCTGCCAGCGCTGCGGCACGGTCGTCGAACCGCTCGTTTCCACCCAGTGGTTCGTGCGGATGAAGCCGCTGGCCGAACCGGCCCTGGAGGCGGTCCGGCAGGGGCGCACCCGGTTCGTTCCGGAGCGGTTTACGAAGATCTACCTCAACTGGTTGGAGAACATTCGCGACTGGTGCATCTCCCGGCAGATCTGGTGGGGTCATCGGATCCCGGCCTGGTACTGCCAGGACTGCGGGCAGGTTAACGTCGAGGTGGAGGCTCCCGAGCGCTGTGAGCGGTGCGGATCGACCAGGCTGGAGCAGGACCCCGACGCGCTCGACACGTGGTTCAGTTCCGCCCTGTGGCCCTTCAGCACCCTGGGCTGGCCCGGGCGGACGGCCGACCTCGAATATTTCTTTCCGACCTCCGTGCTGGTCACCGGATATGACATCATCTTCTTCTGGGTGGCTCGGATGATCTTCATGTCCCTGGAGTTCACGGGGGAGGTTCCCTTCCGCGACGTCCTGATCCACGGCCTGGTCCGCGACGCCCTGGGGCGGAAGCTCGCCAAGTCCCTCGGCAACGGCATCGATCCCCTTGACGTGATCCGCGACTATGGCGCCGACACCCTCCGCTTCACCCTGATCACCGGCAACACCCCGGGGAACGACATGCGGTTTCACTGGGAGCGGGTCGAGGCCAGCCGGAACTTCGCCAACAAGCTCTGGAACGCGAGCCGGTTCGTGCTGATGAACCTCGAGGACTTTGAACCCCAGGACGCCGATTTCGCCCTGGAGGCGGCGGGACCCGGGGAGCCCGGAGGGACGCCGGGCCGGCGGCTGGAAATGGCCGACCGGTGGATCCTGGCGCGGCTGGACCACGCCGTGGTCGACGCGACGCGGTTGCTGGAGCGCTACGAACTGGGCGAAGCGGCCCGGGTCCTCAACGACTTCATCTGGGACGAATTCTGCGACTGGTACATCGAACTGGTGAAGCCGCGCCTGTACGGCCGGGAGGAGGCCGGCAGCCGCCGGGCGGCCCAGGCGACCCTTCGTTACGTCCTGGACCAGATCCTTCGCCTGCTGCATCCCTTCATGCCCTTCATCACCGAGGCCATCTGGCAAGCCCTGCCCCATCGCGGCGAGAGCGTCATGATATCCGCCTGGCCACGGCGGCAGCCGGCCTTCACGGGTGAGTCCTTCCGGCAGGCGGAGAGCAGCCTGACCCTGGCCCAGGAGGTTATCAGGGCCGTTCGCAACCTGCGCGCGGAGTTGAACGTGCCGGCGGGGAAAAAGGCGGAGGTGGTGCTGCAGGTCGCCTCCGAACTCAAGGCGGCCACGGAAGCGACGGCCGCCCACATATCCCATCTCGCCAGCGTTTCGGACTTGCGGATTCAGGATGCGGGAACTCCCAGGCCGGCGCAGGCGGTGGCGGCAATGGTCCCCGGCGTGGAGGTCTACCTGCCGTTGCGCGGGTTGATAGACGTCCAAAAGGAACTCGCGCGGCTGGAGAAGGAGCGCCAGGCCGCCGAAGCCGACGCGTCCAAGCTACGGGGCAAACTGGGCAACCAGGGGTACCTGTCCAAGGCGCCCCGGGAGGTAATCGCCAAGGATCGGGCGCGCGAGGCCGAACTGACCCGGCAGATCGCCGCCCTGGACGGCCGCATCGCCGCCCTGAAAGAGTTGTAGCCGGTTTCAGGGAAGATATTGCCTGACCTGTAAGGCAGGTAGACCGCGCTGGATGTCGAATTTTGTCGAGCAGAAAACCCAGCTCACTTCGACGGAGGCGCGGATGCTGCACAGGACACGGGCTTTGGGGCTATTGCTGGCATTTTCACTCTTGGCCGCGGGGGTGTTCCTCCCCGCGCGGGGAGTGGTGGCGGAGGACTCTACCAACGGTTCGACCATCGGGGCGCCGGTTGGCATCGCAGTTTTCGTGGACGGGGAACGGCTCGGTGTCGACGTTCCACCCCAGTTGTCGAACGGCAGGGTCCTCGTGCCCATCCGGGCGCTGGCGCAAAGGCTGGGCGCCCAGGTGGATTGGGCGGCTTCGGATCAGTCCATCATCATCAGCGCCAAGGGGTTGTCTCTCCGGTTCGAGGTCGGATCCTCCCGGGCTTGGAAGAACGGCCAGCCGGTAGGGCTTGACCAGCCGCCGTTGATCGTCGGTGGCAGGACGCTGGTTCCCCTGCGGTTCGTGGGGGAAAACCTGGGGGCGAGCGTGCAGTGGGTGGGCGAGGCCCGGTCGGTCCTGGTGAACACCGGCCAGTCGCCCGACTTCTCGGTGGTAGGGTATTACGTCCAGTACAACGCCTTTGACCACGAGGCTTATGACACGCTGGTGCAGCAGGGGGACAAGATCGACTACCTGGTTGCCTTTCAATACGCCCTTGAGGCCGACGGCTCGGTCAATACCACCTACGACCCGGCGGAGATGCTGCAGTACGCAAAGCGTTACGGGAAACAGGCCCTGGCCCTGTTCCATAACATCGGCCCGACGGGGAACTTCGATCAGGCCGTCGCCCACAGCCTGCTCAGCGACCCGGCGGCGCGCCACCGGGCGGAGGAGAACATCTACGCGATCCTGTCGACGAAGGGGTACCGCGGGGTCAATGTAGACCTGGAGAACCTGGATCCCCAGGACCGCGACAACTATACCGGCTTTCTGAAGGAACTACAAGCTCGACTGCACCCGGCCGGCTACTTGGTGACCGTCTCGGTCCCCGCCAAGACCCACGATGACCCGAACGCTCCCTGGAGCGGCGCTTTCGATTACGCGGCCATCGGCCCGGTGGCCGACCAGGTGTTGATCATGGCCTACGACGAGCACTACCAGTTCGGGGTCCCCGGACCGGTGGCTTCCCTGGGCTGGATCCGGCGGGTGATGGACTACGCGAGTCAGATGATGCCCCCCCGCAAACTGGTCCTGGGGATTGCCGCCTACGGTTATGACTGGCCCACGGATGGGTCGGCCGCCCGGGCGGTTACGTCGCAGCAGGCGCTCCGCGACCTGACGCTCCGCAATTCCTCCCCGGCCTGGGACTACGACGCCGAGGTCCCCGTGGACCAGGTGGGAGGGCACGTGCGGTACTTCGAGGACGCTGACAGCACCGCCTTCAAGCTGCAACAGGTGTTTCAGCATCACTGGGCCGGGGTCGCCATCTGGCGGCTGGGCTTCGAGGACCCGCGACTGTGGCCGCAACTGGCGGCGAGTAAGGGTTAACAAGGAATCGCCGGTACATTGCGCCCGCCTTGCCGCCCATGCTGCGGCAGGCGGGCTGATCTGTTATGATGGCTATCACGGGGGTGTTGGGATTGACCATCAAGCTGGTAGCGGTGGATCTTGACGATACCCTGGTCGGACGCGACGGCGGGGTCAGCGAGGAGAACCGCCTGGCCCTGGCACGGGCCCGCGAGCGTGGTGTCGAGGTGCTGGTGGCGACCGGCCGGCCGTGGAGCAAGACGCGGCGAGTCATTGCCGAATTGGGGCTCGGAGGGCCCGCGATTTGCCTGGCGGGGGCCCTGGTGCTGGATTCGGCCGATGGGAGGGTGTTGCGATCGGCCTCCATCGAGCTTCCGCTGGCCCTTCGCATCGCCAGGTACGCCCACGAACTGGGAAGCGCCGTCGGCTGCCAGTGGGAGAGGGGGATGGTCTTCAGCCGCGACCCGAATCCCGTGGAGCGGCAATTCGATCCCGATCACCAGGTCGACTCCAGCATCGTCCGGCGGCTCCCCGAACGGCCGCTGGCCCTGTCCGTGACCGGCGGGAGGGCGGTCGACGCGGTCCTCAGGCGTTTCGGGAGCACTCCTGGGCTGCAGTTCACCACCTTCCCGAGCGAGGAGCTGGGGTCGATCCTTTTCATCCTGGGCCGCGAGGCCAGCAAGGGGCACGCCTTACAGTGGATCTGCCGCCAGCGCGAAATCAGGCGGGAGGAGGTCATGGCCTTGGGCGACAGCCAGAACGACATCACGATGCTGCAATGGGCGGGAGTCTCGGTGGCCATGGGCTGGGCCCCGGACGACGTCAAGGCAGCCGCCCAGCGCTCCGCCAGCGCGGATGACGAGCACGCCGTGGCCACCGCCATACGCGAGGTGTTGGGCGCGTGAACTACCGGCAGGCGGTTGGCTGGCTGCAGGATTTGGGACGTTTCCGCCGCCGCTTGGGCCTGCAGCGGATGGAGCAGTTGCTGGCGAGCCTAGGGCACCCGGAGCGAGGGCGCCAGGTCATCCACATTGCCGGAACCAACGGGAAGGGCTCGGCTTCCGCGATGGTTGAGCTGGCTCTGCGCCGGGCGGGGTATCGCACCGGCCTGTTCACCTCCCCGCACCTGGAGCGGTTAACCGAGCGGGTGCGGGTCAACGGCGAGGAAATCCCGCCGGCAGCGGTGGCGGAGTACCTGAGCCTGCTTCGTCCGCGGGTCGAGGAGGTGGCCGACCGCGGTGGCGAACCCCCAAACCAGTTCGAGGTCATCACGGCGATGGGCTGGTTGCATTTCCGTGCGGCCGGGGCCCAGGCGGTGGTGCTCGAGGTCGGCCTTGGGGGCCGCCATGACGCCACCAACGCCATTCCGCCGCCGGTGGTGACGGCGATCGCCAGCATCGGCCTGGACCACACCGACCGCCTGGGGGATGACCTGCTGGCGATTGCCCGGGAGAAGGCGGGGATCATCAAACCCGGTGTGCCGGTCGTCGCCTCCGCCCCGGCGGAAGCCATGGAGGTAATCGCCGGCCTGGCCGGGGAACAGGACGCGCCGCTCTACTGTCTGAGCGCCGCCGGAGAGGCCGGGGAGCGGGGAGCCGTCTCACCCTGCCGTGGGCTCCCGGTTCGGACTGCCCACGTGCTGCGGGTGGACGGGCCCTGCGGCCAGAACGGCGGTACGTTCCACCTGCGAGGGGATTTGGGAGAGTGGGCAGGCTTGGCGACCCGTTTGCTGGGCCGGCACCAGCTCAACAACGCCGCGGTTGCGGCGTCAGTGCTACTGGTGGCCAGGCGGCGCGGGCTCTCCGTCCCGGAGGAGGCTCTGCGCGCCGGGCTGGCCGAGGTCGATTGGCCAGGAAGGCTGGAACTGGTCCACGCCTCACCCCTGCTGGTCTTGGACGGGGCTCACAACCCTCCGGCGGCGGCCTCCCTGGCAGACGCGGTGCGGGAGCTTTTCGCCGGCCACCGGGTGGTCCTGGTCATGGGCGTAATGCGGGACAAGGCGGTGGCCGGGATCGCGCGCCACCTGGCCTCGGTGGCGCAGGGCGCGGTCGCTACCCAGGTCCGGGACCAGCGAGCGATGCCGGCGGCCGAACTGGCCGGGGTGCTGCGCGGGGAGGGGCTGGAGGCCCGGGCGATCACCGATGCGCGCCGGGCTCTGGACGCGGCCGTCTTCGACGCCGGCCAGGACGGCTTGGTACTGGTCACCGGGTCGCTGTACCTGGTGGGAGAACTCCGTGGGCCGGCCAGGGCCCGAGCAGGAATTCCCCTCTTCGACCCAGAAGATGGAAGGCGAAGGTTGGCGGGGAGGGAGCGATAATGGAGGTCCCCTGGCGAACGGTCAGCCTGCGCTTCGAGGGGGCCGTGCCGGAAGCGCGGGAAATGGGTTTTTGGGTGCTCGGCAGCCTGGCGGAATTTGAGCAAGCCTTCGGCACCCGGGAGTTCCGTCCCGCCATCGATTTTGAGCGCGAATTACTGGTGGTCCTGCATCGGGGTTTTTGCCCCACGGGCGGCTACGCCATCGATGTCGAGTCGGTCGTGGCGGAAGGTTCCCGGATCTGGGTGACCGTGAAACTGCAGGATCCGCCGCGGGGGGCAATGGTGTTGATGATCATCACTTACCCGCGCGCCGAGTTCACGCTGGCGAAAGGAGACCTGCCGCCTGTCCCGCTGCAATTCGTTTTCGGGGACCGGGCCGGAGGGGAGCTGGGGGAGGTGGAATACTTTCCCCCGGGCGCGGGGAAGCTAGGATAAATTTCCAGCCCCGGGTTCTCGGCGGGATTATGTGGCAGGTCGAAAAAACAGGATTTTTACCGCCTTGGATTGAATACCTCCGGTGGCCGCGCAACCGTTGCAGGGCGCGAGCCGCAGGGCGCGCGGGCTGCGCCGCGAGGGAGGAACGGGGGCGATGCGCAGGGATTCGTGGTTCAGCTTTGCGCTCTTCGCGCTGGTAATGATCCTGGCAGGTGCTTTTGTCGGCGGTATCATCGGGGAGGCTCTGGCGCGACTCGTACCGGCAGCTTCGGTTGCCGGGACGCGGTTGACCACTATCGGCCTGACGCCGCCGCTGACTCTGGACCTCAAGGTGCTGAGTGTTACCCTGGGTCTGTCAGTGCACCTCAACGCCGCCGGCGTGGTCGGCATGTTGGTGGGCCTGGTGTTGGCGCTTCGTCGCTGAGGTCCGGCCGGTGATTACCCGCGATCCCAGGAGGAACAATGCCGCGCATCGTGCTTGCCTCGGCTTCGCCGCGGCGCAAGGACCTGCTTCGACAGATCGGCCTTGAATTCGAGGTCATCCCGGCCGACATCGAGGAGGACGCCGTGAGGTGGAGAGACCCGGGCGAACTCGTCCGTAAGTTGGCCTTGAGCAAGGCGGAGAAGGTGGCGGCTTCGGTTCGCGGCGCCCTGGTAGTGGGTGCCGATACGGTCGTGCTGTTGGACGGGGAAGTGCTCGGGAAGCCCCGGTCGCGCGAAGAGGCCCGGGCCATGCTGGGCCGCCTGGCGGGGAAGGAGCACCAGGTTTTCACCGGTCTGGCGGTTGTTGAAACCGCCACCGGCAAGCGGCGGGTCGACCATGAGGAGACGCGGGTGTGGATGCGGCCGCTCGGTTTTGACCAGATTGTCGCGTACGTTGCGAGCGGGGAACCGCTGGATAAGGCGGGAGCATACGCCGTGCAAGGACTGGGCGCGGTGTTGGTGGAGCGCCTGGAGGGTTGTTACTTCAACGTCGTGGGCCTGCCAGTGCCGCGCCTCGCCAGGATGCTCGAGGAGTTCGGAGTCAAGGTCTTGGGGTGAACGATTTTGTCCAGGGCCAACGAATATCGGATTACCCTGAAGGACTACCCAGCGCACGAGCGGCCCCGGGAAAGACTCTTCAGCCTTGGGGCCTCTTCCCTTTCGGATGCGGAACTGTTGGCAATCCTCATCGGAACTGGTTCCACGGCGCAGACCGCGGTCGAGCTGTCACGGCAACTGTTGCGCTTGGGGGAGGCGAACGCCGCCCCGGGTGACCAGGGAGTCGGCCTGCGGTACCTGGTGGCGGCTGCGGTCGAGGAACTGAGCCAGTTGCCAGGCATCGGCCCCGCCAAGGCGGCGCGGATCAAGGCGGCCGTCGAACTGGGAAGGCGGCTGGCGACCTGCACGGCGAACCGTCCGGCTGTCAACTCACCCGCCGACGCGGCCGCTCTGCTGATGGAGTCGATGCGCCACCTGGACCGCGAGCATTTCAACACCTTGATCCTCAACACCAAGAACCAGGTCCTGGCCATCGAACCTGTTTCGGTGGGCAGCCTGAACTCCTCCCTGGTTCACCCGCGGGAAATCTTCAAGGCCCCGCTACGCCGGAGCGCGGCGGCGGTGGTACTCACCCACAACCACCCGTCGGGGGACCCTACGCCGAGCCCGGAGGATGTGGAGGTTACCCGCCGCCTGGTGGAGGCGGGGCGCATCCTGGGCATTGAAGTGCTCGACCACGTCATTATTGGGGACAACCGCTATTGCAGTTTGCGCGAACGCGGGCTGATGTAACCGCGGGAGCGCCGGGTACGTGAGACAGAAGGGAAAGGAGAACCTACGCTTACATGGGACTTAACTTCCTGTCCCGGGACATGGGGATCGATCTCGGGACGGCCAACACGCTGGTCTTTGTCAAGGGGCGCGGGATCGTGCTGCAGGAGCCGTCGGTGGTGGCCCTGGACCGCGACACCCGGACCATCATGGCGGTCGGCGAGGAGGCCAAGCAGATGATTGGACGCACGCCGGGCAACATCGTGGCCATCCGGCCGATGAAGGACGGCGTGATCGCCGATTTTGACACCACCCAGGCCATGCTCAAGTACTTTATCGCCAAGGCCTCTTCCCGCCGGGGCCTGCTGCGCCCCCGGGTGGTGGTTTCAGTGCCGGTGGGTGTGACCGGGGTTGAGCGGCGGGCGGTGGTCGACGCGACCCTGTCGGCCGGCGCCCGCGAGGCCCACGTCATCGAAGAGCCGAAGGCCGCGGCCATCGGCGCCGGACTCCCGATTGAGGAGCCCGCGGGGAACATGGTGGTCGACATCGGGGGAGGAACCACCGAGGTGGCGATCATCTCGCTGGGGGGGATCGTCACCGCGCGTTCGATTCGCGTCGCCGGCGACGAGATGGATGAAGCCATTGTCAACTACGTCAAGCGGACCTACAACCTGATGATCGGGGAACGCACCGCTGAGGACATCAAGATCACCATCGGGTCCGCCTACCCCTTGGAGAAGGAAGAGACCATGGACATCCGCGGGCGCGACCTGGTGACGGGGTTGCCCCGGACCCTGAAGGTCACCTCGGAGGAGATCCGCCGCGCCTTGGCTGAACCGGTGGCGGGCATCCTCGAGGCGATCAAGGTTACCCTGGAAAAAACCCCGCCGGAACTGGCGGCAGACGTCATGGATCGAGGGATCGTGATGACCGGCGGAGGTTCTCTGTTGCGAGGATTGGACAAGCTGGTCGCCGAGGAAACCGGGATGCCGGTGCACGTGTCGGATGAGGCCATGCTGTGCGTGGTCAAGGGTACCGGGAAGGTACTGGACATGCTGAATTCGCTACGTCCGCGAGGGCGCCGGTAACAAGATGCTGCAACTCCTCCGCAACAAGGTCTTCCTGACCGCCCTGGCGGTCGTGCTGGCCCTCCTGTTGCTGTTAGGCGCCACCCGTCAGGAGCGGCCGGGGGTGACCCTGGTCGAGCGCCTGCTGGCAGATCTCCTGTCGCCCTTGCAGCGGTTCTCGACCGGCGTGGTGGAGGGGTTGCAGGACGCCGGGCGCTTCGTGGCCGATCTGCGCCACCTGCGGGAGGAGAACCAGGTCCTGAAACATCAGCTCACCGCCACTGAGCAACTGCAGGCGCGGGTAGGAGAGCTTGAGGCGGAAAACGAGTCGCTGCGGCGGGAGCTGAAGCTCGCGCAAGCGACGCCGTACAGCTACGTTTCGGCGGCGGTGATCGGCCGCAGCCCCAACAACTGGTTCAGCACCATCACCATCGACAAGGGGCTGTCCAGCGGGATTGCCCGGGATATGCCAGTAGTCACCGACCAGGGGTTGGTCGGGCGCATTTCCAAGGTCACCAACTTCACCGCCACGGTAACCCTCATCCTGGACCGCGATTCCGGGGTGGGGGCTGTCGTACGCCACGGCACCAGCGGCGACCTGGGGGTGGTGTCGGGCCAGGGCAACGAACGCCTCAAGCTAAAGTTCTTTTCCCGCGACGCCGAGGTGGGGTTTGACGACCTGGTGGTGACATCCGGTCTGGGCGGGGTTTACCCCAAGGGGATCATCATCGGCCGGGTGCGGGGAATCAGTCGTGAGGATTACGGGCTCCTGAAGGTTGCCACCGTGGAACCGTCGGTGGAATTCAACCGCCTGGAGAGGGTCATGGTGGTCGTCTCCGCGGGAGAGAGGTAGCCGTGAGAGCCTGGGTCCTGGCATTGCTGGTGACCGCCAGCGTGGCGGTCCAGTCCAGCCTCGTCGATAAGCTGGCGGTCTGGGGCGTGAAGCCAGACTTGCCCTTGTTGCTGACGCTGAGCATCGGCTTGCTGTATGGGTGGCGGTCCGGGGCCGTCGTCGGGTTGGCGGCCGGGTTGTTGCAGGATCTCCTCCTCGGGCGGTACCTGGGTCTGAACGCCCTCGCCCTTGGCCTTACCGGGGCCTTGGTGGGACTGGCGGAACCGCGCATCTGGAAGGAGAACCTGCTGGTGGTGCTCTTAGGCTCTTTTGCTGGAACGGTGTTTGCCCACCTCGCCGAGTTTTTGACGCTGCTAGTCTTTGGCCGCCCCGTGGAGTTTTTGGTGACGTGGAGGACGGCGATTTTACCAGGGGCGGTTTACAACTCCCTCCTGGGACCGATTCTTTACTGGCAAATCTATCGGTCGGTAGCCCGGTGGCAGTACCAGACGGGGAAGAACGTCAGGTAGCGCCATGTCTTTTTTCCCGGGCCCGACGGGTCGTCAGGAGGAATTGGTTATTTCTTGCAGAATAAGTGGGGAGCCGGGAGCAGAGGAGACATCTGACTGCGGGATGAAGGAAGAGATTGTTTTCAAGGGCACGCGCAACGGCGTCCTGATGTTGCTCAACGACGAGCTCGACTACCCTACTCTAAAGCGAAAGCTGGCCGAACGCCTCGGCGCGGCGGAGAACTTCTTTTACCGCGGTGCTCAGGTCACTATTGACGTGGGGAACCGCATTCTCACCAGCGGTCAGTTGATCGAGCTCGAGGAGATGCTTCGGGGTAAGCACGGGCTGGAGTTACTAAACGTCGTTCACGGCCCCGGCGACATGGAGGACGCCGAGGCCAGCAGGCCGGGGCCTTCGCCGGAGACCGACCACCGCGGTGAGCGTGCCTGGTGGGCCGGCGGGAGCGACCAGCGCGAATTGGCCGCCCGGGCGTGGAACGCCGCCCAGAAGAGCTTACAGTCGGTGGCGGCCGCGGTTCCCGCGGCGCCGCTGCGCCCCAAGGCGGAAGATTGGCGGGCCGAGGACCTCGGCGCGGGGAGCAACTCCCTGCTCGTCAAGCGAACCCTGCGGTCGGGCCAGCGGGTCCACTTTGGGGGCAATCTTGTTATTCTTGGCGACGTGAATCCCGGTGCGGAGGTGATCGCCACCGGCGATATTGTCGTGATGGGGGTCTTGCGGGGGGTGGCGCACGCCGGCGCCCCCTACGGCGGATCGACCGGTAACCCCGGAGCGCTGGTCGTGGCTTTCCGCCTGCAGCCCACCCAGCTTCGCATCGCCAACGTCATCAGCCGGCCGCCGGAGGATGAGGCGCTCCCCCCGACCGGCCCGGAGGTGGCATACATTCGTGACGGCACCGTGGTGATCGACGAATACCCGCCTCACGGCTTAACTAACGCTGACTAGGGATCAGGAGGGGAACGCATGGGTCAAGTCATTGTCGTGACCTCTGGTAAGGGAGGAGTCGGCAAGACCACCACGACTGCCAACCTCGGCACCGCTCTCGCGATGAACGGGAACAAAGTGGTGCTGGTGGACGCTGATATCGGGCTTCGCAACCTGGACGTGGTAATGGGCCTCGAGAATCGCATCGTTTACGACCTGGTGGACGTTGTAGAGGGCTTTTGCCGGTTAAAGCAGGCGCTGATCAAGGACAAGCGCTTTGACGCTCTTTACCTGCTGCCCGCGGCGCAGACCAAGGACAAGACCGCGGTAACTCCGGACCAGATGAAGAGCCTGACCGAGGAATTGAAAAGGGAGTTCGACTTCGTGCTTATCGACTGCCCGGCCGGCATCGAGCAGGGGTTCAAGAACGCCATCGCCGGGGCCGAGAAAGCCATCATCGTCACCACCCCCGAGGTGGCGGCAGTCCGGGACGCCGACC
>JAJYMS010000008.1 GCA_021786825.1 Bacillota bacterium | reverse complement strand
CTGTGCCATTCCTTGAGCCGGGGCGGGGGTTCCTCGCCCCTCCTCGTGTAGTA
The DNA here is from genome assembly GCA_021786825.1 of Bacillota bacterium. Taxonomy (GTDB): domain Bacteria; phylum Bacillota; class Sulfobacillia; order JAMDAP01; family JAJYMS01; genus JAJYMS01. Next base: position 11,623 of record JAJYMS010000008.1, on the reverse strand, counting down.
GTCCCACAGGGCGTTGCGCAAGGCGTCGGCGGCCAGCACCGAACAGTGCATCTTGACTGGCGGCAACCCGTCCAGGGCCTCGGCAATGGCCTGGTTGGTGATCTCCAGGGCCTCGTCGATGGGCTTGCCGATGATGAGTTCCGTCGACATGCTGGAGGTCGCGATCGCGGCGCCGCAGCCGAAGGTCTTGAACTTGGCGTCCTTGATCACGCCGTCCGCAACCTTGATATACATGGCCATGACGTCCCCGCAGGTGGGGTTCCCGACCTGTCCGACGCCGTCGGCGTCGGGGATCTCGCCAACGTTGCGGGGGTTGCTGAAATGGTCCATTACCTTTTCGCTATACACGGGTCGCCTTCTCCTCCCGCGAGCCGGCGTCGTTCCACAGCGGGGACATCGCCCGCAGGCGCTCGACGATCTCCGTCAGGGAAGTCGTTACGTAGTCGATGTCCTCCTCGGTGTTGCCTTGTCCCAGGGTGAGGCGCAGCGACCCGTGCGCCATTTCCGCCGGCACGCCCAGGGCCATGATCACGTGCGACGGCTCCAACGACCCCGAGGTGCAGGCCGAACCACTGGAGGCGGCAACCCCCCGGAGGTCGAGGTTGAGCAGCATCGCCTCGCCCTCGACGAATTCAACGCTGACGTTTACGTTGCCGGGCAGGCGATCGGTGCGGTGGCCGTTGAGCCGGACGTAGGGGATGCGCAGCAGCCCCTCGATCAACCGCTCGCGGAGCTTCAGCAGGTGCGCGCTCCGCTCCGCCAGGTGCCGGCGTGCCAGTTCGGCGGCCTTCCCCAGGCCGATGATGCCGGGAACGTTCTCGGTCCCCGGGCGCACCCGGCGCTCCTGGGAGCCCCCGTGCACCATGGACTGGATCTTCGTCCGCCGCCGGACGTAGAGGACCCCGATGCCCTTCGGGCCGTAGATCTTATGCGCCGACAAGGTCAGCAGGTCGACGCCCAGGGCGTTGACGTCCACCGGAACCTGACCCATCGCCTGGACCGCGTCGGTATGGACGAGAACCCCACGCTCATGGCAGATTCTCGCGACCTCGGCGACGGGCTGCAGTGTCCCGATCTCATTGTTGGCCAGCATCAGGCTTACCAGCACCGTCTCCGGCGTAATCGCGGCGCGCGCCTGCTCGGGGTCCACCGCGCCATCTTTGTCAACCCCGAGGTAAGTGACCCGGTATCCTTCCTTCTCCAGTTCCTCGGCGGTGTGCAGCACGGCGTGGTGCTCGACCTTGCTGGTGATAAGGTGATTTCCCTGCTTGCGGTGGGCGGCCATCACCCCGCGGAGGGCAAGGTTGTCGGCTTCGGTCCCGCCCGAGGTGAAGACGATTTCGTTCGGCTGCGCGCCGATCAGGGCGGCCACCTGTTCGCGGGCTTGCTCCACCGCCTTGCGCACCTCCCGCCCCCAGGCGTGGATCGAAGACGGGTTGCCGAAGTGCTCGATCATGTATCTGACCATAATCTCGGCCACTTCCGGGGCGACCGGGGTAGTGGCGGCGTGATCCAGGTAGACCTTGCGCACGTTGATCATCTCCTTCACTCAGGTCGCTAGATTTGGTAGGTGGGCGCCCGTGCCGCCATCTCCTGGCGCGCCTGTTCGCAGAGGTCCCCCAGCGTGATGCCGTCCACGACCGCGATGATGCTGTCCCGAACCTTCTCCCAGACGCCCTGGGCCACGCAGCCCTCCGACTTGCCGCAGTGCTCCGCCGCATCCCCGTTTTCCGTGGCGCAGTCGGAGAAGCCGATCGGTCCCTCCAGCACCCGCAGGACGTCGCCGACCGTGACGGACGAAGCCGGACCGGTTAGGGTATAACCACCCTGCGCCCCGCGGACCGAAGTTACCAGCCCGGCCTTGCGCAGGGTGGCCACCAGTTGCTCCAGGTAGTGCTCGGAAAGCCCCTGCCGCTCGGCGATCGTCTTCAGGGACAACGGGCCCGCACCCTCGTGCATCGCCAATTCGAAGAGGGCCTTGACGCCGTACCTACCCTTCGTCGAGATTTTCACGCCGTTCCCTCCCCCCAAATCCCGAGTAGAACACTAGGCATTCCGGCACCTATGCTAGCATGCGCCCCAGCGGGTGTCAAGCGACCATGGTACGCCGACCCGCCTAACAAGGAGCCCTGCCGGAGGCGCAAGAAAGACCGCAGGCCCCTTGTCGGGCCGCGGTCCAACACCGGGACGGGAAGACGGTCTCAGGAACCGCCGAGGTAGGCTTTTTGTACCTCCTGGCTCCGGGCCAGATCCGCCGCCGTGCCCTCCAGCACGATTCGCCCGGTCTCCAGGACGTAGGCCCGGTGGGCCACGCTAAGGGCCATGTGGGCGTTCTGCTCCACCAGAAGAATGGTCGTGCCCAACCGGTTGATGTCACGGATGATCCGGAAGATTTCTTTCACCAGGATCGGGGCCAGGCCCATCGAAGGCTCGTCCATCAACATCAGCCGGGGATGAGTCATCAACGCCCGGCCGGTGGCCAGCATCTGCTGCTCACCGCCGGAAAGGGTCCCACCCAACTGCCTGCGTCGCTCGGACAGCCGGGGAAAGATGGTCAACACCTTTTCGAGGTCCTCGGCGACGGCCCGGGGATCGCGCCGGCTGTAGGCTCCCAGTTCCAGATTCTCCAGCACCGTCAGGTTGGCGAAGATCCGCCGCCCCTCCGGCACGTGGGCCACGCCCGATTCCACGATCACGTGCGCCGGGACACTCCCGATGTCGCGGCCTGCGAAGCTGATCGACCCGCCCTGGGCCCGCAGCAGCCCGGACACCGTCTTCAGCAAGGTGCTCTTGCCGGCCCCGTTGGCGCCGATCAGGGTTACGACCTCCCCTTCCTCGACCCGCAGGGAAACCCCTTTCAAGGCGTGGATGGCCCCGTAATAGACGTTCAGGTCCGCCACTTGGAGCATCCGCTATACCTCCACCCCCAGGTAGGCCTCGATGACCTTGGGGTTCCGCTTGATCTCCCCCGGGGTGCCCTCGGCGATGGTCTCCCCGTAATCCAGCACCAGGATCCGCTGGCAGACGCCCATCACCACGTCCATGTGGTGCTCGATGAGCAGGATCGTCAGCTTGAACTCGCGGTGAATGTCCTTGATCAGCTTCATCAGTTCCTGGCTCTCCTGGGGGTTCATCCCCGCCGCCGGCTCGTCCAGGAGCAGGAGCCGCGGCTCCGAGGCCAGGGCCCGGGCGATCTCCAGCCGCCGTTGCTCGCCGTAGGGGAGGTTCTTGGCGGTCTCCCCGGCCCGGTCCTCCAGCCGGAAGATCCTCAGCAACTCCATGGAGCGCTGGTGGATTCGCTCCTCCTCGCGATGAAAGGCGGGGGTGCGCAGAATCGCCTGGGCCACCCCGTACCGCGCCCGGAGGTGATAGGCCACCCGCACGTTATCGAGCACCGTCAGGTTGTTGAAGAGCCGGATGTTCTGGAAAGTCCGGGCGATGCCCAGCCGGGTGATCCGGTTGGGTTTGCGCCCTTGCAGCGGGTGATGGTTGAAGAGCATCCTCCCCGCGGTCGGGCGGTAGACCCCCGTCAGGAGGTTGAAGACCGTTGTCTTCCCCGCCCCGTTGGGACCGATCAGCCCGACCAGATCCCCTTCCGCCAGATCCAGGTTGAAATCGCTCACCGCCGTCAGGCCTCCGAAGCGCACCGCCAGGTCGCGGATCTCAAGCAACGCCACGCCGCCCACCCCCCTGCCCGCGGCCACGCCGGACAAGGTTGCCCAAGCGCCGGAAGGTATTCACCGAGAGTTCCCGGCTGCCGAGCAGCCCCTGCGGCCGGAAGAGCATGATCGCCACCAGCACCAGGGCGTAGATCACCATCCGCAACTCCAGGGCCTTGCGCAGGACCTCGTTGAACACGGTCAAAAATATCGCCGCCAGCGCCGACCCCGTCATGCTGCCCATCCCTCCCATGACCACCATCACGACGTAGTCCACCGACTTGAGGAAACCGTAGGAGTCCGGGTGCAGCAACTGCAGCAGGTGGGCGAAGAGTCCCCCCGCCAGCCCGGCGAAGCCGGCGCCCAGCGAAAAGGCAAGCACCTTGTAGCGGGTTGTGTCTACCCCCATCGCCTCCGCCGCCACCTCGTCCTCCCGGACGGCGACGCAGGCGCGCCCGTGGGTGGAGTTGGTGAAGTTGCGCAGCACCAGGATCGTCACGAGCATGAAGAAGTAGGCCCAACCGAAGTTGGTATAGCCCGGAATGCCCTGCACCCCGCGCGGGCCGGCCAGGAACTTCAGGCCGATGGACTCTGACCCCACGATCAACACGCGGATGATTTCGGCAAAGCCCAGGGTGGCGATGGCCAGGTAGTCCCCCCGCAAGCGCAGGGTCGGCAGGCCCACCAGGAAACCGGCTACCCCGGCGGCCAGGGCCCCCACCAGCAGGGCCGGGACGTAGGGGACCTTGGCGAAGTAGGTGAGGCTTCCGGAGAAGTAGGCTCCCACCGCCATGAACCCGGCATGGCCGAGAGAGAACTGACCCGTCAGGCCGTTGATCAGGTTCAGGGAAACAGCCAGGATCACGTTGATCGCCGAAAGGGTGAGGATGTGCTGGTAGTACTCGTTGGTGCCTCCGAGCCAGTCAAGCATGAGGTACAAGGCCACCGCGCCCAGCGCGATCGCCATGTTGGTCGCCCAGGTGGCCGCCGGTCGCGAAGGAAGGGGTGAAGCCGGAATCCTCGTGGTTGCCCCGCCAACTCCCATCGCTCTTCACCTACACCTTTTCACTGGCGTACTTGCCCAGAATCCCGGTCGGCCTGACCAGCAGGACGATGATCAGGATCACGAAAGCCACCGCGTCCTTGAAGGTACTGGGGAAGAACTGGATCGCCATGGTTTCGGACACCCCCATGATGATACCCCCCAGGGCCGCTCCGGGGATGATCCCGATCCCCCCCAGCACCGCCGCCACGAAGGCCTTCAGGCCGGGCATGATCCCCATGTAGGGATCGATGCGGGGGTAGGCGATGCCCACCAGCACTCCGGCCGCCGCCGCCAGGGCGGAGCCCAGGGCAAAGGTGACGGAGATGATCCGATCGACGTTGATTCCCATCAACCGCGCGGTGTCCTTGTCAAAGGACACGGCCCGCATCGCCTTCCCGATCTTGGTCCGGAGCACCAGGTACTGCAACCCTACCATCAGGACCAGGGTCACAACCAGGACGACCACCTGCACGTTGCTGACGTACAGTTGGTCGTGGGCAAAGGTGTACGTGTGCCGCTTAAACAGGTCCGGGAAACCCCGCGGGTTGGGACCGATAAAGGGCAGCCACCGGGCGAAGTTCTCCAGAAAGAGAGAGACGCCGATGGCCGCGGTGAGAACCGCGATCTTGGCGGCGTTCCGCAAGGGCTTGTAGGCCAGCCGCTCAAGGACCACCCCCAGGATGGCGGCGACCGCCATGGAAAGGACCAGGGCCACCGGGAAGTAGTACCCGAGCTTTTGGGCCAGCATCCAGTTGGCCACAAAATAGCCGACATAGGCGCCGACCATGTAAACGTCCCCGTGGGCGAAGTTGATCAGGCGAACGATGCCGTAAACCATGGTGTAACCGAGGGCGATGAGGGCGTAGATGCTCCCCAGCGCCACTCCGTTGATGATCTGCTGCAAGAACTCCACCGGTTTCCTCCCCCCGGTCAAGCGACACCGGTCGGGTACCCCCGAAAGAGTTGCGCAGGCAGCCCCGGGGGGTACCCGACCGATTACCTCGCCGTTTGCTCGGCGCCAAGAGACTCGCGACTTACGGGTTGACCTGGGTCACGAACTTCTGCTTGCCCTTCGCGATGGTCACGACCACGGCGCTCTTGATCGGGTTGCGGTTGGCGTCGAGGGTGATGCTGCCGGATACGGCCTTGAAGTTCTTGGTGGCGTTGATGGCGTCCTTGACGGCCGGGCCGTCGGTCTTGCCGGCGCGCCTGATCGCGTCAAACAGCATGGTGACGGCGTCGTACCCCAGGGCCGCCAGGGCGTCGGGTTCCTTGCCGTACTTATCCTTGTACGCCTTGATGAAGTCCACCGCCTCGGGGTTCTTCTGCTCCACCGAGTAGTGGTTGCTGAAGTAGCCGCCCTCCACCGCGTCGCCGCCGATCTTGACCAGATCCTCGGAATCCCAGCCGTCGCCGCCCAGCAGAACCGACTTGATGCCGACCTCGCGGACCTGCTTGGCAATCAAGCCGACGGTGTTGTAGTAGTCGGGCAGAAAGATTACGTCGGGCTTGGTGGGCTTGATCTTGGTGAGCTGGGCGTGGAAATCCTGGTCGCCCTTGCCGTAAGTCTGCGACTCCACGACCTTCCCGCCCGCGGCCTCAAAGGCGGCCTTGAAGTTCTCGGCCAGCCCCTTGCTGTAGTCGTTGCTCACGTCGTAGAGCATCGCCGCCGCTTTGGCCTTCAGGTTCTCGCCGGCGAACTTGGCCATCACCTTGCCTTGGAAGGGATCAATGAAGCAGGCGCGGCTGATGTACTCCCCGATGGGGGTGACCTTCTCGTTGGTCGAGGTGGGCGTGATCATCGGGATCTTGTTCTCCTGAGCAATGGGAGCCCCCGCCAGGGTGCACTTGGAGGCCACCGAACCGACGATGGCGACCACCTTGTCCTGACTGATCAGCTTCTTCACCGCCGCGGCGGTCTCGTTCGGGTCGTTTTTGTCGTCTTCGAAGACCAGCTCAACCTGCTTGCCAAGCAGGCCGCCCTTGGCGTTCAGCTGGTCCCTCGCCAGCTCGATGGCGTTCTTGGTGGACTGGCCAAAAGTGGCGACGTCCCCCGTCAGCGGGGCGACCACGCCGATCTTGATCTTGTCAGCCTTGGGTTGCTCGGCCGGTTTGGACTGCTCTTTGGATGCCGGCTGTTGGGTACAACCCGCCAGGAGCGCGACGATCAGGATCACGGCTAAGACGGCAAAACCTTTTCGGCCCAACATTTGAACTTCCCCCTCCCAAAAAGTTGGTGACCATTTGAACCATTGGCGTCGCGGGTGCGGCCTTGCCAAATCACCCCGGAGCGCATGCTCCGGCCAGATCCCCTCCTTTAGTCAAGTGAAGTGTCCGGGCTAACCTTTGGCCAAGATTCGCTATTTCAGCAAAAAATCCTGCCAATACAGGAAAGGCCCCGCCTACCGCCCGCGGATTGGTCGAAGCGGCGGCAGGGGTAAACAACCGCTGGGCTAACCTTACACCTGCAGGTAGAGCCGGCGGATTTCCAGCGCCCGCGGGGGACAACGGTCGGTGCAAAGGTTGCAGAGGGTGCACTCATCCTCCAGCTGGCCCCGGACGGCAATCGGCAGCCGCTCGCCGCCGACAGCGGCCGGGTCCCCGGGAGCGGCGAAGATGTCGACCGGGCAAACCTCCAGGCAGGCGCGGCAGCCCTGACTGTAGGTGCACGCCTCCGTGACCACCACGTTGACGAAGATGCCGCGCTCCGGCGTCACCCGGCCATCGCCTCCCCCAGGGCCGCCGCCACCAGGCGGGGAATCTCCGACAAATCCTGAGCCACCCGTACCCCCGCTTCGCGCAGGAGTTCCGCCTTGCGGGCGGCGGTGTCCTCTTCTCCCTGCACAATGGTGCCGGCGTGCCCAAAGCGAACGCCCGGCAACCCATCCATGAACCGTCCGGCGATGAAGGCGACCACCCGGACCCGGTGAGGTTTTTCCCGCAAGGCCCGGGCCAGTTCGTGCTCCATGCGACCACCGGGCTCGGTGTACACCACCACCGCCCTCGTCCGGGGGTCTTCCTCGAAGAGGGGCAGGAGGTCGGCAAAGCTGGAGCCGACCAGCGGGTCGCCGCCGATGCTGACGCAGGTGCTCTGCCCGATGCCGTGCAGGGTGAGCAGAGAGGCCAGCTCCGTGGTCATCCCCCCGGAGCGCGACATAATCCCCACCAGGCCTGGGGTATAGGCCCGCCGGGCGTCCTCCGCCGGGCCGCCGATACTGCCGAGCTTCGTCTGACCGGGCGAGATCAGTCCGAGGGCGTTGGGGCCGATCACCCGGGTTCCGCGTCCCCGCGCGGACTCCAGGATCTGCGCCACGTCCAGGCGCGGGATCCGCTCGGTGGTGATGACCACCAGCCCGATTCCCGCCTCGATGGCTTCCAAGGCGGCGTCCCGCGCGGCGGCCGCGGGCACCGAAATCACTGCGGCGTCCACCCGGCTCCGCTGGAGCAACTGTTGGACCGAGTCGTAGACGGGGACTCCGTGGACGCTCATCCCCCCTTTGCCAGGGGTCACGCCCCCCACGATGAGGGCGCCGTAGTCCAGGCTGGACCGGACCATCGACACCGCTTCCCGCCCGGTGATCCCCGCCACCATGACGCTGGTTTGAGCGCCGGCTAGAATGCTCAAACCGGTACCTCCCCCTCGCAGGCAGCCACAGCCTGCGCGGCGGCCTCGTCGATCGAGGTCCGCCGGTCGCGCGGCTCAATCCCGTAACGGCGCAACACCGCCGCGCCCTCCGCCTCCCAGGCCCCGGGAACCCGGAAGACGGCCAACGTTTCCGCCGGCTCGCGGCCTGCCAGCAGGATGCCCTTGATCACTCCCCGCGCCACCAGATCCACCCTCGTGTTGCTGACCACGTTCATGATCACGGCCAGCTTCCGCACTCCTGGTTTCGACAGGATCAGCCGCGCCAGGTCGGCCACCTTGGCCACGCTCGGGTTGCCCCCGATCTCGCAGTAGTTGGCCGGCCGGCCGCCCTGGCGTCGCACGGCGTCAAAGGCCGACAGGGAAGCTCCGCCCCCGCCGATTAACAGTCCCAGCGGGCCTTCGAACTCCACCACCCGGCCGGCCACGCCGCGGTGGTCCCGGCCGTCGACGGCCTGGGCGGCCATCTCGAAGGGGGTGGGGGCCCGGTGCGGCCGCATGAGGTCGCTGATGCCGAGAGCCTGGAGGCGGGCCCGCTGCCGTCCCAGGGCGTCGTCGTCAACCTCGCAGTGGGCGTCCAGGGCCAGGAAACTCCCGTCCGCCAGCCGGGCCAGGGGGTTGATCTCGGCCAGGAGCAGGTCGCCGGCAAAAAAGGCGCGCGCCAGGGTGCCGGCAATCCGCCCGAGCGCGGGCAGGTCCGGGGAACGGACCCCGGCCTGGACCAGGGCCTCGCGGACCCGGTACTCCGGCGGCGGGGTGAAGGATGACAGCAGAACTCGCCCGACGCTGGCGCCCCCCCTGACCTGGTCCTCCACCTCGATGCCCCCCTGCCGGGAGAAGACCAGCACCGGCAGCCTGGCCTGTTGGTCGTAGGTCACCGCCAGGTAGAACTCCTCGGCCACCTGAAAGCGCGGCTCCACCAGGATGGCCCGGGGCGACATCCCGCCCACCGGATGCTTCCATAGGGCGGCCAGAGCGGCCGCGGCCTCCTCCCGGGTGGCCGCGAACCGGACGCCTCCGCCCTTCAGCCGGCCGCCGGTGAGGACCTGGCTCTTGAGGACCACCGGCGGCGGGGCATCCACTGCGGCACCCTCCCGCAACAGCAGCCCCTCGGGGACCGGCACACCGAATTCGCGGAGCAGGCGCTTGGCCTCGAACTCGTAAAGGCGCATCAGCCTTGGACTTCCCCTTCCTGGCGCGCGCCCGCCCGCGGGAGCCGCCCGAGCCGCTCCCGTAGCTCGGCCTCCCGGCCCTGGTCGCTCGGCCGGTAGTAGTTGGCCCCGGCCAACCCCCTGGGCAGGTACTCCTGGGGCACATGGTGACCGGGGAAGTCGTGGGGATAGAGGTACCCCTGACCGTGGCCCAGGCGGGCGGCGCCCTGGTAACTGGAGTCCCGCAGGTGCGCCGGGACGGGCTCGGTGGGCCGGCTGGCCACGTCGGCCAGGGCTTCATCGATGGCAAGCTTGGCGGCGTTGGACTTGGGAGCCGCGGCCAGGTAGGCGGCGGCCTGGGCCAGCGGAATCCCCGCCTCGGGCAGTCCCAGGTAGTCCACCGCCCGGGCGGCGGCGTCGGCCAGCAGCAAGGCCTGGGGATCGGCGTTGCCGATGTCCTCGGCCGCCGCGATGATCATCCGGCGGGCGACGAAGCGGGGGTCCTCTCCGGCGTAGATCATGCGCGCCAACCAGTAGATGGCGGCTTGCGGGTCGGATCCCCGGATGCTCTTGATGAAAGCCGAAATGGTGTCGTAGTGCTGGTCGCCGTCCCGGTCGTAGACGACCGCCCGTTGCTGGATGGACTCCTCCGCCGCGGCCAGGGTCACCGTGATCACCCCGCCCGCGCCCGGGGGAGTGGTGGTCACCGCCAGTTCCAGGGCGTTCAGAGCGGCGCGGACGTCGCCGTTGGCGGTGTCCGCCAGGTGGTCCAGAGCGGCCGGTTCGACCTCGACCCGGTACTTCCCCAGGCCGCGCTCGGCGTCAGCCAGGGCGCGCTCCAGCAGGCGGCGGATGTCCCCCGGCCGCAGGGCCGCCAGCCGGAAGACGCGGGAGCGGGAGACGAGGGCCGGATTGCACTCGATGTAAGGGTTTTGGGTGGTGGCCCCCACCAGGGTCAGCAGGCCACTCTCGACGTGGGGCAGCAGTGCGTCCTGCTGGGCCTTGTTGAAGCGATGAATCTCGTCGATGAAGAGGATCGTACGGACCCCGTGCATCCCCCGCCGTTCCTCGGCCTCGCCGACCACCCGCCGGATGTCGGCCACGCCGCCGGTGACCGCGTTCAAGCGTTCGAAGTGAGCCTTGGCCTTGAGCGCGATTAGGTGGGCGATGGTGGTCTTGCCGCTGCCGGGGGGGCCGTAGAGGATCAACGAGCCCACCCGGCCGGACTCGACGGCCCGCCGCAGCAACCGGCCCTGGCCCAGGATTTCGTCCTGGCCGAGGAGTTCGTCCAGCTCGCGGGGCCGCATCCGCGCGGCCAGCGGGGCGTTGGCCTCCAGATCACGCTGGCGGGCCTGGTCGAAGAGATCCATCGGCTAGGCTCCTCGCCCGAGGGCCCGGGCGATCCGCCCGAGGGCCTGATCGATATCGTCGCGGCTGACCTCTTTGTGGGTGACCAGCCGAAGGCGCCGCGGGCCCATCGCGTTGGCCAGCACCCCCAGCTCCCGCAGGCGCGCCACGAAGACCGCCGCGCTGGGGTCGGCGCCTCGCAGGTCGAAGGCGACCATATTGGTCTGGACCGCCTCCAGGTCCACTTCCAGCCCCCCCAGGCCGGCCAGGCCCTCCGCCAGCCGGCGGGCGTTGGCGTGGTCCTCCGCCAGGCGGTCCACCATGCGCGTCAGGGCGATGATCCCGGCGGCCGCCAGCACCCCCGACTGGCGCATGCCGCCCCCCAGGAGCTTGCGGTTCTTCCGCGCCCGGTCGATGAACTCGCGCCCGCCCGCCAGCATCGAGCCGACGGGAGCTCCCAGCCCCTTGGAGAGGCAAAACATCACCGAATCCGCCGGAACCGCCAACTCCCGCGCCGTGGTCCCGAGCGCGACCGCGGCGTTGAAGATGCGGGCGCCGTCCAGGTGGACCCGCAGCCCCGCCTGGTGCGCGGTGGCGGCCAGGGCCTCGGTTTGCCCGGCGGTCATGACGGTGCCCCCGGCGCGGTTGTGGGTGTTCTCCAGGCAAAGCAGAGTCGGGGGGGGGAAGTGGATGTTCCTCCCCCGGAGGGCCTCCGTCACATCGACCGGCTCGAGCCGGCCGCGGCGGCTCGCGAGCGGCCGCGGCTGGCTTCCCGACA